>CAYUNP010000008.1:20636-59635 GCA_964446085.1 uncultured Pirellulaceae bacterium
TGTCTTGAATCATCGGCGCGAGACTTTGATCTTGTTGCCGATAAATGTTCTCTCAAGACCTGAGCCAACGGTAGAAGCCGTTGCGATGCACGTCGAGTGCGTCATAAAGTTGGCTAACTTCAAATCCGTCTTCGTGTATCGAGGAAATCGCTTCCATGCACCAAATATAAGGTGTTGGCGCGCCTACGAAGTCAGGTCCACCGCTTACACAAAACGGTCAACGTGGGATCGGGAACAGGGCTAACTGCCGAGATTGCATTGCCGTCCAACTGCCATGTTGCGTAAGAGGTGCGAACTCTGTTTGGTTACCAGCTATAATGGACAAATGAGATACTTCAGACTCATTGCGGTAATTATTTTCATCGTCGCGGCGTTGCTTGTCTTTCCCAACCGAATCCCGGAGTTCGCGGGATTGTGGCTGTTGTGGTGCAGCATCCGGGTCGTTCAGGAAAAGCTAACGCGGTTAGAGCTGTTGTTGATTCCGATGTGGCTGTTGATCAAGTGGCCAGAAATGACATGGGCGGTTGGTGTTTTCGTTGCCCTACTTTTGCTCGTAAACTTTCAGATCAAGAATCCAAAGCGGCACAAATTGCTGGTTTGTCTGCTATGGGTGGGGTGGGCGATCTGGCTTGTCCATCATCACGCGGGATCCTCTGGCACAAACGTCTCCAGTAATCCGGGAGGCCCCGTTGTTTGTCTTGGCGATAGCCTGACGGACTATGGTTATCCGGATGAACTGAAGAAGCTGATTCAACAACCGGTCGCAGATTTCGGATTCAATGGCTACACCACGGACGATGGTCTAAAACTGGTTGCCGAGATCGTCGATCTCAAACCGGACAAGGTGGTGATTGAGCTGGGCGGTCATGATTACAAAAATGGTGAGTCGCGATCGAAAACGGAAGCGAATTTGCGTTCGATGATCGAGAGCTTTCACGGCGCCGGAGCCAAAATAGTGCTCGTGGAGATTCCTCACGGGTTTATCAATGATCCGTGGTACGGTCTCGATCGCCAACTGGCAAGAGAATACGATCTCGATCTGATTCCCGATACGTTGATTCGCCGGTTGGTCTTTTGGGGACCGCTCATTCCTCCAGGTTGTTGGTTCCCAACGTCCCAACATTTAAGTGTGGATAGTCTTCATCCGAACGACCAGGGAAACCAACTGATGGCCGAAACGGTGGCAGGCTATCTGCAATAGCCCACCCCGAATTCAACGTGCCATTGGTTACTCGGCTTCAAGCTTCGCCGCGTGATCAACCCAGGCTTCCTGCATCTTGAAGACGACTGCAGCAAGCGCTCCACCGATCATCGGGCCAGCGATGAAGAGCGTGAGCCGGGCAAGAGCTTCGGGTTTTTCGCCAATGGTTCCAAGGATAACATTGGGACCAATACCAACAGCCGGATTGTAAGCTCCGCCAGAAATTCCACCGCCAGCAAAGGCAGCGACAACAACGGTGAAGCCGATCGCCAATCCATAGAACGAGTTACCCTTGGTGCCGGAAGATGTTGCCGTATTGAGAACGACCAGTGCCAGGGCAAAGGTAAACAGAATTTCAACGACCCAAGGGCCAAGCGATGTCAATGTGTGCGGTGCGGAGGGTCCAACATTGGCATAAACCGCCAACGCTTCTTCGCCGGGAAGCAATACGATGCTTGAAAGAAACGCCGCAACCAGTGCACCGGCAACCTGGGAAATCCAGTAGGGGATCACGTCCACCCAGCTACAGGCACCGCGAAGAAAACAGGCTAAAGTAACCGCTGGATTGTAGTGGCCGCCCGAAACGTGGCCGCCCATGAAGACCATGATCATCAAGGTACAACCGATCGCAATCGGCGCTACAATCCCTGTGTTGTCGTTGGCTTGCGTGGTCATCAGGCAGATAACGAACACAAGAAAAAAAGTACCGATAAACTCCGTCAGGTATTTAGCAAAAGCCATTGGTGAATCTCTCTTTCAAAGTTGCAAGAAGAAAGTGATTGAGTGCGAGAATCATCACCACGCCACATGATTGTGGCATTCCCGCGGAAGTTCCAAACGCCGTGAGGAAGGCGCTTGGTCAGAAGCATATTCATTCACTCCCTGGAGGCAAATGTGAAACATTATCCTCTGAAAACGCTGTAAATAGCGTGTGGAATCGAGCCGGTCGACTTGGACACTTTCCGGGATACTACTATCGAGTAACAACGAAAGTGATCAGCATCACCGCCCATACGACATCCAGAAAATGCCAGTAGCTGGCACAATTGTCCACCGTCCAGTGTCGCTCGTGATCGTACTGTTCCTTGTAGGCGTTGTTGATTACGAATCCAAGAAAGATCAATCCACCGATGACATGCAATGCGTGCAGAAAGGACAGCGTGAAACTCATGCCGTAGACCTTCATCGAACCATCGCCTTTGCTGAGATGCTCGCCCAGCAAATGGGCCATTCCAAAAGACTGGGCAATGACGAACACGCCTGCAGCAATCCCGCCCACGATCAGGAAGAAGCGGAACTCTTCCTGTCGCTCCCGTCGAACCATGTAACAGGCTCGATGCAGCGCAAAACTGACCACCACCAACAGCACGGTACTCAACCAGAATGAAATCGGCAGCTGCAGCGGAGCGTAGACTTGCGGTCCCATCGTCGCAATTGAGTTCGGAACCGCGTCAGGGATCGGGTTGAAAGCCTGGTCACGAATAATCAGATAGGTGACCAGACTACCGAGAAAGAACATCCCCAGCGAAGCCAGGAAAAGATAGAACGCCAGTTTCGCCTGATAGAGTTTTTGACGTGCTGGAAGCAGATGGATCGATTGCTTCAGCATGTGGGTCTCCTCAGTGGAAAAGTTTAATGGGCATCGGCAGGTGCGACCGCTTTAGCAGGCTCAGGTCCCCGTGGAAAAACATCGATGCTGTCCTTGTAAGCACCCGTGTCGAGCAAGGTGACACCGATAAACAGTGAAACGAAGAGCAACGACGACAGAAAGAACAGGATGTTGAAACCTTTGTCCCAGAACATGTGCATGAAAAACGCACACACAAGCGCTGCTTTGGCTGTCGCGATCAGCATCGCAATCCCGAACGCAAACTGAGCCAGTTCGATATTCGATGTGACGAGCGTCAGGATCGTCAGGAAAACCAACGCCAGGAAAACACCCACCAGCAGCGGCAATGGAGCTGGATGGTTGAATGGAGGATGATCGCTGTGATTAGAGCCAGCCATGATATTTTTAGTCAGCAAAAAAGTGAATCGTCAGGTGGCAGGAAGTGAACTCCCGCCGCAACAAAATTGGAAAGTCGTTTAGTCAATCAGGTACAGCAGCGGAAACAGGTAGATCCAAATAAGGTCAACCAGGTGCCAGTACAGTCCAACGTAGTCAACAGGTCCGAAGTAATCCGGTCGCCAGTGCAACGCCAGACAACGCCAGAACACCCACGCCAGCGCGATGATGCCGGCGATGATGTGAATCGCGTGCAAACCTGTCATGCAATAGTAGATGCTGAAGAACGTTCCAATGTCGCGATGCATTGGATCCTTGGCAGCACCGTGTGCTCCGCCAGCGGCGTGAGCATGATCATCACCATGAGCATGACCGTCGTCAGCGTGATCGTGGTTTCCTTCGTCGTGGGAATGATCGTCGTGCTTTTCATCTTCGTCGATCGTCAGTGCTTGCAGGACCAGCGGCGAAGTTCCAACTTCGTGACTCGCATGAGCATCGTGATCGGCAGTCAAAGCCATAAATCCAAGTCCAACGACGGCACCGAGAAAATAACCGCCGACCGTGATCGCCAACCCGCCGAAGAACTTGGCCAGCAAATCCTTCTCGGTCATCTTGGAAAATGCGGAGGCTCCGATGAAGCCAATCAGCAGCAAGACTGGAATGACGCTGAGCTGGATCAGGTAAGGCGAGATGCCTTCGGGGTGGTGTTCGGCATAGTCAAAGGCACTGCGGACGAAAATTCCCAGGTCCCATTTGTGACTGTACTCAACGGCTTTGACGCCGAGGAACATGGCCGCACAGACCATGGTGATCAGTGTATAGATGCCACATTTTTTGTTGTCGCCATTCTGGGCTGCGTGCACTCCCAAAGCCATCGTCAGGCTACTGAAGAGCAGAACAATGGTGTTCATCGCACCGAGGTTCTTGTCCAGGAAATGGTGTGCCTGTTGGAAAATCTCGGGATGATGAATTCGGTATAGCGTGTACGCGACGAACAGGCCACTGAAGAACAGAATTTCTGTTACCAGGAAAATCCAGATACCGAGCTTGCCCGAATCGAACTGCTGTTCGGCAGATTCGAAGTGGTGCGCAATGAACGGATCGTGATGATGATGTTCTTCGAGGATGTTATCAGAGTCAGCTACGGCCATGATTGGCTCCGTGGCAGTTGGCAAAATTGTGTCAGTAAAAATCTTGGTTGTGGCGGTGAGCCACAAATTTATCCTGTTAACGACGGCTTTTGGCCACCGTCAATCAACCTGTCCCTAGTGATGAGCAGGTGTCTTGCGAGGTGGTACCTTTGCAGGATCAGCCAACTCACGTGGAATGTAGGTATCAAGCGTCTCATCGTAGACCTGTGAATCGAAATCGTACGGGTCAGTCATGACTGGCTTGTGAATGAAGTTGTGGAAATCAGGAGGCGAGCTTGTCTGCCATTCCAGTGATGCTGCACGGAACGGATTCGAGCCGCAACGCTTGCCGCGGAAGGCAGCGTGAACCAGAACAACGAAGCTGATCACGATTCCAATACCCAGAATGAAAGCACCGAAAGTCGACCATTGGTGGAAGATCTGGAACTCGGGGTCGTACGAAGCATAGCGTCGAGGCATGCCGCGAGATCCCATCACGAACTGAGGGAAGAACGTCAGGTTGAATCCGGCGAATACCAGGAAGCAACCAACGCGTCCCATGAAGTCGTTGTACATGCGGCCGAACATCTTTGGCCACCAGTGAAACAGGCCGCCAAGGAATGCCGTCAGTGTTCCACCCACCATCACGAAGTGGAAGTGAGCAACCACGAAGTATGTATCGTGCAGGTGAATGTCAACGGACAGCGTCCCGAGGAACAGTCCCGTCAAACCACCGATACCGAACAGGAAAATGAAACTCAATGCATAACACATTGGCGTGTTGAGCAGGATCGATCCCTTGTACAGAGTCGCCAGCCAGTTGAACACTTTCACCGCAGACGGAATCGCAACGGTGAACGTGATGGCACTGAAGATCAAAGTCACCACGGGCGACTGGCCACTGGTGAACATGTGGTGTCCCCAAACGAGGAAGCCCAGCAACGCGATGGCGACGCTGGAAAACGCAATGAACGAGTAACCGAAAATTCGTTTCTGGCTGTAAACCGAAATCAGCTCACTGATCACGCCCATGGCAGGCAGGATCATGATGTAAACCGCAGGGTGCGAGTAGAACCAGAAGAAGTGCTGGAACAGAACCGGGTCACCACCGTATGTCGGATCGAAGATACCAATGTGCATCGTTCGCTCAGCGATCAGCAGCAACAGCGTGATACCGAGTACGGGGGTCGCCAGCACCTGAATGATCGACGTGGCATAAAGTGACCACAGAAACAAAGGCAACTTGAACCAGGTTTGTCCAGGCATCCGCATCGTGTTGATGGTGACCAGGAAGTTAAGACCGGTGAAGATCGAACTGAATCCCAGGACGAAGGCCCCAAAGGTCGCAAAGATCACCGCGGACGATGTATCGATACTGTAAGGCGTGTAAAAGGTCCAACCGGTATCAAGTCCGTGCCCGGAAAGGATGGCCGCAAACAAACAGCCCGTTCCGATGATCCAGAGGTAAAAGCTGGCCAGGTTCATCCTTGGGAAAGCAACATCCTTCGCCCCGAGCATGATTGGCAGCACCATATTTCCGAGAGCTGCAGGAACGCTGGGGATGATGAACGAGAACACCATGATGGCACCATGCAGGGTGAACATCTGGTTGTACATGTCGTCCGAAAGGAATGCTCCCTGGTAAGAGAACAAGTGCGAACGAAGCACCAGTGCAAAGACTCCGGCAAGCAACAACGCAGCGGTCACTCCGATCAGGTACATGATCCCGATGCGCTTGTGATCAAGCGTGAAAGCCCAGGACTTCCAGCCTTTCTGGTGGTTGAGATAGTTCACCGACGGAGTGTCGAAGATCTTTTGTCTGATTTCTGCGGATGCCATGATTGCTACCTTTGTTCCTGAGAACAGTGTTCAACTTGAACGGTAAATTGTGTCGTATGTATGTGGTACGGTGATCTGCACCGTAAATTGATTTGCACCGGCTGAAGCTTTTTATGCTCCGGGATCGGTTGGTTTCTCTTTTGCCTTTTCCAGTTCACCTTCCGGCGTGTTGTCTGCTTTTTTGGGATCCTCGAGATATTGCAGATAAGCGATGATCTGATCAACATCTGCCTGAGTGAGCTTTCCTTTGAAGGAGTTCATCTTCGAAACAGGACCGTAACCTTTGACAATGTCTTTTCCAGGTTCCCAGATAGAGTTAAGGATGTACTCGCGATCGATTTTGATCTTCCTGCCACCCTCCAGCACCTCTTCCCCTTTGGCCCACAAGTTTCCAAATGCAGGACCGGTGCCTGCTTCGTTTGTCTTGTTGTGGCAACCCGAGCAGTTGATTTTGTAGATACGTTCGCCGTTTTGCCAGGCTGGATACTCGGCTTCGATCCACTCAGTGTCCTCTTTGCGACGTTTATCGCTCGCATGAACGGTCACCATGGTCCGCATCTTGGAGTGCTTCTGCCCGCAGTACTCCGTGCAGGCAAGGCGGTATTCACCTTCCTTGTTAGGCATCAGGTAGGCGTAGGTGTAACGACCGGGAACGATATCGACTTTCTGGCGAAACGCAGCAATGTACATGCTGTGAAGCACGTCCTCTGACTGCATGACCAAAACGGTGGGTCGTCCGTTGACCAGATGCAACTCGGAAGAGCTGTCACCATCTGGATAAGTGAACTTCCAGTTCCAACGCGATGCGGTGACCTGAATCTCCTCAGCGTCATCACGAGGAATCCTCATATCGAAGAAGCCTTCGGCTCCGTACCAGAACATCACCACCAGCAGGATACTTGGTCCAACCGACCAGGCGATCTCGAGGTTCGTGTTGTGTGACGGACTTGACTCCGTATCCATGTTGCCGTCTTTGCGACGGTACTTGATACAGAAGTGAATCATGAATCCGACGATCGCTGCGAAGAAAATCAGCGACACCCAGAAAATGAACATGAACAACCAGTCCACATTCGGTGTGAAATCCGAAGCCGATTCCGGGAACCAGTAACCTGACGCGAACCAGTTTCCACTGGCTTCAGCAGGGCGCTCGATCGCGTGAGCCGGAACAGACGTATCGTTGTTCTGACCACTGACGATCTTTGAGATCTCTTCGTTGGATTGTGCAATGAGTGTTGGTAGGTACCAGTTCATTATTCGCTCGTTGATGACAAAAGGATGTCGTGTTCAGGGTTGGTGTCGATGTCGGTCGATTCAGGCTTCGCTTTGATGTCACCAGCGTGACCTCTGCGGAAGAACCAGTAAGGCACCAGGCCTACAATCAAACCAACCATCGTCAAAACGGCGCCGGCTCGCATAATTGCCATTGCCTCAAAAGTGTATTTTCCACGTGACTCGTCAAAGACAAAACAACCCAATGCGTAAGTTGCCCAGTCAAATGCAGAACCGCCGATTTTGCCTTCGGAGGTTTCAATCAGTGCTTTTTCGATTGTGTCCGGATCGTAATCGAGCCCCGGAATGTATCGTACGATTTTGCCGCCCGGAGCAACCAGAATAAACACTGGCGGATGTGAGTAAAGTTTCTGCGACGGAACGTACTTGTATTTGAATCCACAAAGCTCAGCGAGATACTCGATGGCCTCTTCTTCGCCGGTCAGGAAGTTGAAGCCATCAATGCTTTCACCCTGGTTGTACATGTGAACGTACTTGTCTTTCTGTTCGCGTGCCCGTGAGGTTTGCTCAAGTGGATCGATGCTGACCGAGACCATGTCGAAATCGACACCGACTTTAAACTTGACCTGCCCCAGCGACTTGACCATGTTCTCCAGCTGAACGCTACAGAGCTTGGGACAATTCGAATAGTTGAACGAAAGCATCAACGGCTTGTCGCCGAAGTAGTCGCCAATCTTGACGAACCGGTTGTCGTGATCGTGAAAGTGAATATCCGGATCGATCATCGTACCGGTTTTTGGTTCGACTCCCGTGCCCTGAGTTGCTCGTGGCACGCTGTTGATTCCGAGAGGATCCTTGTCGCGGATGTCCGGATCGTCGGCGAAAGCAACTGTTGGCAACACGCATGCAAAGAGCAACATCGTCGAAAGGAGCACTTTCGCGATCATGGAGTTGCTGAGTTGTGGGTTTACGTTTTGCATGTTGTTTGTTCGGTTTTGGCTACGGCGATTCGCCGCAGTATGATTCAGTTACGTCTCTATTGCTTTCCGTACTTCTCCAGAACTTTCTTGCTGGCTTCTTCGATCGAAATCGTGCCGTCGCCGCCTTCGAGAACTTTCTTCTGTTTCGCAATTTCGACATTGGCTGGTGATTCTACAATCTGTGCCTGTCGCTTGGCTTCGAAACTGGCCGTCATCGCGTTAAGCAGACCCTTGACGAACAGAAACGAAAGCAACGTGCAAATAACCGCAATTGCCCCGTAGTACAAAACATTTGTAACGGGAATATCGTCATATCGATTCTTGCCATGCCCACCGGATGAGTGGTCATGGGCGTGATCGTCAGTTGCGTGTGCTGTTTCAGTCATGGTTTTAGTCAGTTAAATGTTGCACGTCGGTGGCCGTGATCTGCATGAACACAGGCTGGAAGCCTGTGCCACCTTTGTTTTGTCTAATGAACTTCGTGGTTCAAAGCCTCACCCAATCGAGGGTCCTGTAAGGTGACCAGCGGTTTGTCTCCTGTAACAAGGAAAAAGATTCCCAGGAACAATCCGATGATACCAACGGTGCAGGCAAGGTCTCCCAGGATCGACATGAATCCGAATGCGATCTCTCCGCCAGCACGTGAGTACTGTGGCATAACCAACCAATACAAATCGATCCAGTGCATCACCAACAGGTAAATCGTGGCGATGAACATCAGGTTTCGGTTCCTTCGCATTGTGCGTCCCATCATGAACAGGAACGGAACGAAAAGGTGGCCGACCAGCAGAATGATGGAGAGAATTCCCCAGCCATTTTGCAAGTCCATGCGGTACTCATACCAGAACGTTTCTTCCGGAATGTTGGCGTACCAAATCAGCATGAACTGGCTGAAGGCGATGTAGCCCCAAAAGACAACAAAGCCAAACATCAGTTTGCCCATGTCGTGATAGTGTTCCGTGGTGACTTCGTCGGTGATGCGTCCGCTGCGTTGCAGGTTCAGCGATGTCAGCGTGATCAATGCCAGGGCGCTGAGTACACTTCCGGCGAAAAAGTAAACCGGGAACATCGTGCTGAACCAAAGTGGCTCCAGCGACATCAGCAAATCCAATGAGCTGAACACAATTGATACTGCGAACAGGATCATCGCAGGAGCCGAGAACGCCTGCATCCAACTTGTGAGTTTCTTGTTTCCAGTGGTGTCCTGCTTGAGCGACGTTCTCAGGAAGAACGTAGCCATCGTGCCCCAAATGCAGAAGTAGATCACCCAGCGGAGCGCGAAGAAACCTTTGTTCAGGTAGGCCGCTTTGAGTTTTTCAAGTGGTGGAAGAGTAGCGTTTGGCTCACTGAGCTCTGCAACCAGGGCATCGCTGGCTCCGATTGACCAACCAACCTGGTTCCAAACATAGAGACTGTTTTCAGAAAACAGCAGCGGAATCAGGATCGGCAGGAACAGAACAAACAGCACAGGAAGGCATTGAGCGTAGAGCTCTGCGATTCGGCGAATGGTCACATTCCAACCGGCACGAGTCAGGTGCGAGATCGTCACAAAAAACAGACAGCCGATGCACATCGTCAGGACAAACGCAAAGTTGACCAGATAAATGTGAGAGAATCGCTGTATGCCGCCGTTGGCTGCAAAAGCAACGCCGATTCCGATCGCACCTGCAATCAGGGCAAGAGGCATCAGTTTCACGTGGGCCCCGCCAAGGTCCACGATCGGCGATGTGATTTTCGCTGGACGTGTTTCGTGCATTTCAGTTGGCTTGTAGTTGGTGAGTGTTGGTTTGTTTTATTGTGGCTGCGGCGTCTCGCCGCAGTATCAGTCTGTCGCTGTGGCGAGACGCCTCAGCCACGTTTCTATTCTTCAGCTGGTTTGTCTTTTTCGGCCGCACCCGTTTCCGGCGTGATTCCGGTCTCCTGCAACGCTTTCACATAGGCCACAATTGCCCAGCGATCCGCAACAGGAATCTGATCCCTGTAAGGGCCCATGTTGTTTCGACCGTTGGTGATCGTGTCGTAGATCCGACCAGTTGGATTGGCTTCCGGATTCTTTACCGTTGGGTCATGCAATGACTTGGCCGCCGTCCACTGTGCCTGACCATTGGCCGCCAGTGCGACCGCTCGTTGATTCACAAGCCCGTCACCGTTTCCGGCATAGCCATGACAAACGGAGCAGTAAATATTGAATCGCTCTTTTCCGCGAGCCAGTGTTTCTTCGTTGACCTCGAACCCTTCCGGGAAGCCGGTGATCCACTGCTGAAGATTTTCTTCATCCTGGGCACCGGTTCTTGCCAGCATGTTTTGCTTGATGCCAACCGTCATTGCAGAGTTGGCGAACTCTTTTTTAATCCCACGGAACATTTCCGAGTCAGTCTCAAGGGACCCAAAGCGAACCGAGCCTTCAACAGGCTGACGCATCGCGCGACGGTTGTCGAAGAGGTATTTTGGATTGTCTTTGTCAGCAACGTTGGGACTCAGAACCTGCGTTTTGAATTTGTGTTGCCAGTCCATGTCGGGAACCACGTGCAGACGAGGCTTGCGATTGGTCGAACCGTACACACTGAAGATGGCAATCGGTGGAATCAACAGCAGGAAAGCACCAATAACTGCCGCCGGAGCCATCCATGCAGGGAGCTTCGTATCGGTCAGGTCCTGATTGACTTCTTCAATGGCAACGGCACCCCATTGGTTCAGTTGGGCTTCCGATTCGGCCTGCTTGAACAATTCGTCCTTCGCTTCAAGCATCAGGAAGAACTTGTCATTGGTGACTCGTTTGAATCGTGAAACCCGATGCAGCGGATTCGAAAGCCGTGGCAAGCGGTTGATGATCCACATTCCAAAAAACGTTGCGAACGCACTGGAGAGAACGATGACTTCAAACGTAACCGGAATGTTGGCCGGAAGGCTGAAGTACGGCTTACCACTGATCAGAAACTGGTACCCGGGGAAAGGCCAGACTTGATCTGTCGGCAGACCTTTGGAACCACCATTGGTGTAGAACTGCATTCCAAGTCCGAGAACGACGGCACCCAGAGCAATCGACAAAACGATGAACGGCAAAAAGGATCGCTTGATTCCCAGAGCCGGATCGATTCCGTGAACCGGAAACGGCGTGAAGGCATCCATTTTCTTGTAGCCAGCTTCACGCGCATTGTTGCAAGCCGCCAACAGTGAAGTCGGATCATCGAACTGAGCCAAAAGGCCGACCAGTTCTTTGTCGTCGCTGGAGTTGTTAGTTTCTTCGTTAGCCATATCGTTTTTGCCAAAAAGTTAGGAGGCATTGGCTTCCAGCCTTTGAATGCCTGGTTTGCCACCCGATTTAAATTGTCAATGTCTCTAAATCTATTCGACAACCGGGGTTGTCGCTGAGTGACCACAGGTGGAAGCCTGTGCCACCCTCTTCAATTAGTGATGATCACCTTCAACAGGCATGATACTTTTCACTTCCGCCATCGCGATGATTGGCAGGAAGCGACAGAACAGCAGGAACAGCGTGAAGAACAAACCGAAACTGCCGATCAGCATGCTCAGGTCGACCCACGTTGGATGGAAGTACGCCCAACTTGATGGAACAAAGTCACGCGACAACGAAGTGATCGTGATCACGAATCGCTCAAACCACATGCCAATGTTCACAAAGATGCAGACGACCACCATGAACCAAGGCGTCGTACGGCACCACTTGAACCAGAACAACTGCGGGATCAGCACGTTACAGCTGACCATGATCCAGTAAGCCCACCAGTAATTTCCAAAGGCCCGGTTCTTGAGCGCGAACTGCTCGTACTCAACACCCGAATACCACGCCATAAAGAATTCGATTCCATAGGCGGTTCCGACCATCAGACCGGTGGCCATGATGATCTTGTTCATGTTCTCAAGGTGGCGAATCGTGATCAAATTCTCGACGCCACATAATTTCCGCGCCGGCACCAATAGCGTCACCACCATCGCGAAGCCGGAGAAAATCGCACCGGCAACGAAGTACGGCGGGAAGATCGTTGTGTGCCAACCAGGCAGCTGCGAAACCGCAAAGTCGAAACTTACGATCGTGTGTACTGAAAGAACCAGCGGCGTCGCCAGTGCAGCCAGGATCGTGTAGGCGATCTCATAGTGATGCCAGGCTCGTGACGATCCGGTCCAGCCAAGTGACAGGAGACCGTAGATGAATTTGCCGATCTTGCTGCGAGTACGATCGCGGAAGGTCGCGATATCGGGAACCATGCCCATGTACCAGAACAGCAATGAAACTGTCGCGTAAGTTGAAACCGCAAAAACGTCCCACAGCAGCGGGCTGCGGAAGTTGGGCCACATCGCGAGGTGTTCAGTTGGAATTGGGAACAGCCAGTAGAAAACCCACACGCGACCGATGTGCACACCCGGGAAAAGACCAGCACAAACGACGGCGAAAATCGTCATCGCTTCGGCAGCACGGTTGATACTCGTACGCCAGTTCTGACGGAACAGAAACAGAATCGCACTAATGAGCGTTCCCGCGTGGCCGATACCGACCCAAAAAACGAAGTTAACAATTGGCCAACCCCAATAGGCCGGGTTGTTGTTACCCCAGACACCGGTTCCGGACATCAGCAGGTGATTCACGCAAGCACCAAGCAATCCCAGCAGGCTCAGCGCGATCAGGAGCAACACCCACCAAATCATCGGCGGACGCTCAGCATCCCAAACGCCAGCAGCGGTATCGGTGACGCCTTCGTAATTCAGGCCTCCCGTAACCAATGGCGACCGTTCTGCCGGATCGTCGATGGTGTTATCGAGTTGTTTTGGGTCAACTGTCGTTGCCATGTCAAATTCTCTTTGGTTCGTGAACCGCAAAAAAGCGGTCGGCGAAATTGGTTGTAGCCGGAGTTGGAAAGTCGTGACTTCCGCCGAAACTTCCCAGTTTCAATTTGTTCAAAAGAAGGTTTGAGCAGAAGCCTGAACCCTCTGGTTATCTATATCGTTAGTGTCCGATCTTTGATTTTGAAGTGCGATCATCGCGATCGACCAAAGATGGATGGGGGTTACTGACCCGAGCCAAATATTTGGTTCGAGGTCGGTTGTTCAATTCTTCCAGCATCGTGTAAGCCCGTGGATTTGCGTGAGCTTTCGCGACTTTGGATGCCTTGTTGTTCAAGTCACCGAATTCAATCGCCTGAGTTGGACATGCGTCCTGGCAGGCAGTTGTGATTTCGTTCGGTCCGATCTTGCGATTGCCTTCTGACTTCGCCTTGATCTTTGTGTTCTGAATTCGCTGTACGCAGTAAGTACACTTTTCCATCACGCCGCGGCTACGGATCGTAACTTCAGGGTTCATCATCAGGTTCTGCAGGTTTCGATCACCATGTGAAAGCTTGTCAGCCCCTGGATACTTGAGGAACGTCTTGGCGTCGCTGTAGTTGAAGAAGTTGAAGCGTCGAACTTTGTAAGGACAGTTGTTGCCGCAGTAACGTGTGCCGATACAGCGGTTGTAAACCATGTCGTTGAGGCCTTCACGACTGTGAACCGTTGCGGCAACAGGACAAACCGTCTCGCAAGGCGCGTTCTCGCAGTGATGACAGGCAACTGGCTGGTGAACGATGACTTTGTCGTCCGACTCGGCAGCGTCGTCGTTGTAAAGATTGTTGCCGTAGTAACGGTCAATGCGAATCCAGTGCATCTCACGACCACGCCAAACTTCTGCCCGTCCGACGACAGGAATGTTGTTCTCTGCCTGGCAGGACGTCACACAGGAGTTACAGCCAATACACTTGTTGAGGTCAATCGACATGCCCCATACGTTTTCGTACGCCGGGTTTTCAGCCGTGTAGTCCTCACGTGAACCAGGCGTCAGGTCGAACAACTCATGGTGCATGTGGAATGCTTCAGGCCACTGATGTTTGTGGTGGCCATGGCCATCATCATCGTGACCCTCTTCGTCACTGTCTTCTTCGCGCGGCTGAGGCGTGTTGGTTTTGGCCGGAACTCCCTCGCCGGGATTGAAGCTGACGTTGGTCACGATTGGCAACGAAGTGCTCTTCGGCAAAACGGCACCATGATCGTGGTCGTGATCACCGCCCGATTCCTCATGCCCATGCTCATCGTGCTCACCCATCGGATGAGCTTCAAGAAACTCCTGATAACTTTCGAGCGTTCCTTCGCGAATCAGGGATGAACGATCTGTTTCGTCCTTTTTCTTGTCGCGGAACATGCGGTTTTGAATTCCGCTACGCCCCATTTCATCAATCGTCCACGGCTCCTGAATCAGAGCCAGCTTGTACTTCGTGCCGGAACCATTAATGACTGAGGCGTCGAGACCGCTGACGAAATTCCAAGCCTCGGCCGTTCGCAGTTTGTCGGAACTCTTGCCAACTGGCTTGATGCGGTTAGCGGTGTCGCCGCCGACGCGGCCAGCCATCGTGCGGCCGTAGCCCAACGGCAAACCGATTGATCCGTTGGCTTGTCCAGGTTGAATGTTAACGGGCAGACGAACTTCTTCACCGCCAGGCAAAGTGACAGTCGCCTTCGTGTTTTGCTTGAGGCCAAGTGCCACAGCAGTTTTCGGTGAAACGGAAATGATCCCGTCCCAGGTGTGCTTGGAGATGAAGTCGGGCAATTCCTGGAGCCAGCCGTTGTTGGCATAGCGTCCGTCGTAAACACTGCGAGAAGCATGAAAGACAACTTCCAGCTTGTTGTCCCATTCGCTTTTCCAGGCGTCGGTGGCATCAAGAGAAGCTTCGCCAGCTTTGACCTCGGCAGGTTTGGCTGCAGAGTCTGCGACAAAGCCATCGTGAACAGCACTGGTCCAGGCCGAATTCGAAAGACCCGTGGTTTCTTTGACGATATCAATGCCCTTGGCCATGGCACCGTTGGCAACAACCGAAAGCGTTTCGATCACTGATAGCCCACCGAAGAGCGGATTGATCAATGGCTGTCCGACACAAACCGAACCATCAGCAGCAATCCCATCGTTCCAGGATTCAAGCGAGTGGCAAACGTTGCTGACCCACTTACAGAGTTTCGATGTTTCGTTGCGATAGGTTGAAACATGAACCGAAGTTGGAACACTGGAGATCGCATCGGCCACACCAGCGATTCCTGCAGCGGCAAATGCAGGGTTTCCGCCCAGCACGATCAACGTCTTGATGGAAGCTGCATCAGCGACGAATTTCGCCAGTGAATCAAGGCATCCATCGCGGTCCGCATCAACCGCGTCGGTGTAAACAACCGTCTTGCCGGCGTTACCGTATTTGTCATTCAGGTGGTTGGCCATCGCGTGAACTTCGGCTGGCTGGCTGTGGCCGACAACAATCACACCCGCACCCGGGCTGTCGATGAAATCCTGTGCCATTGCCGCAAGGACACGATCGCGATAAGGAAGAGACTTGTCGACTTGAGCGTCCGCAGTCGCAGCATCGATCGCTTTGGAGAGCGAACCGAGGAAGCCAGCCATGTCACATGAGCGAACCGACAGTCGATGATCCGCTGACGCACCTGTTTGCGTGAACTGGCTTTCGACCGAATACATGCGGCTCATTGAACCGTGATCAGCATCGCGACTTTTGGCAAAGCCAATCGCATTGGCAATTCCGCTTGCGTCGGTACCGCCGATGATATCGGCATCAAGCGTGATGATGACCTTCGCGTTCTCAAGTTTATAATTCGTTTGAACGACTTTGCCGAAAGAAGCTTTCGCACCCGCACGCGCATTGTCATCGTTGACTGAAGTGAAGGTGTACCATTTGGCACCCTTGCCTTCGAGTTCTTTCTTCATGCGAAGAACCGAAGGAGAACTGGTGGGCTCGGCCAGAACGGCAAGCGAACCTGCGTTCTTTGAAGCTGCAGTCAGCACCTTCATGATTTCATTTGAAGTCGTTTCGGCGAAGGCACGAGCAACGAGCTTTTCTCCGGGATCAACTTTCAGCGGAGTCCGCAAGCGATCCGGATCGTAGAATTCAAGGATCGTCGCCTGGGTAAACGAAGACGAGGCACCCAATGAACTTGGATGCTTTGTGTTACCGTCGAGCTTGATGGGACGCCCGTCGAAGTTGGTCGACATGATTGGCTGAGCGACACCAGCGAACTCAATCATTGAGGCAAACTTCTCGGGAATGCCGGGAATGCGGCCCTGAGGACGAAACGCAAAGGGAACGATCTTTTCTTCTTCGAAGCGACAACCGGCAGCTCCACCGAGAGCCAGTGAAGCACCCATGATTTGCAACCAACGACGGCGCGAAACGCCATCGTCCTCGAAACCTTCGGTTGCGGTACCGAAATCTCGCTCGATGGCTTCGTCAAACCCGTCCATGTTCTGAATTTCATCCAGTTCAGGAACGTTAACGATGTCCTGGGCTGCTTTTTGTTTTGAGTAAGGCTTGTTCATGTTCAGCAAGCTTCGCGTTGAGCGTTTGTTAGGTTGATGGCAAGTGCGGGTGGCGTGTCGAGCGAATTAACGGTGACAGGTTGAGCAACTGACGTTCGGGTTGATGTTCAGTTTTTCTTTCCACATCTTTCCGTTGGCTTCCGGATCTTCGATCTTCAAATCCAGTTGAGTCACCAAAGCTGGATCACGTAAGTGCGGTTCCGGGTTGCGGTGGCAGTCGAGACACCACTTCATTGAAAGCGTTTTTTTCTGCTCGACGACTTCCATTTGATCGATACGACCGTGACAGGAAACGCAACTGACTCCGCGGCTGATGTGAGCCGCATGGTTGAAGTAAACGAAGTCGGGCAGGTCATGCACACGTTCCCACTGAACAGGCCGTTCGTTGTTTTCCAGACTGATGCGAATTGGTTCCAGCAAAGTACTTTCCGGGTGAACGACTCCAAGGTCGCGACCGGTCTGCCATGAACCGTTGACCATTTCTCCGGTCGTGCGGTTGCCGCCGTGGCAGTTACCACAGGTCGCCGATGGCGGAATCGCAGCGTGACCTGCTTTCTCGACCGTGTTGTGACAGTAACGGCAATCCAGTTTCAACTGACCGGCATGCAACTTGTGACTGAACGGCACCGGTTGCGTTGGTTTGTGACCAACGTTGATAACGGTCGGGTGGACTCCAGCGAAAAGGCAGGTTGCCAGATAGCCGGCAACACTTGCTCCGCCGAGAATCAACATCACGGTGAATTTGTTGACCCAGGTTGGGAAATGGAACTCTTGCATAACGTTCACTCATTCGCAGTTAGTGCGAGTTGAGTGCCCTATTAGTAAAGTCGTGTTTAATAAATGGAACTGTCGGATCGTTCGCGACATGCGCAGAACCTCCACACTCGGTCCACAAGGATACCGCGTATATCGGCTTTGATCGACATGATAAAAAGTCGCACCTCAGATAGTGCAACGTTTGAGGCGTAATCTAGTTGCCACGAAAAAACTGCGGCAGATGTGTCAAAGTGTCGCAACATTTTGACTGCTTCAAGAACTGCCTCAAGTCCCGGCGAATTTCGGCTATAAGCAACGTTGATGAGTTGCCGGAAAGAGGCGTGCTGGCATTGGTTGTGAAAACGGTGTCCCAGCCAAACAAAGAAAACTTAAACGATGAAAATCACCTGATCGAGGTCTTCATTGAAAAGGCTATCGGAAACATCGATGGTTAGTCGGTCCTGACCCTCGCCGCCATCAAGCTCATCCGTTCCGTGGGTTTGGCTCTGATTTTGAACGGCTCCAAAAAGCAGGTCGTCACCTTCATTGCCGAATAAACTGTCGAATCCCTGATCACCGACGATGAAATCGTTACCAAGACCACCCGAGATCGTATCGTCGCCCAGCTGTCCAAATAAACGGTCAACTCCCTCCTCGCCGTTGATCACATCATTGCCATTTCCACCCAAAATGGAGTCATCACCGGTGCCACCGATCAATGTGTCGTTGCCGTCGTTGCCATGAATTGTATCGTTGCCGTCAAAAGCTTTGGGAGGACAAACGTCGTCCGTTGAAGCGACACAAACGACACGTTGTGGACGAACTGTCGAACCGCTGACCAAATCATCTCCGCTTCCACCGAGAAGGGTGTCGTCTCCCAATCCGCCAAAGATTGAATCATTGCCCTCGCCGCCATTGATGAAGTCATCACCCGATTCGGATGCCAATATCGATGGAAATCCTCCAGGTTCCCTGGTCGGACCATCGGAATTGATGGTTGTGTCGCCAATCAGATCATCACCAGCCTGACCAAAGATTCGATCGTTGCCGCGGCCTCCCATGATTTGGTCGTTACCGTTGCCTCCATAGAGCAGGTCATCGCCTCCGTCGTCATTCGCAGAGATGAAAGAAAAATTTGACGAAAACTCCAGCAGCCAATCGTCTCCATCACCTCCGTAGGCGATGTCATCTCCGAGTCCGCCCTGAATGAAATCGCGTCCCGCGTTTCCGAAGATACGATCGTCGCCGCCGTCACCTCGAATTGTGTCGTCCCCCTGGCCTCCGTAAATGGTGTCATTTCCATCTGCGACGGACTCCAGGCAAGATCCTGGTACCAATGAAAGGCAGGCAACGATTGCCGTGTTTCCTATTTGCCCACCATCGATGATGTCGTTGCCGTCATGCCCCAGAAGAAGATCTTCTCCCAGGTTGCCGATGATGCGGTCATCTCCATTGGCACCATCGATGCGATCGTCGCCCAAGCCCCCGTCAAGCCAGTCGTCGCCGGCGTTGCCAAAAATTCGATCGTTTCCTGTACCACCGACAAGTGAATCGTCACCGGATCTTCCGCGAATGAAAGCATCCAGTGATGTACCGTTGAAGAACGAGTCGTTGGCATTGGTTCCGATGTAAACGAGATCATCGATCGTCGCAGCATCGAAACGTCGCGTTCCAATTTCCCGCTGTGATAACGTAAGGGAAGTGCCAGAATCAGGTTGGTATTCGGTGACCAGAATTTCGTTTGATATTCGGTCGAAACTGACTTCTATTTCAGACTGGAATTCGGCAGCGTTTACGTGTTCGACCGGACGAATGTGAAGCGTCCTGGTTGCTTCGAGAACAGAAACGCGTGCGTCAAGGCAATCGGCTGCCAGGAGTCTACGGTCTTCGAGATTTTGGTACGAGAATGGACGAAGTGCTTTGCGACGAGACATGACTTTTCCAGCAATGACTGAATTTCAAATGATGATTGACATTGCTTCCATAGAAGAGTTATCGGTTCACGTATAGCTGTGTCTGAATTTCTGTGCTGCTAGCAAGCTGTGCTGTTTACATTCGTGTGATCGAAACCCGTTTTGAAAAGCATGTTTCGACGTCGCAGCCTGCGGTTTGCTTGCGGTCGTTGTATTTTCCGGTAAATGTCAACTGAGTGATGTTTCCATCTTTTTCGGATTCGTAGTTGGCTGGCCGAGGCGAAGGGTCCAGCGGACAAGGATCCACGATGGCGATTTCCGGTAGTGATGACGCGTCAGAAATGTCTGGCAAATTGATGTTCACCAATTCGCGTTGCGCGGGATCGGATTCCAGACAGTGTTTCAGAACTTTTGCACAAAGCTCTTTGGTTCTGGTCCAGTCAAAGGCTTCGCCGAATCGCAATCGATGTTGGGAGATTGCAATCGCTGGCAGTCCAAATAGCGTCGCTTCTCTGGCAGCCGCCACGGTGCCTGAAACGTAGATGTCGGCGCCGAGGTTGCCACCGTTGTTAATGCCCGCGAGCACCAGGTCAAATTTGGTGTCGAACTGGGTCAAAGCAACGCGAACACAATCAGCTGGTGTCCCATCGAGCGACCAGGTGTTTGTGGATCGTTGCACAAGCTTTAGCGGTCGACGCAACGTCAGTTGATGGCTAACACCGGATTGTTCGTCAGCCGGCGCGACGACCGTGCATTTGCCGAAAGCGCTGGCAACTTCCACCAACGCGACAATTCCGGGTGCGTCCCAACCGTCATCATTGGAGATCAGAATGTTCATTGAGTTTGCACTCTAGCCCGCCATCGGCAGGGGCTGTGGTTGAAGCGTGGTCCGTTCCAGTTCAATCTCCCGAGCCCAAGGAAGATTGCAAAGATACCAGTCGGCACTTTGTTCCAGTCCTTCATTGATCGAGACGCCAGGCTCCCAGTCGAGCAGACGTTTCGCTTTGGAGATGTCTGCCCAGGTCGATTTCATGTCAGCCTGATGCGGCTGAAGATATTCTACAATCGGTTTGCGACCGAAGCGAGCGGCAAGCAGATGGATGATTGAATTCAGGGAGATTGGCTTTTGCCCACCGCCCAGGTTGATGATCTCGAAACCAAGCGGCTTGAGCGCGCGGACGGTACCCTCGGCGATGTCATCGACATAGGTGAAGTCTCGCGACTGTTCACCGTCACCAAAGATTCGAATCGGTTCGCCTTCCGCGATCCAGCGCACAAACCGGAAGATCCCCATGTCTGGTCGGCCAGCAGGTCCGTAAACCGTAAAGTAGCGCACGACCGAAACGTCGATGTCAAACAGGTGATGGTAGCTCCATGCCATCGCTTCGGCGGACTTTTTCGATGCGGCGTAGGGCGAGATTGGTGTGTTGACTGGCAACGTTTCAAGAAAGGGCATCTGTTGCCCGGCATAAAGTGATGACGTTGAAGCAAGTACGTACTTCCGTACTCCGGCTGCACGCATCGCTTCAAGAATATTCAGATTTCCTGTGCCGTTGGTCTGCATGTAGACATGAGGATTTTCCAGGCTGTATCTGACGCCAACTGCTGCGGCGAGATTGATGACGGCGTCGAAGTTGTGTTCGCTGAACAGACGATCGACCTGAACGCGATCCTCAATGCCGAACTGCTCAAACGAAAATCCGATTTTCATCTGAAGAGATTCGAGTCGATGAAATTTCAGAGAGATGTCGTAGTACTCGTTGAGGTCATCAACGCCATGAACCTGGTGACCTTGATCGAGCAGTTTCGCGGCAACGCGCGAACCGATAAAACCAGCACATCCTGTAACCAAATATTTCACGATCCAACCGCCAATTCTGAAGGCAAATGAACGTCAAGAATCATCCTTGAATCCAACGGCATTGTGGTTGAAATACAGAAAAGCCCCAATACCAATAGGATCGAGGCTATCAACTGTACAAACGGTTACTCTTTGTTGGCTGAGCGTTCGATGAATTTGTCGCGAAGAATATTTCTTGCTTGCAAATACCGATCCTTGATCTCCGTTTTAACACTGTCGTCGAGTATACCGTAGTGCTGAACCATCACCTGAACCTGATAGGTTTCTGAACTGAAAAGGCTCGCGCGAACACGATTTGAGAGACGGTTCTTGGCCTTTGTCAGGAACGATTCAAGCGTCCCCACATTGATTGGCGCCTGTTCAGGATCGCCAGCACCATTGAAGTGGCTGAATAACAGGTATCCTTTCTCGCCAGTTGCTCTCTCAAACACGGCTTCAACATAAGGCCATGATTTCTCATCTTCGGACGCCGCTTCCGGTGTTCTTACAACACGACCTCCGTCGACCAGTTTCCAGCCCGAGTTGCGATAGCAGCTGGTCAACTCATGCCAGCCGGGAAAAGTTTGATCGAATGAAAAGATCGCGTTACATCGGGGAGCACGATATTGCCAAACGTCGGATCGGCGCCCCAAGTCGCTGCCATGGTCTCGCAGTTCAGTTTTATAACCGTTGGTCTCAAACCGGGACCAGTTCTTGAGTTCCTGAGGCAAGTCATCTTCACTCATTGCCTTGGTGATATCGGCGTCGAAAAACTGCACTTTCTTGGTGTGGGAGAAACCTCTGGCCACGTCGGTCAACTGAAACAAACCGCCTGCTGCGAGAATTCCAGCCACGATCCATGCCAGTCGAGTTGAGCCCGCCTTTACCGGAATCACTTTTCGCTTCTTTTTCTTTTCCGAATCTCTGGGGTCCTGCCCAGAAACAAGCTGGTTCCAAAACCTCGTGATCAGTTTTCCAAACGGTCCAGATTCTCCAACCTCTGTTTCGACGGGGCCAAACAGGAAGAGCAGCAATTGATCCGTGCTCAGTAGCAGCGCCAGACCGATGGCCAGAGCTCCCCATCCAAGCAGGATATGGCCGAAGCCACTCGTCAGGTCCGCAATCCCGTTCACATCCAGTACCGGAATCAACAGGATGCGAATGACATTGATGAACATTGCCCAAAAGATCGCTGCCCCCACCAGTGCCATTGCGCGAAACCCCAACAAGCCCCACAGGAAGCAGGCGATAGCGACGTAAAACATAAATGGAAATGGGATGCTGGCCAGCACGCAAGCAATGCCGAGAATTGTCAGAATCGTTCCACCCGCAAGATTGGTTTTGATGCGACGGAAAACGACCATCATCACGACAGCGATAAACAAAAGAGTAAAAAACGATTGAACTCCACTGCAGGCTTCTTCAATTCCATATCCATCTCGACCCGGCACCTGGATTTGAGTCCCGTCCAGGAAGTGTCCAAGACCAAGCAAATCCAAAAGCCGACTTGTTAGCCAAGCGCTATGGCGCTGAAGTGACGTGATGAGGACCGTGTCACGACTAAAGGGTAAAGGCAAAAATACAAATAAGGGCAATGCTGCCGTCCAAAGGCTATGGCCACGGTCACTATCCGCAACTTTGAGCAGAAAGCTCGTGATCAAAATCATGACACTGGCCGCGCAAAACCAGGTGTTAACAAACAGAACAGATCCAATTCCCATCATCAGTCCAACACCAAGCAGGATGTTGCTGGCAGTACTCTCTCTGAATGGTGTCCGTTCTTCTCGTGGCCAACGAGACCATACGATCGCAACGGTTGCTATCAACGCCAGCCAGATCGTTTGATAATGTGTCTTGCTCATCATCTGTCGAAAGAACAACAGGAACATTGGGATCTGCGCACCAATAGCCACGAGGTACGGAATCGCCACCTTCATTAGCTTTGAGTTGCTTTGGGAGGATGATGCGGAATGAGATTCACTTGATGCTGTTGCTGTTGCCATGACACTTGGTACTGGAAATCAGTAGTCGAATTAAAGAACTTATTTTAGCTGTACCTGAAGATCAGTCCAGACGAACCTCTTGTCCGGTCATCGCCCAGTGTTACGTATAACCCGTATAAGAACCTAATGGATTTCTTCTCCAATTGCCGATTTGGCAATAATTCAGGAATTGGCATTTACCCTCCAAAGGGCCTTGATAAGCTTGACTCGCCGACACTTTTCGCGTCATTCGCGGGATTTATTACACTTTGAGCTTCGGTGAGGCAGTTTCGGAATCTATTTCCTGATCTTTGGAGAAAGGCTCCATGATTTCGTTTCCAGGGGACATTATCCAATGTCACCCAAAGGGACGGAGTCCGTAAATTTACACGACAAATGAGCGATTTAAAAAAACAGAGCGTATTTGTGTCGGGCCATCGTGGCATGGTTGGCGGGGCTGTGGTCAGAGCGCTTCGTTCAGCGGGATGCAACGAAATTGTTACACGAAATCGCCATGAACTCGACTTGTGCGACCAAGGAGCGGTCGAAACGTTCTTTGCCACCGCAAAGATCGACGTCGTGATTTTTTGTGCGGGCAAAGTGGGAGGCATTCATGCCAACAACACATACCCTGCAGAGTTCATGCATCAAAATCTGGTCATGGCAGTTAATTCCATCGACGCAGCCTATCGCAACCGGGTTTCGCGGTTTTTATATCTTGGAAGCACCTGCATCTATCCAGGAGAATCGCCTCAACCAATGCCTGAGAGTTGCCTGCTCGCGAGCCCTCTGGAAAAAACAAACGAGGCATATGCCCTGTCGAAGATTGCCGGCCTGAAAATGTGCGAATTCTATCGTCGTCAGTACGGTGTGCTGTTTCATGCGGCAATGCCTACAAATCTTTACGGAACTGGTGACAACTATCACCCTGACAATTCGCATGTTTTGCCCGCATTGATCCGCCGATTTCATGAAGCAAAAGAGTCGAGTAAGTCAGAGGTAACGATTTGGGGTACTGGAAAGCCCCGCCGGGAATTTTTACATGTCGATGACCTGGCGGCAGGGATTTTGCACCTCTGTTCGCTTGATGATCCGCCTGATCTGGTTAACGTTGGGACGGGATGTGACGTTTCGATCATGGAGTTAGCACAGAAAGTGGCCGAAGTTGTCGGTTTTAAGGGTGACATTTTAACGGATCCGACTAAACCAGATGGAACGATGCATAAACGGACTGACATGAGCTTGATGGAGTCGACGGGCTGGACATCGTCAATCAGTTTGGAGGATGGCCTGAAAAAGGCCTACGAGAGCTTTCTCACTGAATCCACCCAGGACGTTTTACGAGAGGTTTAAATTGGCCTCATCACATTGCAAAAGAAGAAAACCAATATGAGTGAGAGTGAAAAAACTAAAATCTGCTGTCTTGGCGCTGGCTATGTAGGTGGACCAACGATGGCCATGATTGCCCATCAATGTCCGGACATCGATGTTCATGTTGTAGATTTGAATCCCAATCGTGTCGCCGCGTGGAATTCGGAAGATCTTCCGATCTATGAGCCAGGTCTTTACGACGTTGTAAAGCAGGCGCGGGGCCGCAATCTTCGGTTCACGACAGATGTGCCTGGTGCGATTCGCGAATCCAACATGTGTTTCATTTCGGTCAACACGCCAACGAAGACTTTCGGAATCGGTGCTGGACGCGCTGCCAATCTGGAGTTTGTCGAAAAGTGTGCCCGCACGATTGCTGAGTATTCCGAAAGCGACAAAGTCATTGTCGAAAAGTCGACTCTTCCCGTTCGCACTGCCGAATCCGTCAAGCGAATTCTCAGCTCCTCAAGTTCAGGAGTGAAGTTTGATGTATTGAGCAATCCCGAGTTTCTCGCCGAAGGAACTGCGATTGACGATCTCCTCAAGCCCGATCGAATTCTGATCGGTGGAGACAACACCACCGCAATTGAGAAGCTTGCCGATGTCTACAAGCACTGGGTTCCCGATGACAAAATCATTCGTACGAATCTTTGGAGTAGTGAACTCTCGAAGCTGACAGCCAATGCGTTTCTTGCCCAGCGAGTCAGTTCGATCAATGCGATTTCGGCACTCTGCGAAGCAACTGGTGCAGACGTCGATGAAGTTGCCGGTGCCATTGGAACAGACTCCAGAATCGGACCGCGTTTCCTGAAAGCGTCAGTTGGATTTGGCGGTTCCTGTTTTCAAAAAGATATCCTGAACCTCGTTTACCTGTGCGAACATTTCGGCTTGCCGGAAGTTGCCAAGTACTGGGAGCAGGTCGTGGCCATGAACGACTATCAGAAGCGACGTTTTTCAACACGTATCGTCAAGAAAATGTTCAACACGGTCTCCGACAAGAAGATCGCGATTTGGGGATTCGCTTTCAAGAAAGACACCAACGATACCCGTGAGTCGGCTGCAATTTATGTCTGTCGTGACCTGCTCGAAGAGCGAGCTCGATTGACGATTTACGATCCGAAAGTCAGCCTTGATCAGATTCGAGCGGATCTCGAATATTTGATGGCCGGCCCTGGCGGGGTTCTCACAGAGGCCCAAAAAGAGCTGCTTTACAAAAATGTAACAGTGGCTAACAGTGCAGAATCTGCTGCCGATGGTGCCCATGCGATTGCAGTTATGACAGAGTGGGATGAATTCTGTGACTGTGATTTTGGTTCGATTTACGAAACAATGATGAAGCCGGCTTTCGTGTTCGATGGTCGCAACGTCCTTGATGCTCAAAAGCTGTCGGAAATCGGATTCGAGATCGAAAGCATTGGGAAATCAGAGTAACCCACCAGTTCTGCTGAAACCTGACGACTGAAAATGAAAAAAGCGCTAATCACGGGAATCACCGGACAGGATGGATCCTACCTGGCAGAGTTATTGCTTGAGAAAGGCTACGAAGTTCATGGGATTGTTCGTCGTAGCAGTTCGTTCAATACCCAGCGAATTGATCACATCTATCGTGACCCACACGAATTGGATGCGAAAATGTTTCTGCATTACGGTGACCTGACTGACGGTCAGGGGATTACCAATCTGGTTTTGGATCTGGAGCCCGATGAAATCTATAATTTGGGTGCGCAAAGTCATGTTCGTGTTTCCTTCGATGCTCCAGCCTATACAGTTGGAGTGACTGGAATCGGAGCCTTGAATGTTCTTGAGGCGACTCGGCAGCTCAAAAAGAAGAAGGAAGCACGGGTCTACCAGGCTTCTTCTTCGGAAATGTATGGCGATGTTTTTGAGACTCCGCAGACTGAAAAGACTCCTTTCTGTCCGCAGTCTCCTTACGCCTGTGCGAAGGTTTATGCTTTCCATCAGACGGTGAACTATCGCAAGGCCTACGACATGTTCGCGGTCAATGGAATTCTGTTCAATCACGAATCACCGCGCCGTGGCGAGACGTTCGTGACTCGAAAAATCACACGCGCTGCCACGCGAATCAAACTTGGTTTGCAAGAGAAGATCTATCTGGGGAACCTCGATGCCAAACGTGACTGGGGCTATGCAAAAGATTATGTAGAAGGCATGTGGATGATGCTTCAAGCCGACGAACCGGATGACTTTGTATTGGCGACTGGTGAAACCCAGACGATTCGCCAGTTCCTGGATTACACGTTTGAGTATCTTGATCTGGACTGGAACAAGTACGTAGAAATCGATCCAAGATATTTCCGCCCCACGGAAGTTAATGTGTTGCTTGGCGACTGCACCAAAGCCAAAGAGAAACTTGGCTGGGTTGCGCAAACCAGCTGTAAAGAACTGGCCGAGTTGATGGTTGACCATGATCTGGAATTGGCCAAGCAGGAAGCAACACAGAAAAGCCTCACCTAACGCGTTATCATGGAAGCACCGAAATTAAAGGGATGATTTGCAAATTTGTCTTCGTCGCTATCTCGCTTTTGGCGTGCCGCGGTGGAGTTGCGCAGGGGCCAGAAAATACACTGGTAGTTGTAAACGAAGAATCATTTGATTCTGTGTCGGTGGCCAATCAGTACATCCATCTGCGCGGTATCCCGGCATCCAATGTCCTTTATCTTCGTGGAATTACTTCGATCAAGAAGCACGGTGAGGAAAGCAGCAGCACCAAACGGTTTGAGCAGCAGATTCGAAAGCCGCTACTGAGGGCTCTCAAAGATCGCGGCATCGAGAAACAAATAGACTGCGTTGCCTACTCAGCAGGATTTCCTACTCGTATTAACTTTCAGCCTGAATTGACTACCTATCTCAGGCAAGCGGGAAAAAAGTACGATATCCATTTTCACGCACCTTGGACGTCGATTACAAGCCTCACCTATTTTCACGAAAATGCTTTCTCTGATCGTCCTGACTTTCTTGAACTTGACGCTAACAACTATGCTGCTCTTCGCCGCCAAAAGCTGGCGGTGAATCCATTTGTTGGTGGCGATGCGAAAAAATTCGACGCAGCGATGAAGGAATTGAACGCTGCGGATTACACGGCGGCATCAGGGTCTTTGCTGGAGTTGGCGAGGAAACATCCGTTGCAGATGGCAGTTGTTTATCCGCTGGCACGATGTTTCGCATTCTCTGGCGAGAAAAAGAAAACAATTACGACTCTGCGGCACGCGCTTGTAAACGGGTTCGGGCATCGTTCCATGCTGAAAAATGATCCAGCGTTTCAGGAATTGAGGTCAGATGCGCAATTCAAGTCAATTATTGCTCGCATGACGGACCTGCCTGATGGCTTTGCTCCAACCCGATCGTTTTCGAGTCGGCATTTTTGGGCCAGCAATGGATGGCCCAGCGGTACTGACGACCAAGGGGAAAGGTACCTTCTTTCTTCCGTTTTGGCGGTGACTGGAAAAAATCAGTCGACACTCGAAGACTCATTGACTCGTCTGGAATCGAGTGTTGGAGCCGATGGGACCAAACCGACCGGCCATGTGTATTTCGCTGACCACAAAGATCCTCGCTCACGAACGCGTAAGCAGCAGTTTCCCTTTGCAGTTGCTGAGCTTAAAGCGATGAGGCGAGAAGCTTCCATTGGAAGTGATAAGCTTCCGAAGAACAACGCGAGCATTATTGGAGTGACTCTTGGAAGTCCTGTTCTTGACTGGAACAAGAGTGGTAGCAAGTTCTTGCCCGGTGCTATTTGTGACAATTTCACAAGCTATGGAGGTTTTTGGCAAAAGACCGGGCAGACGCAACTCTCAGAGTTCCTTGATGCTGGAGCTGCTGGCGCCTGCGGTACAGTTTACGAGCCCTACACGATTCCGCCGAAAATACCTACGGCCAGATGGCACGCGCATTACGGTCGTGGCGCGACATTGGCCGAGTCGTTTTACCAGTCGATTTCAGGACCATTTCAAACGTTACTTGTGGGCGATCCATTGTGCTGTCCCTTCGGTGAATTTCCAGAGTTCGAGATCGAAGGACTGCAGGAAGGTGATCCCGTCAAGGATGATTTCGAGCTTCGAATCAAACCAGACCCTGGTTCAACAGTTCAGCGTTATGAAATGTTTTACGACGGAGTTCTGGTTGGAGATGTGAAGAATCCGGATCGCATTCAAGTAGATACCGGTGGAATGAATGACGGCTTTCATGAGCTTCGAATCGTGGCGATTTCACGCAGTCGATTTGCTAACAAAGCTTCAAGACAGATTGGTTTTCAAGTGAATCGAAAAGGCAATCGTGTAGATCTGAGTGTTAACAATTCACGTTGTGTGCTTGGTAAGGATTTTGTGGTCACTGTCGTTTCTTCCTCGGGAAAACGCGTAAAAATACGACAGAATTTTCGTACTGTAGCTACTTTGGAAAGTGGCAAGGACGTCAGGATTTCTTCAACAGACCTGGGGCTCGGTAAATTCAGACTGCAGGCGGTTGTCGAACTTGAAGATGGAACGCTGGAGCAGAGTGCACCAATCGATTTGGAAGTAGTGAGCAACTAATTAATATGAAAATTCTCGTTACTGGCGCAGCAGGCTTTATCGGCAGCAATCTTTGCCGTTACCTGTTGAGCGATTGTTCACATTCTGTTGTGGCCATGGATAGCCTGACCTACGCGGGCAACCTGGCATCTTTGGATGATGTTACGACCAACGACGATTTCGAATTCGTTGAAGCGAACATTTGCGATGACGACGCTCTGAAGCGCAGCTTTGAAACGCATCAGCCTGATGCTGTGATGCATCTTGCTGCTGAGTCGCATGTGGACCGTTCAATCGATGGCCCGGACGCATTTATTCAGACGAACATCGTGGGCACTTACAGGCTTCTGGAAGTTTCCCGTCACTACTTCGAGTCACTTGATGCGAATCGAAAAGAGGTCTTTCGCTTTCATCACATTTCAACCGATGAAGTGTATGGTTCGCTTGGGCCTGATGATCCAGCCTTTTCTGAAACGACTCCTTACGATCCGCATTCGCCCTACTCTGCCAGTAAAGCAGCGTCTGATCATCTGGTTCGGTCCTGGTGTGATACCTATGGGTTGCCGGTCATCATCACCAATTGTTCAAACAACTACGGTCCGTATCAGTTTCCCGAAAAGCTCATTCCCGTAGTAATTCTCAAGGCGATCAGCGGACAGCCCATTCCTGTTTATGGAAAAGGGGAGAATGTTCGTGACTGGCTGTATGTGACTGATCATGCCAAAGCACTGCATGCGGTGCTGATGAAAGGCCGAATCGGCGAAACATACAATATTGGTGGCGACAACGAGCGGCAGAACATCGAATTGGTCCGTATGGTATGTGGCATTTTGGATGAGTTACATCCAATCGCTGCGAATCCAGCTCTCGATGAAGACGCGAAAAGTTCGCTAAACGAATACGCGGATCTCATTACGTTTGTGACCGATCGCCCCGGTCACGATATGCGATATGCGATCGATGCTTCAAAAATTGAATCGGAACTTGGTTGGAAACCGGAAGAAGATTTCGAAAGCGGGTTTCGCAAGACCGTTCGCTGGTATCTGGAAAACAGAAGCTGGTGGGAGCAAATTCTCTCAGGTGACTACAAATTGCAGCGCCAGGGAACCTTGTAAAACTGCCAGCAGGCAAAGAACACCCTTGATATTGAGAAAGAAACGATGAAAGGAATTATCCTGGCCGGAGGATCTGGCACCCGGCTCCATCCGATAACACTTGCGACATCAAAACAACTGATTCCGGTTTATGACAAACCGATGATCTATTATCCGTTATCCGTCTTGATGCTCGCTGACATCCGGGAAATTCTGGTCATCTCAACGCCGCAGGACCTTCCCAGTTTCCAGCGTTTGCTAGGTGATGGTAGCGAGATTGGATGTGAGTTTTCCTATGCCGAACAGGCAGTGCCCAACGGTTTGGCTCAGGCCTTCGTGATTGGCGAACAGTTTATTGGCGACGAGAAAGTTGCTTTGATACTGGGAGACAATATTTTTTACGGATCCGGTTTTGGTCAGCTTATTCGTCAACATACTGATCCAGAAGGGGCGATTGTATTTGCTGCTCCGGTAAATGATCCCGAACGGTATGGCGTAGTGGAGTTCGATGAAAACCGAAAAGCCATTTCCATTGAAGAAAAGCCACAAAACCCGAAATCAAAATACGCGGTGCCAGGTTTGTATTTCTATGACAATGACGTCGTGGAGATTGCCAGGACCATTAAGCCTTCGGCGCGCGGTGAATATGAAATCACCACAGTCAATAACGAATATCTGAAACGTGACAAACTCAAAGTAGGCGTATTCAATCGTGGTATCGCCTGGCTGGATACAGGAACGTTTGCTTCATTGAACGAAGCGTCCACTTTTGTGAGGGTAATCGAAGAACGACAGGCCACAAAAATCGGTTGTATTGAAGAAGTTGCTTTTTATCGCGAGTTCATTGACAAGGAGCAGCTTCTCAAGCTTGCTGAAAAATACGGCAAGAGTGGATACGGAGACTACCTTCGAGGACACGTCTCCTAGTTGGCGAAACGTTAAGGAATCAAATTCCTGTTCAAGAAATCAAAATTGACCCTCAATCCTCAGATCGAAATAAGTAATGTCAAAGAGTAAACACCCTTACACGAGAGATGAGGCCTACCAGAAGTTTCGAGAGAATCCTGAGGAATTCTTCGATAAAGTTTGGCATAAGGAGGCCGAGACTGACGGAGATCTACTCAACCGTGAGTGGCCGGCCTACTGGACCAGGTACCACTACAACCTCGTAGAAAATGGAATCCTTGAAGTACTGCATGAAAGAGAACTGGCGGCGCATTCCAACCTGCAAGTTTTGGATGTTGGATGCGGGACCGGGCATTGGATCGAATTCTATCTCAAGACGCTTGCAGCCAAGCAAGTTGTCGGTGTGGATTTTTCGCAAATTGCGGTCGATCGACTGACGAAGATGTTTACTGAAAATGTAAAAGTCTGCCGCTGGGACGTGACACAACAGATACCAGATGGCATCGAAAGTTCAAGTTTCGATGTCATCAATGCAATTGGCATTTTGTTCCATGTCGTCGATGATCAGAACTGGCAGACAGCCCTAGGTTCGCTGAAGATGCTCCTGTCGGAAAACGGAATACTCGTGATCGGCGGCGACTTCGGAGATGAAACCGTTGAACGCGGCGTGATGAGAAAGAGTCGATCATTGGCGGACTGGCGAAAATGTCTGCAACAGGTTGGCTTGGTCGAGGTTGAACTCAAGCGATTTGACTGGTGGGGCGGAGCTTCGCAGGGACTGTTAACCGATAACCTTCTGTTTGTTGAGCACGCCTAGGCACAGTTGGCCCAATCAAACAATCAAAAAACATGCAGCCTGCCTTTATTGACTTACCCAAAATTCCTGACGCACGAGGGAATCTGTCGTTTTTGGAATCGGAAAACCATATACCTTTTGAAATCAAAAGAGCGTATTGGATTTACGGAGTCCCTGGTGGCGAGGCGCGGGGAAATCATGCGTTTCGAAAATCACAGGAAGTCATCATCGCGTTGTCAGGAAGTTTTGAAGTAGTGGTTAAAGACGGTACCGAAGAAAATCGCTATGTCCTGAATCGGTCCTATCATGCAGTGCAAGTTCCCAATTTGCATTGGCGCAGTCTTGAGAACTTCTCAACCAATTCGCTCGCAATCATTTTGGCTTCAACCACGTACGACGAAAACGACTACATACGCGACTACCCGGAATTCCTGCAGGAGGTCGGCGTTGAATGATTCAACGGTTTATGAGTGCACTCCGCTAAACCTTGGCATCGTCAACGGTGATCGGGGAAGTTTAACAGTTGTCGAAAACCAACAAACGATCCCGTTCGACATCAACCGCATTTACTACCTTTACGATATCCCCAGTGGATCCAAAAGAGGTGGTCATGCTCATAAAGATTTGTGGCAGATCATTTTAGCGGCTAGTGGCAGTTTCGATCTGGTGCTTGATGATGGAAAAGTCCGCAGGCGCGTTTCATTGAATCGACCTCATGTTGGTGTACTCGTTGTGCCAGGTATCTGGCGCGAACTCGAAAATTTTTCTGCTGGCGCTGTCTGTCTTGTGCTGGCGTCCGAAAAATATCTTGAAGATGACTACATTCGGGACTACGACGAATTTTTACGGATCAAAAACTAGAACTGTGATTCAAGCTGAAGTTTACAACAATAAACAGGAAACGGAATGGAACCAGTTTCTTGGGCAGGCCAAGAACGGTCACTTCATGTTTAGTCGCCAGTATATGGAGTATCATTCAGATCGGTTTAACGATCATTCGCTCATCTTGCGAGAAAAGAACAGGATTTTGGCGTTGTTGCCCGCCAATCGTTCAGCCAACAAACTCATCAGTCATCAGGGACTGACGTTCGGTGGATTGGTCTGCGGAAAGAAGATGACCCAGTCGAACATGCTGGAGTGTCTGAAGTGTGTTTTGTTGCATGCTCAAGAACAGGGTGTAACGCAGTTTGATTACAAGGCGCTTCCCTATATCTATTCCAGCCTTCCTGCCCAGGAAGATCTTTACGCGATTGCCCGTGTCGGAGCAAAGTTGTTTCGCCGCGACGTTTCTTCTGCAATTCGTTTGTCAGATCGTATCAAGTACAGATCCTTGAAATCGCGGGGAATCAAAAAGGCAATATCCGCTGGCGTTGTTGTCAAGGAAATGCCTCTGGATGAATTCTGGCCCATTCTTACATTGGTGCTTGAATCACAGCATGAAACGAAGCCCGTTCATACGCTGGAAGAAATTCGACTGCTGCAGGAGCGGTTCCCAAAAAATATCGAGTGTCGTGGCGCGTATCTTGATGGCCAGCCCGTTGCCGGAACTCTATTGTTCGTCAGCGGACCAGTCGCTCATACGCAATATCTAGCCAGTAGTGATCTGGGCCGAGAAAGTAGTGCTCTCGATTTGGCGATTGACCAGAGCATCGAAGAATTTACCAACAGAGGATTTGAGTATTTTAACTTTGGCATCTCTACGGAAGATCAAGGGCGAGTTTTGAATGAAGGACTCGTGTTTCACAAGGAAGGATTCGGAGCGCGATCGGTTTGTCACGATCACTATTCGATTGAACTTCCAGGTTAACTCGAAGTCATGGCAACAAAAACGGTATTGATGACAGGGTTTGACCGATCAGGGACGTCGGCAGTCTCTCGTACGCTTGCAGCTCATCCAAAAATCGAACTGTTTATGCAACCGTTCAACAGTGGGCCATTGCGTCGACTGCTTTATCAAATACTGGCAGATGATTTGGTTTCTGAAGACGATGTGCAGTTTTTCTCGGGACTCGAAAACGGCAGAATTGACACCGACTACATCAAGTCGCACTGGTTTTTCGAACATTCGACGACGACAAAATACATACCGGGATCGTTGCACATCATTAAATCGACTATCAGTCATTTCAAGCTTCCCTGGCTGCAACAACGATTTCCGTCAATCGAGGTTTGGGGGATCTGGCGTGAGCCGATGGACGTGTTGAGTTCAATTTTCCGAAACGGGTTTGAGACCTGGTACGAAAACAGTTTTGAAGAGCTCGCAGATTCTGTGCGTCAGAATGAACGTCTCAACGCTGTCTTTGGAAAATTCTTGCACTTGACGTTGAATCCAATTGAGCAGGTCGCGTTGAATCTTGCCGTGAGATGCCATCATTTCTTCGGGCACGTTCCAGCTGATCAGGTCATTCACTTTGATGAATTTTGTACTGACGCCACCAGCCTGAATCGATTTTGTCGATCGAGTGGACTCCCCGAATTTGACTTCCGTTCATTTTCTGACGGCGACCATAACATAATTGGTCGCCTGGATTCTGGAGAAAAAGCAGACCCATTCCACGGTAAGAACTTGCAGGTCGTAAACGAGATTCTGCATCCGCTTCGCCAGGCTTTCAGTAACCACTAACCGATATTCAAATGATTCAATTTTTGGAACTAAAACCTGGCTACGAAGAATTGCAAGAGGAATTCGATCAGGCTTACCGACGAGTTATGGAGTCGGGCTACTATCTGCTGGGTAATGAGATTGCGGCATTTGAAAGTGAATTTGCCGGCTACTGTGGAAGTCGACATTGCATTGCAGTTGGCTCCGGTCTGGATGCGTTATTTTTCTCATTGCTTGCCTATGAAATCGGGCCGGGAGATGAAGTGCTGGTTCCTGCACAAACGTTCATTGCCACCTGGAACGCGGTCAGCTTTACGGGCGCCACACCCGTACCAGTCGATGTAAGTCTGACCGATGGCAACATCGATCCGGAGAAGATTGAGGCTGCTATCACGAATAAGACGCGAGGCATTATTCCCGTCGATCTGTTTGGCATTCCGTGTAGGATGAACCAAATTAAGGAAATAGCTCAGAAGCAAAACCTGGTGATTGTTGAAGACGCAGCTCAGGCTCACAGCGCTACGCGAAATGGAGTTCATTGCGGCCAGGATACAGAAACGGCAGCATTCAGCTTCTACCCTGGAAAAAACCTGGGAGCATTCGGTGACGGCGGGGGTGTCATCACCGATTCAGATGAAATTGCTCGAAAGATTCGTATGCTCCGTAACTACGGAGCGGAGAAAAAGTATCACCACGTGATGACGGGATTCAACTCTCGACTCGATGAACTGCAGTCTGCTTTTCTTCGTGTCAAGCTCGCCAAACTTGACCAATGGCATGAGCGCCGAATAGAACAGGCCAAAATCTACATGTCAAATTTGGCCGATATCCCAAATTTGTCACTTGCTCAGATCCCTGAGGGGTTTGGTTCTTCCTGGCATTTGTTTCCAGTTTTCACTGAACGACGCCAACAACTTCAGGGTTTTCTCGAATCAAAACAAATCAAAACGTTGAGGCACTATCCGATCGCTCCAGCGTTTGCCAGGGCGTTCGAGCATCTCGGGCATACCCCAAAAGATTTTCCCAATGCAGCAATAATGGCTTGCAATGAACTGAGTCTTCCGATGGGGCCTCACCTTTCGGTGAAAGAAGTTGAAACAGTTTGCAACGCTGTTTGTGAATTCTTTGAAAACGAATAACTGAGTGGCAAGTAGAATTCCTGTTTAGATGTCCAGTCTCGAAAAAAAAACGACAGTTGCCTTAAGCTGGTCGGGTCTCGAAACCCTGTTGAATCAGGGCTTGACCATTGGGATTCGGATTATTTTGGCAAGGATGATTGATCCGACTGAGTTCGGATTGTTAGCGCTTCTGACGATCGTTATTACGCTTTGTGAAATCGTTATACAGAGCGGGTTTGGACAGGCAATTATTCAGAAAAAAGAGATTTCACAGTTGGACGTTTCAACTGTTTTCTTTTTCAATTTTGTCTGCAGCCTTGTTTTCTACCTGGTTCTGTTTTTCACCGCTCCCCTTGTCGCGCAGTTTTATGAAGAACCTCGCTTGACTCTTTTACTGCGAGTCGTTGCGCTTTCCATTGTCATTCGTAGCCTTGGCAGAATTCATTACTCTCTACTAGTGCGAAACCTGCAGTTCAAGAAACTCGTGAAGATAACGCTGCCGTCGTTGGTTGCAGGTGGCGTGGTTGGAATTGTCATGGCTTTCCTCGAGTTCGAAGTGTGGGCTATTGTGGCGTTTCAAATGGTCACAGCGGTTGTTGCTTCCTTGTCCTATTGGAAGTTTTCCGAACTCGAAGATCGGCCACAATGGGAATTCAGTTGGAAATCCCTGTCAGGTTTATGGAAATTTAGCTCAGGTGTGTTTGGAGCGTCATTTATTCACTGTTTCGTTACCAACCTGTATGGGTTGCTAATTGGCAAAGCGTTTTCATTCGGTCAACTGGCTTTTTACAATCAAGCGCGGACATTCCATCAATCGCCTGCGTCGATTTTTACTTCATTGGTCACAAGGGTGTTGTTCCCCGTTTTTTCATCAATCCAGGACGACAATGCCAAGATCATTGCTGCGATGAAACGAGGCATTCCTGTCATGGCATTCATCGTGTTTCCAGTTATGGGTTTCCTGATGATCGCTTCAGAGAATCTGGTAGTTTTTCTATTGACTGAAAAATGGTTGCCAACTGCAAGGCTAATGTGTTGGTTTCCCCTGGTGGGGATGTTCATGCCGCTGTCTGCTATCCAGAACAATGTCATTAAAGCGAAGGGGAGAACCGGCCTCTTTTTTTGGGGTGGGCTTGCCAAGAGTGCTCTCGCGGTGGGGGTGCTGATTTTGACGATAGAGTACGGGATACTTGCTGTCGTGATTGGACAGGTAGTCGTTGCGGCCGTAAGTCTGCTGGTCAACCTGGCAATGACGCAATACGTTATTGGCTATCGGATAGACATGATGCTATTTGACTTTTTGCCCTACGGTTTTTGGGTTGCCATTGCCGGAGTGACCAGCATCCTTGTGGTCAACTTGGCGGGAATTGAATCTCATTTCGCATCGTTGATTCTCAAGTTCGTTATGTTTGGCAGCGTTTACTATTTGTTGTGCAGAATTTCCGGATTGGCCGGACCAGCCGAGTGCAGTGAAAAAATTGCCGACATTGCCATAGGACTCAAGAGATTCAATACACCACTTGGCAACCAGGCAAAACAATGAATCCAGAGGTTTCTGTTTTTGTTCCGACATACAACGCGTCAAAGTATCTGTGCGAGTGCCTGGACAGCCTGCTGAATCAGTCCTATCCAATAGCTCAAATTGTGATTTGTGACGACGCGTCGACTGATGGAACACAGGAGATCATTCTCAATTACCAGGAACTACATCCTCAAGTTATTCAACCGTTACTTCACAAGAAAAATCAAGGAGCATCGACAAACTTCAATAGCGGTTTCAGCGCAATGACCGGGGACTTGGTCAGTGTGATTGGAGGTGACGATTGGTGGCTACCTACAAAGGTGGAAAAAGAAGTTGAAGCTCTAAGAGCTAACCCGGCAGCGCGGTGGGTTTATTCTGACTCATTTTTTTATCTTCAAGACAATGATTCTCTTCGCCCAATGAGGCAAAAATATGACGGGGATTCTGGAGACATTCTTGCCAATTTGCTAACCAGAAAGATATCTCTGCGCAACTGGATGGCCGAAAAGAGTTTGATCGACGAAACGGGAAATTTTGACGAAACCCTGAATACCTACGAAGACTGGGACTACAAAATCAGACTGGCAAGTAAGGCACAAATTGCGCACACCGGAAACCGGGCCATTGTCTACCGACAGCATGCAAGCGGACTTTCCAACGTTCACAGCATCAAACCAGAGAATCTAAAAGCAATCTACCTAAAGCACGGCCACTTACTCGAGGCATTGGACAACACAAAACGATTGGAAATCGAGAAGATTTGGGAAAAACAGCTCATCAGTAAGCCACTCAATCCAACGTACGTAAAATACAGAAGAATGATCTCATCATTTGTTCGCAGACTAGCTCCGTTCATATTCAAGCAATAGGCATGCCCGAAAACACACCAGTAATTCTTTGCCACGCCGCCTGTACAGGCGGATCGATGATCTATCGTCTAATGGTCTCAACCTTCGGGTTTTCTGGTCTGGCAGAAATAGGTCATGGGCGACGTACCACATTTGGTTTCAGTCCACTTGATCCTGAAGCACAAATGTTTTCGCTTGGTCAAATTGATCATCAGGAGTTCGGATCGATTTTGGCTGGACGGCTGATAAATGCCAACAAACTGGCGAACCAAAACGGCAAACGTCTGTTGGTTCGCGAGCATACTCACAGTTACTTTTTCAATCCTGATGTTCCTGAGGTTATTCCAAAGGGTCCGTCATGGATTGCGGATCGTTTTGAACAGGAGATCGGTGACAAGCCACATGTCGTCGTCACCGTCAGAGACCCCGTCGATTCCTGGCTAGGATTGCGAAGACATTTCAATCACCTGAAGCCGGACCGATTTGAAGACTATTGTCAGATATACAACCAGTTTTTCGACCGTGTTGAAGACTGGCAGAAACTGGGGAATCCAGTGCATGTTTTCAAGTACGAAGATTGCGTTGTTGATCCTGAAACAACCATGTCGGAGCTTGCCAGGTTTTTGAAGCTTGAGTACACCGGTCTTGATGTATCTGCAGCTTTCAACACGGCGAGTTCCGGGAACTCTGGGCGACAAAGCGCGTCACTGTCTCTACGAAAACGTCGGCCATTCACGATGAAGCTTGTCAATGCAACGCGAGACAACGCAGAGTACAACAAGCTTTGCTCAAGACTTGGCTACGAACCTTTTCACTCCAGCCTCACGGCTGCTGGTCGTCGTTCAGCGATGTTTTATTCGATGCTTTCGCCTCTTGGAAAGATTGGAAGTATGGCCGAAAAACCGGGGAGATGGATATACAGCCTGATAAAGTCGGGAGAAGGCCTTAATTGACCTGTATCAGCAAACATCTCGC
>CAYUNP010000009.1:0-11946 GCA_964446085.1 uncultured Pirellulaceae bacterium
ATCGCAATCATAACCCGACGCGTAAGCGAGGGATCACCCAAAACTCGATCCCTCGCTAACGCGTCGGGTTATGAAAAGAAACGAATACCCAAACTGCCGCAAGAATCGCAGCCGGCCAAGTCAATCAGTTTCGTTTCAGCAAATTCAACGGCGCCCGCAACACTGTCGAAGGAGCCTTCAGCAAATCACCACCTTTGAGAAACGTAGTTCCTTTCTGCTTCGAAGGCGCCCGCAGCGAACCACTTGCAGATGGGGTTATCAATCGAACCTGTAAAAACCCGGACAAATTATTCCGGATGATTCCGATGTCAACCGAACTGACACGGCGATCGCGGTTGATGTCATACACGCTATCCACATCAACAGTGCTGAAGCCAGACAGGTTATTGCGAACTGCTGCAATATCTCCCGAGTTAACCAGTGTATTGGTAGTAGAGTTTCCAACGTCACCGATCACACTTCCAAAATAGAAGACGCTATCCTCGGCGAATCCGGTTCTGTCGTTGGCCAACACTTTCACTTCGAGCCACTGATTCGTGATCGAGCCATCTTCCCACACAAGCGTAATACGATCCGATCCATCAACTCCCGCTCTGTTGGCAAACGAAATCGAAAGTGGCTCCGGAGCAACTTGCCACTGATCCGGGAAGTCGCTATTGCCGACACGGAAACTAAAATCGCTTTCGTCCAGAACCGATGCGGCACCTTCAAGATCAATGAACAGACCATTGATACCGTGAACGTAGCTGGAGTAGTTCGCGAAAGTCGCCGTCTCGCCAAACAACAACGGAGTCTTGTCAGTCGCCAGTGCATCTTCATCCCCAGGATCAGGCGCTGCACTGTCGTCGAAAGCTGAGCCGTTATAGAAGACGTTTTGACTGCGCATCTCGGATTCAACTGTCTTGCCGACGAAATCCGACCAGCCAATAACAATATTTCGCACAAAAATACCTGAGGTAGTCAGGTTGCCATTTAGCAATCCATTGACTCCCTGATTGGCAGTCACAACCGCAGAACCTTCGTTCAGGTCAGTCACCGACCAGTTGGCGTGACACAACCCATGCTCGCGGCAGAAATCCATCCAGACGTTTACTGAACTGGCGGCCACCGCACCGTTACCATCAGCGTTTACTGTCCCCCACTCAGTTACAAAAAGAGCAATACCGTTGTTCATGGCTGTAATCGCCTGATTCCTCAATGCTTGCCCGTGCGTTCCGGCATAGAAGTGAAGCGTGTAGGCGACGTTTGGATCGTCGATCGGATCTTCTGACGCAATATCAACTCGCTGTGAGAAAAACGGAGTGCCCACAACGATCAAATTGTCAGGATCGTTGGCTCGAATCGTCTCGATGACGGTCTCTGCGTAGGCCTTGATTGTAGGCCAGCTCTGATTGATGGGTTCGTTGTAGAGTTCGTAGATAATATGGTCGTTATCGCCATAGAGGCTGGAGATCTGATCGAAAAAGACAACCGCTTCATCGACGGTCTCTTCTGCGGCGTGGCTGTGATAGTCAACAATCACATAGACATCATTCGCAATTGCTGCATCGATGATCGTGGTGACCTTGTTAAATTCTCGCGTCGCAAACTGCCCGTTGTTGAACGTATATCCTCCAGGTTCCTCGACACCCATCGCAGCACGAACGATCGAACTGTTCCAGTCGCTTGCCAGCTGGTCGACCGTCTCAGGAACATAGAACCTTGCCCCTGCCGGGAAGTTGCTCCAGTAGATCGAGTTACCGGCAAGACAAGCAGGATCTCCGAACTGATTCATCACTCGATTTCCGGTCACCTGAAGCCGACCGTTTTTGGAAACGATAAAATTCTGTGCAGGCCCGCTACCACTGCCACCACCGGAACCGGTAGTCACAATACTGATTCGGCGAATCTTGACGTTAAGACGATCGGTCGATCCAAACTCACTCTGCAACCCGATCTCAATCAAGCCAAAATTGATGGCGCCATCATCTTCATCGGTGGATGAATTAAATTCATCAAGATTGAAGAACGAGTTGCCAGGACTGAGTGTCACCGTTTGAAACTCACTGGACGAAAGACCCGTCAGATCAAGCTGGTATTGATACACCTCTGCAATATTGAGTGCGTCTGATCCGACGCCATCAAAATCCGTCAGGTTAATCACGCAGGAAGCCGCGACATTATTGGCACCCAGTTCAAGTTCAACTTCGATGACCGTATCGGCATTTGAAAAGTCGACTTGTGCCAACGCCAACTCCATTCCGCCGAAGTCGGATACATCGATCTCGATGTCGCCGGACGACACATCAATCACTCCCGGGTCCGAGAAAGCACCGAAGGTTGCCAGGCTGCTGTTGCCATTGAGTTCCGCGATGGTTGTCTGAGCCATGGCGGCCGACACAAGGAACGCTGGTAGTACAAAGACCGCAAAAAGAATCCAGGCTGGTTTCACGTTAGCGCCTCAAGGAGAATGGTAGGGAGGTATGGCGAGAGCACTCATTATATCTGTATTGAGATCGAATTCCCACAGATTTTGTGCCACCAGAGGGTGATCCTGCACTTGCTTGCGCCTCACAACAGGCATTCTGTGCGTTTTCGAAAACAACCTAAAAGTCTAACGGAGGACCTTTCGCTGGCTTGGCTTGGATTTGCTGCCACTTGTCAGCCAAAAAGGGAGCCGGGAACCACAGGTTCCGAATCTTTCCCAGAATTCAAAAAACCTGGTGTGTTCGTTGGCCGCCTCACCAATGCGCAGCAAATCCTTTGCAATCCAGTGGACGACTTTCGGCAGCAAGCCATCAAAATGCTCAATTCCTTGCGGCACGTGTAAGGCCATATATGGTTTAATAGACGTACGACCAAGCCAGACGTTCACGCTAACGGATACCATGCCAACTCAATCTCGCAACCGAATTGCTTTGCTGTTATTTGTCTTGCCCCTGTTTGTGAGTCCCTGTTTTGCTCAAACCAGTGTCACCATCGAGACAATTTCGGGCACCACAGTAAGTGGTGATCTGAAAAACATCGACACCGATGGAACCCTGGTCGGAGCAGGGCTTGAGGGCGTCAACATCCAACAGGTTCTCTCGATCGCGACAGATCGCAAGTCAACTCTGACTCCTGCCAAAACAGTACAACTAAAGCTCGTCGATGGAGGCCAGCTGTTTGTCAATTCGCCAACGATCGATGGCGAGACCATCAAGTTCGCACCAACGTCCACCAAGCTCAGTTCGATTTCAATTCAATCGGTACGAGCCATCGTGTTCGACGACAGTGACCTTATCCGCGAAGCGCTTGCCAAACCGGCAACCAACGAAGACACAATCATCGTCGAAAACAAAAAGGGACTGAGCCGCGTCGCTGGCGTACTTGAATCTCTTGACGACCAGGAACTGGTACTGAACTTCAATGGTAAGTCGCGTCCGATCAATCGCCAGAAGAGGAAAATCCTGGCAATCGTGATCGCAGATCTTGGGCTGGAACCACCACAGGGAATGATCACAACGCTTTCACTGACGGATGGGTCGACGCTGCGAGGCGCGTTGACGGGCATCGACGAAAGTTCAATTTCCATGCTGCTAACGGGAAAACAGGTCATCCAGGTTCCTCACGAACATTTCGTTCGACTCGACATCGACTCCGACAGCATTGCCTATCTTTCGGCAATGGAACCGACTGAAGTTCGCCAGCAGGCCCAGTTCACCGTTGAACGACAATGGCAGCGCAATCTTAGTGTCGAAGGCAATCCGATTCGTCTTCTGGTTTCAGCCAGCGACTCAAAAGAATCGACCCAGATACAGAAGTTTGAAAACGGAATTGGAACGTCATCCTTTTCACGAATCGTTTTCGAAAACACCAACGAGTTCAGTCGTTTTCGAACCACGGCAGGCATCGATGCAGAAACGTCCGGACGGGGCGACTGTGTGATGCGTGTTGAAGGCGATGGGATCACACTGTGGTCACAACGAATCCGGGGCAGCGATCCCGCCGTCGAAGTCGATGTCGACATCAAAGGCATCAGTCAGGTTGCGTTGATCGTCGATACCGGTGAACAATTCGATCTGGCCGACCACGCCGACTGGGCGCGGGCACGCTTCGTGAAAACTGAATAATCCAGGACTGATTGGGAGTAACAGGCGATGTACGTTTCTCGAAGCATGATTTTCCTGACGAGTTTGTTCGCGTTGACGGTCGTGCTATGCCAACCGTTACCTGCAGACGATGATCTTTCTGATGATCAGATGAAAGCGGTCCTGGAACTGGAACAGCAACGCGTCAAAGCCATCGATCGTGTTGTGGGCTCGGTGATCGCGATCTACGGTAACAACCGCGCCGGTGGTGGCTCCGGCGTGATCATTCACCCATCAGGAATCGCACTGACCAATCATCACGTGATCATCGGCGCTGGCGTCGAAGGCTGGGGAGGCATCTCTGACGGCAAAATGTACCGATGGAAGCTGATCGGAACCGATCCCGGCGGCGACGTTTCAATCATTCAGATGGAAGGCCGTGACGAGTTTCCATGGACACCACTGGGAGACTCCGACACGGTTCGCGTCGGCGATTGGGCACTCGCCATGGGCAATCCTTTTATTCTCACGGAAGACCAATCGCCAACAGTTACCCTTGGTATTGTTAGCGGCGTCAAGCGTTACCAACCCGGCGCAGGTCAGAACCAACTCGAATACGGAAACTGCATTCAGGTCGACAGTTCAATCAATCCCGGCAACTCGGGAGGCCCGCTGTTTAACTTTCAGGGCGAAGTCATCGGCATCAACGGCCGCGGTAGCTTTCAGGATCGCGGTCGCGTCAACGTCGGGTTGGGCTACGCAATTTCTTCCAACCAGATTCGCAATTTCATTCCGGAACTACTGGCCACGAAACTGGTCGAACACGCGACCCTTGACGCGAACTTTTCCAATCGCGGAGGCAAAGTCGTCTGCTCGGATCTGAATCTTGATGCTCCCGTTGCTGCCGCAGGATTGAAACTCGGCGACGAGTTGCTGGAGTTCGAAGGGGAGCAAATTAAAACGGCCAACCAGTTTACGAACCTGATCTGCACGATTCCAGAAGACTGGCCAGTGTCTCTTAAAGTCCGCGACGCCGAAGGCAAAGAAAAATCGATCTACGTTCGAGCCTACGGCCTCCCATACGCCAAGCCACAAAAGCGGGGCGGCAGGAAACGTGGCAAGGACAAGACTCCCGAAGAAAAGGAAAAGGACAAGCAACAGAACGCCATGATTCAGTTGCTGTCGGCTCCTCCGGGCGAAATTCGCCATCCGAAAATCAACATGAAGTACGCGAACCTTGTACTCGACGAGTGGCGTTCTCGTCATGTGGATGGGGTTGCGGAGTCTGGAAGCTGGAGCTTGAAGTCATCCGTCACCGAAGAATCAGGAGATGGCAAAAAAGAAATCGGCCAGGAAGTTCTCACGATTCTCAGCGATGGACGATTCACGTTGGAGATTCCTGGCGACGATCCGCTGAACTACGTTTACGACGGCGATACGTTTTTTGAAATCAGGGACGAAAAAGCTACTGAGCTAACGTCGGTCGAAGCAAAAACCAATACACCGCTGATGGCGGCCTTTGGGATCGCCGCACCTTTGAAAAAAGAAGCTTTCAATTCGCTTGGCAAGACGTTGATCGATGGCAGCGACCGGAGTCACAACTCGGTGTCCTGGCGAATGCGAATCGACGACGCCGACGAGGACCCGACCTTCGCCTGGATCGAAATCAACCGCGATTACGGACAGTGTCAAACCGCAAGGATGCTTCGCAAGATTGCACCGAACCGCGATTGTTCGGACGAAGGCGGCGTGCTGTTCCAGGAATTCGAGATGTGTGCAGGATTGGCAATTCCGAAAACGAGACTGATCGTCAATGGGCTCGATGAAAAGGCGAAATACCGGATGACGGTTACCGATTTCGGATGGGCTGAGAAATTCGATGAGTCTCCGTTCGAAGGCTTGCCAAAGAAAGAAAAGAAAGAACCCGCTGAGGAGGAGAAAGCAGAGGAACCTGCTCTCGACAAAGAGAAGGCTCCTGAAGATGAAGAAAAAGAATCTCCTCACCAGAACGATTCTGATCCAAAAAGCGACGACAAGACCGGGGAGAAGTCCAAATGAGAACTTTCATTGCGGCAACCGTTGTCTTCTGTTTGCTAACTTCTGCTGGTTTTTCCCAGGAAGACAAAGCGGACACACCAAAGCGTGAATCCAGACAACCAGGTTTCTTTCAAACACTTGTCGATGCTGCCCAACCGAAAATGGTCAAAGTCTTCGGCGCCGGGGCAGGGCGTGTTGACAGCTTTGCCACAGGGATCATCGTCAGCAACGACGGAAAGATCATCACGACGCAGGGAGTCTTTCTCGATGGTCGCGAAGTTCGGGTGGTCACCAGCGACGGCGTCTCACACGCCGCGACGATCCTGAACCGGAATCGTGTCTCACAGATGGCGTTGCTGAAAATCGATCGTGGCACGCCAGATTACTTTGAGCTTTCACCAGACAACGTTGGGGAAAAAGGTGACTTCGTCGTTGCCCTGACCAATGCGTTCAAAGTCGCCGATCACGAAGAGCCACTTTCTGCGACCGTTGGAGTGATCTCGTTGCGTTCGACGATCGAAGCCTGGCTCAACAAACGCGACCTTGCCTACGCCGGTGAACTGGTGCTCATTGATGCCATCACCAGCAATCCCGGAGCCGGTGGCGGTGCCGTCATCATGGGCGATGGAAATCTGGTCGGAATGGTCGGCAAGATCATCAACAGCAGTGAAACCAACACGCGCCTGAATTACGCCATTCCCTCTTCCGTACTTTTACAATTCGTCAACGGCGAACTCAAGGAAGCATCTCAAAAGGAAACCGTTAAAGCGGCCGGGAATGCTGACCTGGGCATTGTCCTGTTCAAGCTTGGCGGTCGCAGCGATCCGGCTTACATCGATCGTGTCAAACGTGGAACTCCAGCCAGAGAGGTCGGACTGAAACCTGATGACATGGTGGTTTCGATCAACGGCGAAAAAACGGCGACCGTGAAAGCCTACCAGGAAGTGCTGACCAAACTGCGACCGGAAGAGGAAGTTTTCATCATCGTCAAACGCGGACGGGAACTTTTGCGAATCGCCATCACGCCGACGGAGAAGAAACAATGAGAAACCAGATCGTACTGCTGACAGTCGCTTGCGTTGCGTTTTCAATTTCGGTTGCCGCCGCCTCACCGCAGGAAAAATCGCCAACGGACGCATTTGAATCCATGATGCTGACCGCCAAAGCATTCCGCGCGGCGACGGAAAAAGTTCAACCCTCGCTGGTCACCATTGAATCCTACGGTGGCGTCGCCGCAGTTCAGGGACGCATCGGTGGAATCCGAAAACAGGGAGAAGGCAACACGACAGGAATCGTGATCTCGTCTGATGGCTACATCGTGACCAGCACATTCAACTTTATCCAGAAGCCGCCCGTCATCACGGTCGTCACCAGCGACGGCAAACGTCACACTGCTCGATTGATGGGGCAGGACAACATTCGCAAAATCTGCTTGCTGAAGGTCGATGGCGTTTCCGATTTGAAGGTTCCCGAAATGGTCGCCGAAAAAGAAGTCACCGTCGGCCAATGGGCAGTCTCGATCGGGGTTGGCTATGGCGACATGAGCCCTGCTGTCTCGATGGGCATCATCAGCGCCAAAAATCGCATCGGCGGCAAAGCCGTTCAAACCGACGCCAACATCAGCCCGGCAAACTATGGTGGACCGCTGGTCGACATCAAGGGACGCATGATTGGGATTTGCGTGCCCATGGATCCACAATCACAGGCCGTCGGCGCGGGTGTCCAGTGGTATGACTCCGGGATCGGATTCGCCATCCCGATCAGTCCCGACAGCCCGGTGATCAAACGACTCAAGGATGAGGACGTCAAAGTAACGCCTCCATTTCTGGGCTTGAAGATGATGGCGGTGGAAGGTCGCAAAGGTTTATGGATCGAGGAAGTCGTCCGTGATTCAGCAGCAGACAAAGCCGGTATTCAACGCGAAGATTTTGTCCGCTCGATCGACGGAGAAGAAGTTTCCGACATGCTAAAACTTCGGCAGATCCTGAATCGGTTCGAATCCGGCCAGGAAGTTGAACTTGAAATCTGGTTCGAAGAAACAGAGAAGGTCGAAACAAGAACACTCTTGTTGGGATCGCCCCCGAAACCAAAAGATGGCCCGCCGTCACTTGAGCCGCCGAAAATCAAATAGCGCGTTTGGCAGCTACTTTACCACCTCCTTTTTTGCTCAACGCAAGCGGTGAATTTCAGCCCTCTCATTCATCGATCGTCTCTACAACTGAAAACGGTCGCCGGTCGCAATTGTCCTTCATCGTGAGGGACCCACGCCTCATCCAGCTGACCAGCCCCACATTCCTGCCAACGGAATGAGCAGCAACCCGTGCAGCCATTTCATCAATGCGGAGTTGCTTTTTTGTATTCTGGCGTGGAATCCATACCGCAATTTGTCAGCAAATTGATCTTCAACCAATCCATTTGGCGCGAACAGTCGTTACAACCCTCAGTTTTTTCGTAAAAGCAATTGAATGCGTGGCCGGAAATTTGAACCCGCACAAACCGAAGGCAATACTCCCCTATCAAGACTCCCCTGAATCCTGATTGACGGATCGATCCTTCTATAGCTTCCCCATGCTTGCTCTTAAAAAACTATCTGGAGTCATGGCCAATCTCATGGCCTGGCGATCCGCTATCTCTGGGCAACTTCGAATTGTGGAACATGGTTTACTTCAAAGGCAATCCTGGAGGTGGACAAAGTGAATGAAGCCTCCAGCATTGCGGCGTCGCTACAACCGATACGTTTGTCGGTTGCGATACCAGTCTACAACGAAGAAACCGTGCTACCCGAGTTGCATCGGCAGCTCAAAATGGTTCTTGACGAGATTCCCGGTGACGGTCACGAAATCGTTTTCGTTGACGATGGAAGTTCTGACGGAACAAGAGACATTCTTGCGACTCTGGCCCTGACTGATCCGCGAGTCAAAGCCGTATTGCTGTCTCGAAACTTTGGTCATCAGGCAGCTTTGAGCGCAGCCCTGGACCATGTTACTGGTGACGCGATTGTTCTGATGGACGGCGATCTCCAGGACACACCCGAAACAATTTTCCGGTTCGTGCAACAACATCAGCGTGGCTACGATGTCGTTTATGCGATTCGGGAAAAGCGAAAAGAATCGTGGTGGCTCAAGTCCTGCTATGCGGCGGCCTACAAAGTGATTCATCAGCTTTCGGAAATGAAGCTGCCACAGGGATCTGGCGATTTTGCACTGCTCTCGAAGAGGGTCGTCGATCGAATCCGTGCCATGCCCGAAAGACACCGCTACCTGCGAGGACTGCGGTACTGGGTTGGCTATCGGCAAACCGGGATCGTCGTGGAACGCGACGCGCGGCATTCTGGCGAAAGCAAATACAGCCTGACAAAACTTTTCAAGCTGGCCTTCGACGGCATTTTTGCTTTTTCAGTCAAGCCGCTTCGCGCGGCAGCTTTGTGCGGAACGGGAGCGATCTGCATTTCAGGTCTGTACGGGCTGTATGCAATTGTTACACGGTTTTTCCTGGGCGGTTCGCCTGACGGTTTCACGGCGCTGCTGTGCGCGACTATCTTCCTGGCCGGAATGCAAATGCTGTTTTTGGGCGTGATCGGTGAATACGTTGGGCGAATCTACGAACAGGTCAAGCTTCGTCCTTTGTATGTGGTTGAATCGGTACTCGATGTTGACTCGGTTGATTTGAATCAGCCTGACCTTCAAACGAAGTCATCCTGCTCGCTTCCTCTGTTCCCCGAACCGTCAAAAGAGACCACCGGAGCAAACTGATGGATTCAATTTATGCAAATCAGTATCGGCACCTCTATCAAAATCACTGGTGGTGGCGCTCGCGCGAACGTGAAATCCTGCGTCAGCTTGAATCGCAGTTAGGCCAGGCTGACGGTTCCAAACGCATCCTCGACGTGGGGTGCGGGGACGGCCTGTTCTTCAATGAGCTCAATCGTTTTGGAGAAGTTACCGGTATTGAAAGCGATCCGGAAACACTTTCTCCGCAAGGCAAATGGCGAGAACAGATCCACTTGCGAATGTTCGACCGAACTTTTGAACCGGGCGTAAAGTACGACGCAATTCTGATGCTGGACATACTGGAACACATGCCAGACCCGGAAGCAGCATTGCAGCACGCGAGGAAACTTCTGGCTCCTGATGGCGTTCTGATTGCAACCGTTCCAGCGTTCATGGCATTGTGGACCAGTCACGACGACCTGAATCATCACGTGATTCGCTATCGCAGCGACAACTTTTGCCCTCTGGTGACACAAAGCGGTTTTCAAATTCGAAAATCCAGCTACCTGTTTCACTGGACGTGCCCGGTGAAGTTGCTGATCGCGCTGAAAGAAAGGATCTTCGGCGCAAAACCTCAACCTCCACAAGTTCCAGTTGCCTGGGTCAACACGGTTTGTGATTTTCTATCACGGCTGGAACAGGCAACGATCTCACGTTTGCCAATGCCATTTGGTAGTTCGCTGATGGTGGTCGGAAGCAACGACTAGGGAATCGCCCTGAAACAAATTCCGTGTTTTCCCTGATGATCGCTATCAGATTGGAAAGCTGATAGCGACAATGTCGCTCGGTTCTCCGAACCGTAAGCGATTTGCAGGATTCGATGCCGCTTTTGTTTGCGAGCGGTTCGCTTAATGCTTGACCGTGACTCGCCGGGCAGCCGGATCTTCGTGAGCCGATACCTGCCCGATCACGCTAGCCTCATGCCCTGACTCAGCCAGCATCCTGACCACGGATTCCGCATAGTAGGGACTCACAATCAGGGTCATGCCGATGCCCATGTTGAAGACGCGGAACATCTCGTCGCGTTCAACGTTGCCAAGCTTTTGCAGCCAGTCGAAAACTGGCGGAGCCGTCCAGGCTTTTCCATCGATGTCGATCGAAATGCCAGGGGGCAATATTCGCTCCATGTTTTCAGCCAAACCGCCGCCAGTAATGTGCGCGATGCCGTGCACAACCTGTTTGACACGGTAATGATTCAGAACTTTGCGAATGGCTCCGGTGTAAATCAAAGTTGGCTCCATCAACACGTCGCCAATCGTTTTTTCTGGCTGAGGTTCGAACGGACTGTCGACATCCAGATTCGCCACATCAAAGACGATCTTGCGGACAAGGCTAAAGCCGTTGGCGTGTACGCCATTGGAAGCAATTCCAATCACAACATCGTCGGGAGCAACTGCCTTCCCATCGATCAGTTGACTCTTTTCCACAACACCGACACAAAAACCAGCCAACTCATAGTCGCCCGGTTTGTAGTGATCGGGCATGATGGCCGTTTCGCCACCAAGCAACGCCGAATCCGATTCAACACAGCCGTCACTGATGCCTTTGACCAATTGCTCCAGCAAAACTGGATCGTCGTGCGACATCGCGATGTAGTCCAGAAAGAACAACGGCTCGGCTCCGCAACAGATCGTGTCGTTAACACACATCGCAACAAGGTCGATTCCAATCGTATCGTGACGACCAAGCTTCTGGGCGACTTTCAGTTTGGTACCAACTCCGTCAGCGCCAGAAACGAGAATCGGTTTCTCATAATTGCGGCGGAACATGTTGCAGTCGAAGTCCAACTGAAACAGGCCAGCAAACCCTCCATCGAGTTGCTTGACCCGTGGCGAGAAAGTGCGATGCATCAGCTTGGGCAGCCGCTTCATCGCATCGTTGTAAACGTCCAGGTCAACGCCCGAATCTTTGTAGGAAACTCCGCTCATGGTGAAGGGTTCAGATGGTTAGGTGATTGGTGTTCAGTGTTCAGTGTTCAGTGTTCAGTGTTCAGTGTTCACAGTGTTCAAATCAGCATCACAACCCGACGCGTGAGCGAGGGATCGGCCCTCTTACACGGTTCGGAGTGAGTTGGATTGCATTTGTGAGCG
>CAYUNP010000009.1:12046-31249 GCA_964446085.1 uncultured Pirellulaceae bacterium
CGAGGGATCGGCCCTCTTACACGGTTCGGAGTGAGTTGGATTGCATTTGTGAGCGCCTTGCCGCTCACAAATACGGACCTCGTACCATGCGAATCACAAGTTCTCAATTCCGACCATTGTTGCTGATCCGCTGGCAAACGGAACGGGGCAATCAGAATTCTGCTCGAATTTGGCCTTGCCCGTTGCGAGCCCATAAAGGTGTGCCTGGTCGCACAGCGTCACAAACTGTAACGGCTCGGGAATTGCTGCCAACTACAAAACGGATTCCGGAAAAATCGCTGAACTTGGTCACCCTGTTTCTTTCAAGCTATCCCCCCTCAAACACGAACATTTGACTGAAACAAGACCTCAAAGCAACGATCTGGCGGGTAGGTTTGAGTTTATGACCGCCTGTTCCGCTTTGTGTTAGCGGGATTGTAAAGTTTGAGGATATCGACGAATGTTAATGCATATGCGACACACTCAACCCGAACTTCAGTTTACTCATATGCTGCCCTACGGAGCCGTCATCGGCGATTCCGGAGTGCAGTTTGTCGTCTTCAGCCGCAGTGCCACCGAGATGCGACTGCTGCTTTACAATGACGTTGACGATACCGAGCCATCGGAAATTCTCAACTTCGATCCGAACCAGAATCGCTGGGGAGACATTTGGAGCATCTTTGTTCCCGGTCTTCAGCCGGGGCAGCTCTATCATTTCCAGGCTACTGGCCCGCATGATCCGGCTCGTGGTTTGAGATTCGATGCCAACGCTCGATTGATCGACCCTTACGCCAAAGCCCTGGCCGGGCACTTCCAACCGTCCACCGATGGGATTCTTCGTCCGCCAAAGTGCGTCGTCGTCGATGACCATTTCGACTGGGCTGGTGACCGACATCTGAAAACAGACATTTCGGAATCCGTGATCTATGAGATGCACGTCCGCGGTTTCACGAACCACGAATCAAGTGGCGTAAAACATCCGGGCTCGTACCTGGGCGTGATCGACAAGATCCCCTACCTCAAGTCGCTTGGCGTGACGGCGGTTGAGCTGATGCCGATTCACGAATTTCCGATTCACGACTTCAATGGCGACAAACTGGAACGCCCCAACTACTGGGGCTATGACTCGATGGCCTTCTTCGCACCGCACCGCGGTTACGCGTGGGACGAAACGCCGGGCGCTCAAGTCAAAGAATTCAAACAGATGGTCAAGGCACTTCACGAAGCCGGCATCGAAGTCATCCTTGACGTGGTCTTCAATCACACGTGCGAGGGTAACGAGAAGGGACCAGTCCTGAGTTTCAAGGGACTTGAGAATCCTGTTTACTACATGCTGGAAAATGACGCTCGCTATTACAAAAACTATTCTGGCTGCGGTAATGCGGTCAACGGAAATCATCCGATCGTCCGGGAGATGATTTTCCACTGCTTACGTCACTGGGTGCACAACTATCACATCGACGGATTCCGTTTTGACCTGGCGTCAATTCTCAGTCGTGATCGCAGCGGTAACCTTGTACCGAATCCGCCGCTGGTAGAAGCCATTGGCGAAGATCCGTTGCTGGCCGACACGAAGATCATCGCAGAAGCCTGGGACGCTGCCGGAGCCTATCAAGTTGGCTCATTCGGTGACGATCGCTGGGCGGAGTGGAACGGGCGCTATCGTGATGACTCGCGTAGCTATTGGCGTGGCGACAGTGGAACTCGTGGAGCCCTGGCAACGCGACTGGCCGGATCCGCAGACCTTTACCAACCTGGCGGCCGTCCACCCTGTGCCAGCATCAACTTCATCACGTCGCACGACGGCTTCACGATGAACGACCTGGTGAGCTATCGTGAAAAGCACAATCTGGCCAATGGCGAGGACAATCGCGATGGCGACAACAACAACCACAGTGAGAACTTTGGCGTCGAAGGACCAACCGATCAGCCAATCATTGACGCGCTGCGTTTGCGTCAAATCAAAAACATGATGTCGACGCTAATGCTTAGTCAAGGCGTTCCAATGCTGGTTGCCGGTGACGAGTTCCGTCGCACCCAGAAAGGCAATAACAATGCGTATTGCCAGGACAACGAGATTTCCTGGTTGAATTGGGCATCGCAGGAGAAGAACACCGAACTGATTCGATTTGTGCGTGCTTTGATTCAGTTCCGCAAGAATCAGCCAACGATTCGTCGGCGAACTTTTCTGACCGGCGTTCCCAACAGCAAAGACGGCTGGGCGGACGTGAGTTGGTACAGTGCGCTGGGAACCGCGGTCGACTGGCATTCGTCGGAGCTTCCAATCATTTGCCTGTTAGCTGCTCCAAGCCCGGAAGAAGATCCTTCTGGTTTGGGACGTGACGTTTTGCTGATGCTCAATTCGAGTTCGGCCGGTTGTCGGTTCATGATTCCGGCGATCGCCCGTTCACGAAAGTGGCAAATGTTCATGGACACGTCACTGGACAGCCCCCAGGACATCTATCCCGATCTCGACGGACCGCAACTACCCGAAAGCGGCAGTTACACGTTGCCGCAAAAGTCGATGGCGGTTTACGTCGCAAATTAATTTGCCCACTTTCCTGATGGCGGTGGAACTTTCCAAAGTTCACTTCGTCCATGTTTCGTACGCTTGGCTTGACCCGGGAAAACGAGACATACATGTCGATTGCGCCGAAAAAACCGACGATCCAATCACTTGACGTGATTCAAATCCAAACACCCTGTCAGATGGACTGGGGTTTAATGACTGGAGATGAGCAAACTTGTCACTGCGACCACTGCTCGAAAAACGTCTACAACATTTCGGAAATGTCGCAGAGCGAAGCGATCAGCTTGATCAACGAGAAGGAGGGTGACATTTGTCTGCGATTGTTCCAGCGCCCTGACGGAACGGTTGTCACTGCGGATTGCCCGCCTGTGAAAAAGTACTACAGCAATCCTGAAAAGAAGCGCTGGTTTCAGTTCTCCGTCCCTGATGGTGTTGGCGACGACAGTTGCAGGTCTATGTGCCTCAACACCCTGGATCGGCAAGAAGCTTCAACCTTATTACACTGCATGGTTTGGCGCGGATTCGGCTATTCCAATCTGCAGCGGCATGATGGGAGAGATGGCCCCTCTTCCGCCTCCACCCGTCGCACCGACGACGGGCTCAAACGACACGCGACGCATCCTGGGAAAAATCAAATTGCCGAGTGATCAATTCACGCAGCCAGAGTAATTTGGAGCAGTAACATGAGCGGCAAGGCGATAGCGACCCGCCTGTTCTGCATCCACGCCGTGCGAAACGGCGACTAACGCATTGCCGGCCACAAGAATCCTAGGAGCGAATCCCCTCCAACCCAAGCTGCAATTTCTCCGGCATTTCCAACGTTTCACTTTCCAGGGAAGCAACTGGAAACGAACAGTAATCAGCCGCGTAGTAGGCGCTCGGTCGGTTGTTCCCACTGCGGCCGCATCCACCGAAAGGAAGCTTTCCCGATGCGCCTGTCGTTTGACGATTCCAGTTCACGATGCCGGCACGAATACGGTGAATGAACTGCTGATACAGATCGCGATTGTCGGTCAGAATTCCAGCCGACAATCCGTAAGCAGTATTGTTGGCTTCCTTGATCGCCGCATCAAAATCGGCAACGCGAATGATGCTGAGCAAGGGACCAAACAGCTCTTCATCTTCGCGATCCTTCATGTCCGTCACATCGATCAGTCCGGGTGAAATCAAAGCATCACAGCCTCGATGAGATGCCATCTCGACGATCGGAACTGCACCACGAGCAATCAATTTTGTTTGCGAGTCCAGTACGTGACGACCCATTGCGCTCGATATCACGGTACCGATAAAGGGCTGCTGTTCATCGTCGCTGAACCCAAAGGTGACTTTTCGAGTCATCGCGGCAAGCGTGTCGATAAAGGTTTTGGATTCATCATTGTCGATCACAATCAAACGTCGCGCACATGTACAACGTTGACCGGCTGTCATGAAAGCAGAAAGAACCGTTTGGTAGGCGGCGGCTTCGAGATTGGCAGTTTCTGTCACGACCAACGGATTGTTACCTCCCATTTCCAGTGCCAGAATTTTTCCAGGCTGTGCAGCCAAGGCCTGATTCAGTGCCGCACCGGCGCCACTGGATCCGGTAAAGAACAACCCATCAAGTTCATCACTTCCGCAAATTGCTTTGCCGACATCCCGGCTACCCTGAACCAGATTCAAAACACCTGCGGGCAATCCAGCTTCAATCCATTTCTGCATCATCCACGCGCCAACGGCAGGCGTTTGTTCGCTGGGCTTGAAGACCACCGTGTTGCCCGCCAGCAGAGCCGGAACGATGTGCCCGTTTGGCAAGTGAGCTGGAAAGTTAAACGGGCCGAGCACTCCGACGACACCGTGTGGCTTGAAGCGAGTCACTGCTTTCATTTCGCCCATCTCAAACGAAGTCGTGTCACGACGCGTCTTGAGCGCATCAATCGAAACATCAACTTTACCGGCAACGGCACCAGCTTCCGTTTTGGCTTCCCAGAGAATCTTGCCCGTTTCGGTTGAGATGATCTCCGCGAGTTCGTCGCCAGACTCGCGCACCAGTTCAGCGTACTTTTTGACAATCGCGATGCGGTTTTCCAAATCCTGATCCCACCATGGACCAAAGGCTTCGCGCGCTGCAGAAAACGCCTGTTCAACCTGCGCGTTTGAAGCTTCCTGAGTTCGCCACACACACTGATCGTCGACGGGACTGATTGATTCAAGCGTCGCCCCTTCACCGGCGACCCACTGATTGCCAATGCGGAGTTCTGATTTTGGAGAGAGCATTAAAGTTGCCTGTTACTGAGGTTTCAAATTGACACTTCGCATGGCGTCATCTTTTTTCAAATCCAGACGCAAGGCAGAAATCTGATCGATCGTGGCAGTATCGCCGTCCCAATGCACTTGTCCCAGACAGGTACGGAAATCAAGGCGAGAATTCGAAATAATCTGACGCGTCCCGCCTTCGACGGTCTCTGCAATTGCTCCGACGGTTCCGGATTTGCTTTCGTGGACCGCGCGGATATTCTCAAGTTCACACTCGACCGTGGGGCCACCATCGAACAGATCAACCAAACCCCGTCTCGCAAAACCTTCTTTCAACAGGATCGCCAAAGCGGGTTCGGTGTTGGTGTGGACTTTTCCAATCACATCCTGGGCTTCCTGTGGCAGCAGCGGAATGTAGATCGGATGCTTGGGCATCAAGTCACCAATCACTTTCTTCGACTGGGTCGTCAGCGTCTCGGCTTTGGGAAAGTCCATTTGGAAAAAGTGAGAGCCAAGTGCAGACCATAATGGTGAGACGCCATTGGTGTCGACAACGCCTCGCATTTCGGCAATCACCTTTTCTTCAAACCGCTCCCGAAACTCAGCCATAAACAGAAAGCGGGACATGCTTAACAGGCGACCGTGTCCGCCACCCCAATAGTCCGGCGACAAAAACAGGCTTCCGATCTCGGTCGGGCCATCGTGCTGTGCCCGCAAATGAAGTGTGTCGATCTCTTTGCGCACGTCAAGCTCCTCGCTGGCGTGAATCGACTTCTTGATCTCATAGGAATACATCGGCTCAAAGCCGCCTGTTTTCGAATACACGGCGCAGGTCCCCACAAGGCGACCGTTGCTCATGTCTTCCATCACGAAAACGTAAGGCTGTCCCTGCGGACGGGCATCCTTTTGCCGAAACGCGAACAGGGATCGCTCAATCCGCGACTCAAGTTCCGACTTGGAAATTTTAAGCGTCGTTAAACCAAATTCGGATTTTTGAATCAGATCAAAAAGCGAATCCAGATCATCTTCGCGAACACATCTTACGACCAGCATTTATCACCGTTACCCGCGTTTTTATTCGGGAGGTCGAGGCTCCTGGCGAGACAAAATAATGAAGCCGATTCGCGGGAGCCTCAACCTCCCAACAAACCGGTCCCGCTTCCGTTACGTCGCAAAATGGCCGGCCATCGAAGCATCCTGTTTCATTTCACCGATCACTTTGTCAATGATTTCACAAGCCAAATCGATGTGGGACGTTTCCGTACAGCCGAGCGGCATCAGGAATCGCAAACGCGAAGGATTTCCGCCAGCCATGAACGACATCAAACCTGCCGCAAAAAGTCGCTTGGCCAGTGCCGCTGCGACTTCGGCTGATCCATCAAGCGGCGTCAGTGCGACCATGCCTCCACAACCATGAGGGCCGGAGATCGCGCCAGGATATTTGTCGCCAATCTTTTTGAGGCCCGCCACGAAGTGATCATGCAACTGCTGATTCTTTCCGCTGGGGCCGAAGTTTCCGTTTTCGATCAAACCTTTGACAATCGCCAGAGCCGAATTGATTGCCATCGTGCTACTGGTAAAGGTTTGACTGATCAAACCAGGCTTGAACCGGTACTCGTCCGTGAACAGCGTGGCGCAGACCTGGGAGATCTTTCCGATCGTCACCACGTCCACATCCTGATCCAGCTCAAAATGCTGAAACGCATAAGGACGCGTCGTGCGACAGAACGTCTGGACTTCGTCAGCGATCACACAAACCTTGTGTTGCTTTGCGACGGATGTCAGAGCCTTGAAGAACTTCGTGCTGCCGGGGTAGTAGCCACCCTCGCCCTGGATCAGCTCCATCCACAGCGCTGCATGCTTGCCCGGGTTGCGTTCCAGAAGATAGTTCAGATGGTTGACCGCGATTTCGGTGCTGCGATCTGGATCGTCTTCGTTGTAAAAAGGGATGTAGTCAACATTCAGCGTGTCCGGCAAGCCGACGCGATACTTGGCCTTGTCAGTCACCTGAGCCAATGCCAGTGTCCTGCCCGCGAAACAATGTGAAAATGCGATCACACGGTTGGCCGGGTGGTTATTCTGAAACGCGAGCTTCAACGAATTCTCATTCGCCATTGCTCCACTGGTCGACAGGAAACAGTGTTTGAGTTTCGCACCCGACTCGTTGGCCGTTTCAGTCAGCAGTTTGACCAGATCGTAGCTCTCGCTATTTTGCTGAAGGTTCCCCTGCATGACCGTATCGCCAATCGCGCTGTCGATTGCAGCTTCAACGAGCAGTGGATGGCTATGACCGTAGCCGTGGACTCCGATACCGGTGATGAAGTCAAGCTTCACACTTCCGTCACCAAGTTCAACAAACGGCCCGTTGCCAAGACCGCTGGAAAGATACGGGAAGTACAGATTGCCGTTGCGAATCGCTCCGAAGGCCGCCAGCGTTTCTTCGTAACTGGCCGCGAGCGCCGGATTGGGCTCACGGACGGTTGAAAGCTCAGCCTGATGTTCGGCAACGGCTTCCAGAATCAGCTGTCTGGCCTGCTGAAGTCGCGGATCGGCTTTTAGTTTCTCTGACGCGAGGACATTGGAATCTGACATCGAGTGATACTTTTTGATGACGGTAAAAGAAGAATCGTGCCCGGATGGTACAGACACGCCAGACCTATTCTAGGTTTGATTCGTCTTTACGCCAGCCAACGGACATTCGACTTTCCTTCATCAGCTTATTTCGCTTTTAGAAGCAGAACACGATCTTCGCCGGACACCGTCGCATCGAATTCGCAGACACCACGCTGGCTAGCGACACTTGTCGGCTGAAGCTTTCCGCCTTTTTCCGGATCAAACCAAAAAGCTTCGAAGTCAACCGACTCTGCGGACAGATCAAACGTCACCTTGCCACCTTCGGGCAAGTAAACCAGGTACATACTCCCCGGCTTTGCCAAACACCATGGGCCATAGCCATCGTCAGTGTTTCCAACCAGCGAGTTCATATTCTGCATCTGATCGAAAGGAACTTCGTTCAATGCGAGGAACTCGACTGCGTAGCGGCAGTAGTCCCACGATTTGTCTCGCGAGCGAAAGTCTTCGCAGCGCAAATCGTTTTCCGGCAAAGCGTAACCAAAGTAGTACATCACTCCGGCACCGCCAGCCATCAGATTACCCCACAACGTTTGCTTGCGAATATCGTGCAAGTCGTAGGTCTGGTCGTTTTTCATTTTGACGCTGCCCGAAAAGCCAGCGTACCCGGGGTCAGGAGGAACTCCCTGTTTGGCATTTCCCTGTTCATCATTGGCCACCACCCAGGGCTGGTCGCTTTGACGTGACTTGCGAACCCAGTGCAGCGTCTTTTTGTGAACTTCATGCCACATGTTTTGAAGCGACAATCCGGTCAGCGGCTCCTGACCGACCCAGGGATCGTAAACTTTTTTCTGTTGATTCGGAAACGTGTGCAGCGAGATATTGTGTCCGTAAGCATCGATGCTTTTTAAATACCTGGTCATGGCCATCTGTTCTTCAAAGCTCTGCGTGTTCTCTTCGCCAAGATTCCATTCCAACATATTGAAGTGACCAAAACGTGCAACGAGTTCTCGCAAATACAGTTTTCGCTGCGGACCACACTTGCCGCCGTCGAGCGCGCCTGGCACCTCATCACGTTTTCCATTGGGCCCTTTTCGCCAGTCGTCGTTCTCGGTTTCCTGCAGCTTGAAGTGCAACAACATCCGACGTGTTTGAGCGTGACCAAAAACGATGCCCCATTGGTCCAGTTTCGAGCAGTCAAAGTGCAGCTTGTCGGTTGGCGTAACGTGTGGCCAAACGTTGGCTCCGTCGCCATCGACGTTGTAAGTCAAAAATGAAAACGAGTTGATTCCTTTGTCGCTCAAGTAATTAATCGCACCGAGCAGTCCTTTTCCTTTTCCGCCTTTCCAGGTTGGGTCCGTTTCAAGAGAGTCCTGCTGGTGTTTTTCCCAGGACTTGATGGGGCCTTTTTTTGGCTTCAGGGTACGCGCGTCGTCGAAATCGCTGTACGCCAACATGGTTTCCGGTGCGTCCGGGCCAACTTTGAAAAACGGTCGATTACTCTCCCTGAACACGAGGTGAGTGCCTTTGGGCAACAGCATTCCCGAGTAACACTGGTCACCCGAGGTTGGCTTTGAGGGACCATCGACTTTAAAGACTCCGCGTTTTCCGTCACAGCTTTCAACGACGGTTGCCGTAACCGAATCATCAATCGCGACATTCTTTCCGGACCTGAAAGAAACCCGATAGTTCCACTCGCCTTGAGTCGGCGGACTGAAATGAGCTCGCCAGACATTGCCAGAAGTCGCTGAGGATTCCGCTGCGTTGCCATCGGCAGCAAAGTATCCCGGAACGGTGAAGCTTTGGTCCTGCTGGGTAAAGGTCACCATCATTCGGTAGTCAGCAAACGGGTTTGGGCTGCCCGGCTGCAGAATATCGTTTTGCTCATGCGCGAAAGGACCGTTTTGCGACAGCGTCACTGGATGCCAAACCTTGTCGGCGGAAACAGTAACGGATCCGTCTCCGTCTTCGCTTTGCGGAGCCGTGATCGCTGGAGTTTCAACAGCGTTGAGGACTGTCGGCTCAGCATCAGGATGTGAAAACGCCAGCGCAATCAAAAGTAAAGAGAAAGTGAAACTGCTCCACATGTCAAAATTCCGACAGGTTCAAAAGGGGGTTGACTCATTGTAGACGTTTTCGATCCCTTGATGCCTCAACTCTATCGACCAGCAGGCGCATTAAAAAAGCCTGACCAAAGAATAAATTCCCTGATCAGGCTCTCGAGTCTCATTGGACCTTAGTCCTGCTGAGAATATGCCTTTTTCGCTTTTTCGACAGAGACAGTGACGTCGTCGTCTTGTGTGTATTTCTCTCGCTCCTGAGCTCGCTCAGCGGCAACGGCAACAACGTGCTGTGCAAATCTGAGCTGGTTTGGAGTGAAGAATCTCTCGAAGTAGCCATCCATTCGCTCAAGGCGATTCAGGACCAACATTTTGTTCCATGAGAGGCCATCAGTGATGTTCCAGGCCGCTGCTTGAGCAACAGGCTGAACGACTTCGTCTGCTGCAAGCATGCGACAGATTTCTTCAACCGAAGAATCTGAAGTCACCTTCGAAAGTGGAGCGATCGTGTAATCCATCTTGAGTGTTGGATTTGGCTTACCGTGCTCAAGGCAAACGGTTGTGAGAGAGACCTTGCCAACTTTTCCGGGAGGAATGTTGAAAACTCCGCCGCCTTGTCCGCCACCAAAGCCACCGCCGCCTCGACCACCGCCAAAACCACCGCCGCCTTGACCACCGCCAAAGCCACCGCCAGCAGCCTGACCACCGCCGCCTTGACCACCGCCAAAACCACCGCCCTGGTTGCCGCCGCCAAAGCCACCGCCGCCGCCAAGGCCACCAACACCACCAAGACCCTGCTTGGCAATTTTTGGAACAGCCGCAAACGTGGCTGGCATTTTAACTGCCAGTGGTTTGTCTGATTTGTTGGTAACGATGACGTTTGATTTCTTTTCATCAATCGTCTTGATGAGGACTTCGATGTCGCCATTTTCCATCGCCTGGAACATGTCGGCTGATTCAAATCCTTCGACAGGCACAGCCGTCTTCCAGATACGCTTCATTCGTTTTTCAACGATGCGCTTTTCCTTGGTAGCCTTTTTGGCTTCCCGTTTTGCTTTCACCGCAGCAACTCGATCTTCTGCCGATGAAGTTGATTCTTGTTCTTGTTCTTGTGCAACACAAAGCGAACCAAACGCCATGATTGCGGTCACCGCGAGGGTGAGTGTAAGTTTTGTCATCGATGTTCTCATGAGGAAGAACTCCTAAAATTCGACCGACGCACCTTGCATACGCCGGATTAAACGACCTCTCAAATATATTCGCTGGTCTGTGCCCAACGCGGAATATTCCAGAATAATTGGAAAAACAAGGATTGCACTCGAATTCCCAAACCCAATTTTCGCCATCGACAGATGCATTACTCCCACCCGTCAACAAGTTGATTCCAGCCAGCACTCAGCCGCGTTTGCATGAAAAAAACGGCATTCCTGCCCGTATCCATAAGTATCGGACGGTCCAACCCGCCTCGACACCATCAAACCTCACTAATGCTTGATAAGGATATTGAGGCTGGGACAGCCAACTGCGCGCACAGTCGCGCCAGTTCGTCTGCATACATACAGTTCAAACCGGGTCATTCGACCCCTACGACCAGAATGACCGGTTCGATTCTCATCACGGAAAACGCCAACTCTAGATCAAAGTCGCAATCACCAAAGCAACAACGCTCATCAATTTCAGCAGAATATTCAGTGACGGGCCAGAAGTATCCTTGAACGGATCACCAACGGTATCGCCAACGACAGCTGCCTTGTGAGCCGCACTTCCTTTGGCAAGTTTCTTGCCTTCAACTTCAAAGCCTTCTTCAATCATCTTTTTGGCGTTATCCCAGGCTCCACCAGCATTGGACTGAAACAGTGCCATCAGGACACCACTAACGGTGACACCTGCCAGCAACCCCCCAAGCATCAGAGCATTTGTATTTCCAGTGAGCCCGGCAAACTTCGGCAGGAAGCCAAACGCCACGGGAACCGCAACCGCGACCAAACCCGGAAGGATCATTTCGCGAATCGAAGCCCGCGTCGAAATCGCAACACACTTGCCGTACTCGGCTTTGCCATCGGCAGCGTCAAACGTTTCCTGATCCGATTTTGACCAATCGGCGTAATCTTTCCCCTCATTGGCGTTCATGACATCCAGTGCCTTTTTAAGCTCTGGAATGTCGTGGAACTGACGACGAACTTCCTTGATCATGGCCATCGCGGCGCGACCAACGGCGTCCATCGACATGGCTGAAAACATAAACGGAAGCATCGCTCCAATAAACAGAGACGCCATCACGTACGGGTTGGTGATGTCGATCGAATCAATTGGTTTCTCGGGGTGCGTGGCGTTGTAAGTGGCCATAAAAGCAGCGAACAAAGCCAGCGCCGTCAGGGCCGCTGAACCAATGGCAAATCCTTTTCCAATCGCAGCAGTTGTGTTTCCAACCGCATCCAACTTGTCAGTACGCTCGCGAACTTCAGGAGGAAGGTCAGCCATCTGGGCGATACCGCCAGCGTTATCAGAGATTGGACCGTAAGCATCAACCGCCAACTGAATTCCGGTATTGGAAAGCATTCCAACTGCGGCGATCGCGATTCCATAAAGGCCCGCGAACGAATAGGCAGCAATGATCGCGATCGCGATGATCACGATTGGAAGTGCCGTAGACATCATGCCAACACCGAGACCAGCGATGATGTTTGTTGCTTCGCCGGTCACCGACTGGCGAACAATTTTCTTGACAGGACCCGTTCCCGTTCCCGTGTAGTGTTCGGTAATTTTTCCGATCGCCAGTCCGGATCCCAATCCAAACACGATAGCGAAGAATACGCCGGTGCTCGTGATCGTGTCACCTTCATAATTCCAGCTCGAAGGCAACATCCCTTTGATGATTAGAAATGTGAGCACCAGCAGCACAGCTGCCGAAGCGATTTCACCAAGGTTCAATGCAAAGTGAGGGCTTCCGCCTTCTTTGACTTTTACGAGAAACGTTCCGGCAATCGAAGTCAGGATTCCGACTCCAGCGAGCACCAGGGGCAACATGACAGCCGCCAGTCTGGCGCCTTCAAACTCGGGTAAATCAAAGTACATGGCTCCCAGGACCATGGTTCCAATGATCGATCCAACATACGACTCGAAAAGGTCAGCTCCCATTCCAGCAACGTCACCAACATTGTCACCAACGTTATCCGCGATGGTCGCCGGGTTGAGAGGGTGATCTTCCGGAATACCGGCTTCAACTTTACCGACCAGGTCAGCACCAACATCCGCGGCCTTGGTATAGATTCCGCCACCAACGCGCGCGAAGAGTGCAATTGACGAAGCACCGAAGCTGAACCCGGTCAAAACGGTAATGATTCGAGTCAGATCATTCTGTGAACCGATGCCAAACATGGACGAGTAAACAATAAAGAGAACACTCAAACCGAGCACTCCCAGCCCGACCACGCCCATTCCCATCACACTACCGCCGGCAAACGCGACTTCCAGGGCTTTTCCCAAACCATCCCGAGCGGCATTGGTTGTTCGAACGTTGGCTTGAGTGGCGACTTTCATTCCGATGAATCCGGCCAATGCGGAGCAAAACGCTCCCAGGACAAACGAAAGCGCAATCAACGGAGACGAAGATTCTCCCTGCTGGCTACCTGCAAATCCAAGCAATGCAGCGACGGCAACAACGAAAATGGCCAGCACGGTGTATTCCGCTTTCAGGAACGACATCGCCCCTTCAGTAATATTTTTGGCGATCCGCTGCATCGTTTCGTTACCGGGGTCCTGGCTACTTACCCATTTTGATTTCCAAAACGTGAACGCCAATCCGACCACACCAAGGATCGGAATCAGGTAGCTGAACCATGGCATGCTTGCTCCCTCCGAAGCTGCTGCGGCAGCTCCATCCTGAGCCAACGCGGATCCGGCGAGGAAAAAGTTGGAAATTAGCGCCGCGAAGCATGCGATCGAGGTCTTTGTATTGCTCATATTTGAATCGACGAATGGAGTAGAACTCACCTTATTCGGTCAATGTTGACCACAAAGGTAGGAAAGTTGACATTAAGGGTCTATCATTAGCGGATGGGCGCACCTAATCTGCTTCTAAAGGACCTAAACCGGCTATTAAACATCCTTTTATAATCAGAAGGAAGGGCGGTTCACGCACTAAATCGAGTAGTTTTACTCAAGATGTTAGTCATCTATTTGCAGCACATGTTTATTCAGACTAACCCAACACCAATCCAAGCCAAAAAGTCGCAGCCAGGAGGATCCCGCTGCCCCCAAAAGTTGTTTAACTTTTGCAGCGTGCACCTCAACACAATGCGATTCTTAAAACGAACCGGATTGACTAAAATTCGTTAAAATCTAGAGACACCAAAAAGTCCCAACTTTGGAATTCATTATGCGGCCTTCGAACATGACCAGGATTACCAGCCTTATTTTGATGCTACTCACTACCTCGATGGCGTATGCACAGCGCGCGGGCGAGGAAGATCTGGACGCAGCGTTTGATCTCAAGTTGAAAATCGAAACGCTTGGCGACTACGAAGAGGTCGTCAGGCTTTGCAAATCGGCAATCAAGAAAGGGCTTGATAAAGAAGGAGAACAGGACGCCAAATCGGTCGCCAGCTCCGCTCTATTCCATCAGGCAGAGCAAGTGATGATTCGTCTGCGTCGTCAGTTGGCCTCCAGAACTGGTGGCCAAAGGGATCCAGGCTTTTTCCGCAATGAAGGCATCAAGTTTCTGAAAGAAGCCCTTAAATTCAACCCCGAGCTGGGAGATGCATGGCTATTGACCGCGCAGTTCAATCTCTTTCCTGGAGGCGATCAGGATGAAGCCCGATCTGCGCTCGACCGCGCCATTTCGCTGCTGGACGAAGAACCGCGGAAACAATCTGAAGCCTATTTCATCCGCTCCCGCGTAACCCGACTGGAAGACCCCGAGGAAAGTCGAGCTGATCTCGACAAGTCGATCGAGATCAACGACACCAACATCAATGCTCTGCGAGTTCGCTGTGAGAATCTGATCATTGAAGGAGAAGTCGAACGGGGACTCGAAGATCACGAACGAATTCTGGAAGCCAACGAAGGCAACGTCGAAATCCTGCTTGCTCAGGGTGGAGTCATATCCCAATATGCACTTTTGAAACAGGCAACTGCCAATCAACTCGAAAATGCAGACGGTGCCGGGGATGAAGATGACGATCCCCCAAAGCAGTCGGTTGAAGAACTGAAAGCCGATGCGAAAAAGCTACGGGAAACGACGCTCGAGATTTATGCAGAAGCAGTTGAACTGGCGCCTGAAAAACCCAATCATTACCTGTTGAAATCGAGAGCTGAACGCGACCTCGAAATGGATGAAGAGGCCCTGGCAACGGTCAACACATTGCTCAAACGGAAGAAGAATTCGATTGACGCGTTGTTGTTGAAAGCCGAGTTGCTCAGCGTCGATGAGGAAAACGACGAGGAAACGCTGGAAGTCCTTGACCTGGCGATGAAGCTCGATCCTTACCAATCAAACATCCGTCGTCTCCGCCGCGATTTCTTTGCTATTCGCCAAAAGTATCCTGAGGCAATTAAAGAAGCCGTCAAACTATCGGAGAAAGAGCCGAACTTTCTGAACATGCAGCAGCTGGCAAACCTCCACTCGCTCAATGGCGAGCCTAAAAAGTCGATCCGCATTTACGATGATTTGCTGGAGCGAATTCCGGCTACCGCTGCAGAGCAGCTTCCTCCACGGCAGCGGCTGGGTGTGATCGTGACCAGACTGGGCATGCTTCGAACTCGTGGCGGTGAGTATTTGTCGATTTCGGATCACGAGAAAGCGATCGAAGACTACGAAGAAGCGCTGGAACTCGGATACCAGCTTGAAGAAATTCAACGTTCGCTCCCTAACCCGGGACCGGAAATTGGTGCCGATGATTTAGTGCTTAACAACCTTGCCTGGGTGCTGGCCACGTCCACAAAGGACGATCTTCGCGATGGCAAACGAGCCATCGAACTGGCAACCCGCGCCTGCGAAGCCACCGATTATAAAGCCCCACACATTCTCAGTACGCTGGCTTCGGGCTATGCCGAAACTGGTGACTTCGACAAAGCGATTGAGTGGATCGAGAAAGGAATCGAAGTCAACGCCGAACGCGAAATCGATGATTTCGTCACCGAAGACGTGATCCGGCAACAGCGTGAAAGCCTGGAGAAGGAACTCGAAAGCTACAAACAGAAAAAGCCGTGGCGTGAAGACCAGGCACAAGAAGATGAGGAAGCGAAGAAAGCCGAAATGAAAAAGTCCGAGTCTGATGAGGATGACTCAGAAGACGAGGATGATGAAGAGGACGAAGAAGAAAAGGATGACTCCGAGGAGGAGGAAGACGATGATGACAAGGACAAGGACAACTAACGATGGACGTCCAATCATCCAAACAACTCGCTGCCGGGAAATGCGTCCCTTGTGAAGGCGGAACGGGCGCTTGTCCACTGCCTTTTGTGACCGAGCAACTGGAGCAGCTGCCAGGCTGGTACTTGACCAAAGAGAATCAGCGAATCCGTAAGGACTGGAAAGTGAAGAACTTTCTGGAGGGCCTCGCCTTCTTCGAAGCGGTCGGCAAGATCGCTGAAGCCGAAGCCCATCATCCGGACTTGCACCTTGAAAACTACTGTGATCTCTCGATCGAAATCTGGACGCATACCCTTGGTGGCCTGAGCGAGAACGACTTTATTCTTGCCGCAAAGATCGACGCCATCTGAAACAGGGACGGATTCGCCAGCGCGATCTCTCCCTGAACTTGCAGTGAATTCGGTCACGACTCACTGGGGCCGTGTGATCGCGCTGCCCGTGTAGTCGCTGGAGTTCGATTGTCATTCAAGGCGGTTTGAACCGTCTTGATTGTTTTCGGATGCATTCCCTCTGCTCTCTCTTTTCCCTCCATTCCTCTTCACAGTGGTTTGCAGGGCCGGCCAGCGCAGCCCACGATTTGGCGTAACAGCTTCCGCTGCCCTCACAGCTTACCGTCGACCTTAACGGTTCAAGCGGTTTTTTCTCAAAGTTCGATTCTGCGTCTGCGCCCACCTGTTCCAGTAACTCCGGTTGTTGCTGCAGTTTTCGAAACTCCGATGGATTGGATTTTAATCGTCGATACCAGACGTACGAAATGAAACCACTGCTGGTGTTGTAACGGCTGGCAGGAAAATAGAGCGCCAAGAGGCCCAAAATGAAAACGCCCAAATTCCGTCGATTGATCGTAGCAATTGCAGCCACCACCATGCTGGTTTCCGGATGTGCACTCAAGCCGCGACAACAACATTCACGTTTTCAATGCTCCAGTACCGCTGGAGGCTGCGGATGCTATACCTGCAGCCATTCAGATCAGTCGCCCCAGGCAGCGCCACAACATTTCGAATCCGTCGAATCAGTACCACAACAATTCGAAACGGTTGAAGCAACCCCGACTCAAGCAACACCGACTCCGGTAGAAGAAACCAGACAACTCTACGCCGTGCCAGAAGTTCCGGAGCCAATCGTTTCGACTGAGCCGTTTCAGAGTCACAATCTCAGAGCGATCACTGAGCAAGAAGATCCGGTCATCAATGTCGTTCAACCGACAGATAGCGATCTCAATCTCGACAATCTCGACTCACCAAGCGATTTGTCAAACATTGGCGGCGGCTCCTTCAAGCCATCCGCCCCCGAAGTTGTCGAAATTAGTCCCGTGGAAGCTCCAAATGCACTCGAGACTTCAATGCAAACAGAAAAGAAAGTTCTGGAGCCACTCGCGGAAACAACGCCAATGACCGAAGCCAAACCTCTGGCTGAAGCCAAGCCGATGATCGAAGACAAGCCGATGATCGAAGACAAGCCAATGGTTAAAGCGAAACCACTGGTCGACACAAAACCTGTGGATGAAGTCAAGTCGCTGGTTGACGCCAAGCCGATTGAGATGCCTAAAGCTTTGGAAATGCCTAAGGCTCTGGAAATGCCGAAAGCTCTGGAAATCCCAAAGACCGTCAAGACTCCGAAGCCGGTTGAACTCACCAAACCAGTGCCAAGCACCACATTCAAGCCCGGGGAAGCATTCAAGCCTGGCAAGGCGTTCAAACCACGGAAAAAGATCGCGCCAGAGGCTCTCGATTCAACGCAATGGACCCATCCTTCATCATCGGATCTCCTGTTGCCAGCTATCGACAGCACTACAAACGAACAATCAGAAATGGCGGCACTTCCTGAGAACGATCCGGTAGATTCATTCTTTGGACGTGACAACTCGACGGCTCAACTCAAGTCGATGCCAACCCGTGACTCAAATGGAAAAATTGTCCTGCGAGCCAATCAGGTAGAGCGAAACGTGGTTCTCAGTCCTCCGACCACGAGGGCTTCAAGTGTCACTGTGCCAGCCCTTCAGGCGAGCTTTAAAAATGGAGCTCCAGGCAATACACTTCGCGGATTCGAGCACACTGCTCAGACAGCGACCGTGGCTGCCGAACCTGTCGCAGCTCCGATTGCAGAAATCAAGCCGATCCCGGCACCTGTAGCTGAGATTGTTGAGGCTCAACCACAAACAATTCGTTTGAAGGCTGTCCCGATGAATGAGCAGATGATCAAAGGAAGCCAGGTGCAGGTTCGTTTCAAACCTCGACAGCAAAGCCAACAGGCCAGTAACGAATATCACCGCGAATCGTTCCCGGCCCAACTCCGCCAGATGCCGCAGCCCGTCGCGACACCACAGATTGAGTTGCCACCACAAAGAAATCTGGAAATCGCAAAGCCTGCGACCGACGAACAGTGGCATGAGCACACCGCTCGAGCCGACGATTCATCCGAAATTGTGACGCCTCCATGGCGAATCAAGTAAGTCGCATCGTCGCAGAGCGAAACGGATTCCTTTCACTCTGACTATGCCTTCGACGTTGCTACTTTTCGCTTCAGTTTTTTCAGCAGACAAAAACCCTGGTTCAGCATCGTTGGTATGGCTGACCGGGAGACGAATCGAATGCTCTGCAACCGATGCGGAACCGCACCCCAGTACGGTTTGTAAGGTTCATTTCCGCGGAGGAAGTCGAACATGCTGTGTCCCTGTTCGATTGCCCGTCGAACTTCGAAAGTAATCAGCAAGTGCCCAGGCTCACTTTTTGCCTTGGCCATTTGAATACCAGACTGATAAAGCTGCGGACCACTTGAGCCCAACAGAATCAGGTGGGCTCCGATTGGTTCACCTTCGTGGTAGGCGACGACAATTTCAGCTTGCTCTTTTTCGTCCAGCATAGTGACGGCGTCGTACAGGAACTGTTCGAAGTTGGCGTCACTGAATGCTCCGGCCATATCCTTGCTTTGAAAGCGACTCTGGTGCAGTTCGACCAACAGTTTCCAGCCTTCATCAAGGGGCAGGTCTTCCAGCGTCGTCCGAATTTCGAACTCATCTGAAGCCAGACGTTTTTCGGCTTTCTTGATCTTCCGCTTCAGTGACTTCTTTGAGCCGGACATGAAATCAGACCATTGATCTGGCAAGTCCAGCATCCACGATGGCTCCAACTCGATGTCGTATCGCCAGAATCGGCTGCCCAGCTGCTGGTTGAAAGACTTCTGTGGCTCATCCACGGTAACACCTTCGAGTTCCAGCATCGCCATGGATTCGACGATGTGAACGGCAATCTCTTCAACCAGCCGATCACGCCAACCATCGGCAACAATCAGATCAGCGAAATCTGTACATGTCTTTCCACTGCCGAGGAACCGAAGCCGTCTCTGCCCACCCCAACGATCAAGAAAAAATGGAGCAATTCCAACGACCTGTCCGTTGGCTTCAACTCTGTTCTGTTGCCTGTCTCGCAATCCGTTGTCCGATAGTTAAGTGAATGCCG
>CAYUNP010000009.1:31349-33966 GCA_964446085.1 uncultured Pirellulaceae bacterium
ACTCTGTTCTGTTGCCTGTCTCGCAATCCGTTGTCCGATAGTTAAGTGAATGCCGTGCCAGACGAATTCCACGGTGCAACAACAGCGTTTTCTGTTATAGTGATTACGTAAACGCACCACATGTTTACAAAATGCATCATGAAACCGGAGAGGGCAGGCCTTGAATTCAACAACTGGAAATCGTCGATTCGCTTTTACACTGGTCGAACTTTTGGTTGTCATCGCGATCATTGGAATCCTGATCGGAATGCTGCTTCCGGCCGTCCAATCGGTTCGTGAAGCCGCCCGCAAGACTTCCTGCCTGAACAATATGCGGCAAATGGGACTGGCACTGCTCAGCTATGAAGCCGCTTTCGAAAGCTTCCCTTCGAGTTTCGAGATCGAACCGGGAACCGTGCTGACCGGAAACAATGGATCGTGGTCCATTCACGGAAGGCTTTTGCCGTTTCTCGAGCAAACGAATGCTCGCAAGTTGGTCGATTTGAATGTGGCATGGGACTCTCAAAGCAACACCGGCGTCCCGACGCTTCGCATTCCCGTGTTTATCTGCCCCAGCGAAATCCACGATATGGTCCGCGTTGGATCCGACGGCAACCCAAGGGTTTACCCTCAAAACTATGGATTCAACATGGGCACCTGGCTGGTGTACGATCCAGTTCAGGGTCGTCGTGGCGATGGTCCGTTTTTCGTCAACAGCGAAACTCCGATCGCTGGTGTTACTGACGGAACCAGTAACTCACTCTGCGCGGGCGAAGTCAAAGCTTTCACGAGTTACATTCGCAACACGAGCGATCCCGGATCAGAACCACCAAACTCCCCGGAAGCATTTCTGGGATTCTCTGGTCAATTGAGACTTGGACAGGACATCAACAGCAACACGGGACACACCGAATGGCCTGACGGTCGCGTGCACCATTCCGGCATCACAACGAGCTTCACTCCCAATACGTTTGTACGGTACGAATTCGAGGGAGACACTTACGACATCGATTTCAATTCCGTCCAGGAAGGCCAGCGAATCGATCAACCCACCTATGCCGCAGTGACATCGCGCAGTTATCATCCTGGCACCGTCAACGTTTGCCTGCTCGATGGATCAGCACGCAGTATCAGCAATTCGATCTCGCCAACCACCTGGCGATCACTGGGAACCATCAATGGTGGTGAGGTCGTTGGCGACTTTTAGTATCAAATCTGAAACCGCGAGTCCAGGATGTCCGAAGGTGATTCAGGAAATACGAAACATCGAAAGCTGCGTTTCGCCAACGTAGCAGAGTGCCTTGCAGAGCTCGATCGAATTGAGGCAGCTCATCAAAACGGAACCCTGGAGACGACCGGTAACTGGACCGCCGGGCAAATCCTGTCGCATCTTTCGGCGTGGATCGAATACGGCTACGACGGATTTCCACTCGATGCTCCTCCGTTTTTCGTTCGCTGGATCCTGAAGTTCATGCTCAAGCGGATGCTCTCCAAAGGCGAGATGGCCGCAGGGGTTAACATTCCCGGTGTCGAAGGCGGAACCCTGGGACAGGAAGAAATGGAAACCGGCGCCGCGATCGAACGCTTTCGGGCAGCCATCTTGCGAATGCAGTCCGAACCTGCCATCCACAACAGTCCTGCGTTTGGAAAAGTAACCGACGAAGTACGTATCAAAGTGAACTTGATGCATGCCCAACTGCACCTCGGCTTCATTGATTACCAATCATAACCCGACGTTTGAGTTTTGAATTTGCACACTTTTTGCAGGACTACGAATACCAATCGCAATATGGAAAACGAATCAGGAAAAGACATCGTTGCCTTCAACAAGGGAGCGTGGGACAAAGTTGCAGACGCAGGCGACCGCTACTATCGAGCCATGACGGCTGAGCAAATTCAGTCTGCTCGCGATGGTCAATGGCGAATCCGCATCACGCCGACCAAAGCGATTCCAAAAGAGTGGCTTGAACCCGTTGCTGGCAGGAAGATTCTGCTGCTCGCTGGTGGCGGCGGTCAACAGTCTCCAATTCTTGCCGCCCTGGGCGCCAAAGTTACCGTGTTCGATCTGAGCCAACGTCAGCTTGATCGCGACATCGAAATTGCAGATCGGGAAGGCTTCGACATTGAAACCGTTTCGGGCGACATGGCCGATCTGTCGATGTTTGCAGATGAGACATTCGACATCGTGCTAAATCCGTGCAGCGTCTGCTACAGCCCCGACGTTGTGCCGATCTGGCGTGAGGTCTGGCGCGTGCTTCAACCCGGCGGCACTTTTATGACCGGCGTCATCAATCCGTTGTACTACATTTTTGATGCCGCGATGATGGATCGCGACGAGTTCGTGGTACGGCACAGGATTCCCTACTCCGACGCAGATCTGGGCGAAGAACAGCGTGAACTCCTTGGCGATGATCGTCCTCGTGAATTTGGGCATTCACTGGGTGATCTGATTGGAGGTCAGCTGGAAGCCGGTTTTCAGATGATTGGCTTTTACGAAGATCGCTGGGGTGGCGAGGACCTATTGAGTGAACACATCAATACGTTTTTGGCGACGCGCTGCAGAAAGCCGTAACGTGAGAATTCGTGGCTGCGGCGTCTCGCCGTAGTTCATTCATCCAATACTGCGGCGAGCCACGAT
>CAYUNP010000009.1:34066-50645 GCA_964446085.1 uncultured Pirellulaceae bacterium
GTGGCTGCGGCGTCTCGCCGTAGTTCATTCATCCAATACTGCGGCGAGCCACGATTTCCCAAAAACCGCGCGCTTTGCACTACCACTGATTCTGGTGCACAATATCCCGTCCCCTGTCTGCCTCCCCGATCGTTAGCCGCTCATGCCAGAAATCAATATCAGCAACAGCGCTGACCGCGACGCAACCGTCAGCATGGAAAGCGTCTCGATGCCCTTACGCGTTCGTTGGGTCGATTCGCAAGCCCGTCAGGCATCCAGTGTCCGCATCCTCAAAGCGACGCTCGACCACGACACCACTGCGCTCGTCAAACAGTTTGGCGACCTTGATGAAGTTTCGAAAGCGCTCATTGAAGGCGACCCGGAAGTCAACTTTGAGATGACCGGGATCTCAATGCAGGGAACCTCGCGAGTCTTCGTCAACAAGGATCAGGAGCTTGTTCACCGGGTTCAACAATTCGAGATCATTCGTGACCCCGACGGAAACGAGAAAGACCGGCGCCCCAAAATGGTGACACCGCAAAACGTTTCCAATGAGCTTCCTCTAAAATGGACTGGCAAATTCCTGCCACGATCTGAAGTCATTCGGAAATTTGTCTTCGCGAGCAAAATGCAGTTGACACACATCAACGGACTGACCTACGACTTTCTCTACGCGATGGCCAAAGACCTTGAGCAACAGGATTCGATGATGCTGCTGGGGGCCGGCCCCAAGTCAAACCAACCGCTGATCCTTCGTCGCGGCAGCGTGCCCTATCGCGGGTTCCTTGAAGGCCGCACCAAAGGCGACCGATACGTCCTGCTGCTCCATCTCTCCAATATGGAAATGAAGACGCCGGAAAAGCAGGACCAATAATCCGGCGTCCAACGGGGCGAGGAAACTGGACTAAATCCAGAATCGGGTCAATTGGGAGCATTCTGCTTTTGGTGAAAGGAACTTTTTGCTTCTCGCAAAAGTAAGTAATCGGAATCGCAAAGCGACAGAAGCTTGACCATTCTGAAAATCTCACAGTCCGAAAGTTTGCCGCCTGCTCGTTGGCAGTTAAGGCGAATATCGCACCGAAGAGGATTCAGATCGCATTGACTTACTACAGGAAAAACTGTCAAGTTACCTTGTAAGGATTAGGCCGTAAGTTGCGTTCATCGCCCGAACGAATCACCAACAGTGGAAAGTTTTGTGAGCAAAACGAAAAAAAAGAAACAGTCCTACTTTGCTACTGTCCCCCCGCAGGAAATCCTGCCTATTGTCGATGGCCGATACGAATCGACCGTAAAAGGTCTGTTTGTCATTGGTGATGTGACAGGCCTGCCGCTGGTGAAAGTCGCCGCCAACCAGGGCCGCGAAGTCATCGAACGAATGGAGAAAAGTGGCTTACTCGAAACACCAGAAGGTCAGGAAGGTCTTGACCTGATCATCGTTGGTGCCGGGCCGGCAGGAATTTCAGCAGCCATTGAGTGCGAAAAACGTGGACTCAAGTACGTCGTCCTCGAGCGATCCGAATTGGCCAACACGGTCCGCACGTTTCCTCTTGGCAAAAAGGTCTACGCCGAACCGCAAACGATCAAAAACATTAGCGAACTGGATGTCGATCGCGATCTCGACCGGGATGACTTTCTGAAGATCGTCGAACAAACGGTTGCCGATCGAAGCCTGAAATACAAAGAAGGCGTCGAAGTCACGCGTATTCGAAAACTTCAGGAACATCAGTTCGAAGTTCACACCAAGGACGGCAGCGTCTTTCCTTCCCGAAAAGTCCTGATTGCGATTGGGCGTCAGGGACAACCTCGCAAACTGAAAATCGAAGGCTGTGACGACTGCAAGAAAGTTACCTATCGACTGCACACGCGCGAAGATTACAACGACGAAGACGTATTGGTAATTGGCGGCGGCAACTCAGCCATCGAAGCCGCTTTGATGCTCAAGGATCACAATCGCGTCACGATTTCCTATCGCGGCGAAGACTTCTTTCGCGCCAAGGAAGAAAACCGACGCTTGCTGGATGCGGCAATCGCCAAAGGCGAAATCACCGCGTTGATGAAAAGTAACATTGTTCGCAGTCGCGCCAAAGAAGTCGACATCGAAGTCGCTGGCACCGAACAAACGCTCAAGAACGACAAAGTGATCATCCTGATCGGTACGTTACCTCCGATCGAGTTTCTGATGGAAACAGGGATGGAGCTCGATGGCGTCTGGACCAGCAAACGTGTGGTCTGGTCAATCATCGGTATTCTGGTCGGAATCTTTTTGTACTTTGGAGCCAAGAGCTTCGTCCTGCATCCCGGTGATGCCGGCGGCAAATATCTATGGCCCGCCGCGCTAGGGTTTATGGACCCCAGTTCGGGCTGGCTTTCGTTTTTGCTGATGAAACTTGCTCCGCTAGTCGGTGTATTGGTCGTCGGTGCCCGGATCGTGCAACACTTGATGTCCTCTCCGGGAAAGAATCCACCGTTTCGGGTACCCGCAACAAATCTGATCGTAACAGCCTGCGTGGCAATGTTTCTCCTTGGAGCTGCCGCTTCGGGTGGGGTCACAACGGACCCCGAACTGGCCGGAGATGGGCCTTACCATCTGGATTTGAGTCTTGGTTTCCTCGGTAGCAACTTTGGTAGCGACACGGTGATCGATTCGCTTTCCCCTGGTTTCAAGAACGAAGCCACCGGTAGCCAGGGACGTGGCGCGAGATACTTTTCGAATCTCTCGGGCGTTTATTACTTGCTCTATTTTGGGCTGATTGGCGTTTTCGGTCTCTATTGGGCAATCAAGACCAACAACAAAATCATCTGGAAACGAAACCTGACGATCATTGCTTGCCAGTGGACTTTGTGGTGGGGCATTCCAACATTTCTGGTCGCCTTGTTTGGCCGCAGTGCAATTGCTCCGGTTCTGAAGAAATCGATCAACGCCTGGCCGCTCAACATGTCGGCCTTTAAAGTCAATCCAGTTGCCAATCCGGGCGATCCTGAATGGTGGCACATGGTCGGAGTCGTCGGTGTTGTCTGGGCGGTCGTGTTGACGTTCATCATTATTCCACTGTTCACGATTCGCTATGGAAAAATTTATTGTTCGTACATCTGTTCCTGCGGAGCGTTGGCAGAAACGGTCGGCAACGGTTTTCGGCATCGCGGCCCCAAAGGCGACTTGCCGCGACAGCTGGAGAAGTACGGGTACATTTTCATTTTGTTGGCCACGATCGCTACCGTCGCTGACCTGCTTAACTGGCAACCAGTTCTCTGGCTCAAAGGGGATGAGCCATTCAAACTGAATCTTTTAGGTTGGTACGACATCTGGGTCGGAACATTTCTGGCCGGTGCGATGGCGATTGGACTTTACCCGTTTCTCGGTCAGCGAATCTGGTGCCGCATGTGGTGCCCGTTGGCTTTCTGGATGAATTTCTGGGGGCGTTGGTCGAAGTTCAAAATTACCCCGGAAAAGGGCAAGTGTATTGACTGCAATGTTTGCAATCAGTTTTGCCAAATGGGAATTGATATTAAGGGACGCGCTCTCAGAGGCGAGCCCGTTACGTTGGCCGACACGCCGTGTGTCGGTTGTCAGGAGTGCATTGTGAGATGCCCGATGCAAATTTTGCATCTTGGCGATGCACCTACACCAGCGCTGGTACAGCTAAATTCAGGGAGTAAGGGATGAGCAAGGGTACAAATTATTATGGTGGCTACTTTTGGGTCGCCGTCGTTTCATTCATGGTCCCTCTGTTTGTCGGTTGGAAGGCTTTTGAAAACCTGAAACCAACCACCAAGCCGACTCCAGCGGTCGATGCCAGTGGAGTGGATCATGGCGTCTGGGATTATTTACTCAAGTCGTACGTCACTAGTGGACTCGTTGACTACGACGGCATGAAAAAAGACTATCTGTTTCGCGAGTACCTGAAAGAACTGGGATCCTGCAATCCGGATGGGCTGACGACTGAAGACGAAAAACTGGCTTTAGCCTGTAACGCCTACAACGCGTTTGTGATCAACGGCGTGATTAGCCACAAGATTCACGACACCGTCGATGGTTTTAGTGTCGGTGAAGATGAATTCTTCGACATCCGAGAACACATTTTTGCAGGCAAGACGATTAGCCTGAACGATCTTGAGCACCGAATGATTCGGCCAACTTTCGGCGAACCCCGAATCCATGTGGCGCTCGTTTGTGCAGCACGCAGTTGCCCGGCAATTCGCGCTGAAGCATACACCGGTACTCGGGTTCGCGAACAACTGCAGGATCAGAGTTCCCAGTTTGCCAACAGCCCAAAGTATGTGATGTTCGATGGGGCAACCAACGAGTTGAAACTTAGTAAAATTCTCAGCTGGTATGGCGACGACTGGAACCAGCGCTACCCTGAAGGTGGTTATCTGGCATGGATCGGAGAGCTCTCTGGCGACCAGGCAATCAAGGACGCCACAGCGAAAGTTTCCACCGGTGAAGTTGCGGTTAGCTTTTTCGAGTACGACTGGGCGTTGAATTCGCAGGCCGATCCGGGAAAAGCACCGGAAAAGAAAAAGAAGTCGGGCGGATTCGGTTCAGGTGCCAGCCCCGACGAATAGAGATCATTTTGGCGATCGGTCCGCTGCCGTTGGCATGACCGACTGATGCCAACCAAACAGGATCCTACAAAAAAACCCGTTAGCCAGGTAGCTAACGGGTTTTAATTTGTCGAGGGTTGGAATTTTTCTACAACCCAGGCTGCCATTGATTGGCAAGTCGCGGGGGAGCAAACTACCCAGCGGACTACTTTGAGTCGCTGCCAGCTTCTTCCTTCGCACCACTCGCAGCTTCCTTCATTTTTTCGACGCCGTCTTCCATTCCTTTTTTCATTTCGCCCGCGGCATCTTCCATTCCTTTTTTCATTTCGCCCGCAGCGTCCTTCATATTCTCTTTGGCTTCTTCAGCTGCACCACAGCCGACATAAGCCATACAAGAAACAGACAACAACAGAACAACTGCAGTTCGAATTACAACACGCATTGAATCACCTTTTTAACTTCGCAACAAAGATCAAAAACCAAATATAAGGTCAGTAGCTTTATGTCTCTTTAGAGATTTCCGGCATCGACACACATGTGACGTTCCACCACCGCTCTCTTCTAATCTAACATGCAAAATCCAGAATTGAAGGGCGTGATCAGGAACGTAAGGTATTTATTAAATTCCCAAATTAACCGTCAACCATTTTAACAGTGGACCGAAAACCGGCCATCACGCCGAAGATTGCTGCAAATTCAAGCCAAACCACTCCATGGTGGAACAGCCCGACGCCCGAATAACCTGCCAATTCGAAAGAATCGGGAAGCGATTCGAACCAGAATCGGGAATAGTAGATCAGCAACAAACCCGAAATGATCAGCCAACTTCTGTTTTTTGAGAACACCGTTATCGGCGCTACCCAAACCCAATACCAGGGATTCACCGTCGGCTGCAGGAAGAGAAACAGCGCCATCGTCCAGCCAAGTCGCTCCATCAGCATCGAACACATCTGGGTACTTTCACCGTGAGGTGGGTGGCGGTAAATCGCGACCAGTTGAAAAAGATAAAATGCGGAAAACAGCCCCAACGTCAAAACGCGAGTCAGCGCAAAGGCCGGATTCGTTCCACCGAATGACATCCGTTCGCACCACCCCATTACCGATTGCCGAAACTCGTTGGAAGTAACCACATACCAGGGCAATTTTGTCTTGCGCTTTGCGGATGCTCCGAGATTCAAATAGATCCCGGAAAAGATCACATCGTTCATGCGCCACGTTGAAAGGAAGCCGGTAAGCCCGTCTTTCTTCTCTAACGAAACGTCTTCCTCTCCCGCAACGGCAACATCACCTGGCAGCTGTTGGCTTTGACTGACGGAACGGTACATCGGAAACATCAACAAGACCGTCGTCGCAACAAACACTGCCGAAAAAATCACCGCCTTGCTCCATTGAATCCGGGCGACAGCAACCAGCAATGCCGGAAACAGAACCGCAGGAAACAGCTTGGCTCCCACTCCAAAACCCAGCGCGATGGCGCTCAGGATAGGTGGCCACGAAGATAATTTTCCGTTTGGGCCCTGGCCCCATCTGAACAACAAATAAACCGAAAGCATCAGAAAGAAGACTGCAATCGAATCAAGATGACCTCCGTTTGCGATCTCCTTGATCACCAGGGGATTCCAGGCGTAAACGATCAGCCAACCGGGATGAAAGTTCAATTGTTGCAGCAATAGAAAGACGATCCCCAGAACCAGCAAGTCAAAAACAACCAACACGGACTTGATGAAAAGTATATGTGCCTCAACACTGGCTGAATGCGGAAACCACTTCATCGCCAATGCGAATACCGCCTGGCTAACTGGCGGGTAAATACTCGAATAGTTTTCGAAGTGAATCCTTTCGAGGATCACGTGATTGCTTTCTGACTTTACCGAAAGCATGACGAGTTTTTTGTAATCCGAATCGTCCCGTGCCACATCCACATCCAGCGTTGACTGCAAAATCTGATTCGGCGAATACTGGTATGGCGATACTCCTGCCGCGAACACTTTGCCGTCCCAGATGTATCGGTAGTAGTCGATTTCCAGAATCGGACAGGCAAACAGGCTGATCAACCGCATGCTCACACCCACTGAGACGATCACCACCAACAGTTTTCGACGGTCTTCAACACGAATCGCGGCTCCCAGGCCCCGGAATGCAACACCTGTCGCAACCAGCAACAACAGGACCACCACAACTGTGGGTCTGGAGAGTTCTGACCCGTACGCGAAAGAACCGCTCAACCAATAAATGATCAAAAAGATCAGCAGCAGAACAACACCTGAAACGCAGACGTCTCTGAGCGATTTGCTATCAACTGGTCTTCCTGAACTGCCCATTTCTCGCATTTTTTGTTAACCTTTTGGCATGCATTGAAGACGATTGTAACAGCCCAGGGATGATCGTAATCCTGACGCGTGCATTTGTTTCGGACGGACCCATGGAGTCTCGGTGAGTAAACGAAAACTACTTTTACTGTTAATTGTTTTTCTCGTACTGGGGTATTTCGCAAGGCCCTGGATCGACCAGTTAATTCCCGGTCAGACGAAGCAAACGTCGACTCCTGAGTTGGGTGACATCTACAATCGTAGCGCTCAATACGATGACGGAATCCGCAACCCCGTCATTGTTGTGCCAGGCATGATGGGCTCCAGGCTCCAACAATTATCCAAAAGCCGAACGGTATGGGGGGCCTTTGATAACATGTCGATCGACTCTGACAATGCCGCCGATGTACGGCTTCTGGCCTGTCCTCTCCTGGCCGACACCGATCTGGGTAATTTTCGCGATGGTGTTGGGGCCACAGGCGTTCTCGATACACTCAAAATCAACATTGCCGGTTTGGCACTTTCTCACAAAGCGTATCTGAACATACTCAGAATGCTTGGCATTGGAGGGTATCGGGACGAGGAACTTGGGCTTGCTGGAGCCGTCAACTACGGCCAACGACACTTTACCTGTTTTCAGTTTCCCTATGACTGGCGTTGTGACAACGCAGACAACGCAAAACGGTTCCACAAATTTTTACTGGAGAAAAAAGATTACGTCGAAGAGCAACGACTGAAACGATTTGGTGTCGCAACGCCGGTAAAATTTGACATCGTGGCCCATTCGATGGGAGGACTGCTGACTCGCTACTATTTGCGCTACGGTGATCAGGGAGCAAACGTCGACGGTAACGAAGTTGAATTGAATTGGGCTGGTTGTGAAAACGTTGACCGTGTGATCCTGATCGCGCCACCCAACAACGGGTCAGCGAAATCCCTGGTTTTGACCCATGAAGGTTTTTCGTTTTCGGTCGTTTTCGCTCCGTTTCCAAGTGGCATGGTGGCTTCGCTCCCTTCGATTTACCAGTTGATGCCCAATGGCCCCAACCCCTGTGTGTTTGACAGTGAGTCGGGCAATCCACTGAATCATTACGACATCGAAACCTGGGATCGGCGAGGCTGGGGAATGCTTAACCCGGACCAGGATCCTGTTCTGCAGCAACTCCTGCCAGAAGTTGACTCAGCTGAGGAGCGGCATTCGATTGCCAAAGCTCACGTTGCCAGATGCCTGGAGCGAGCTTACGCACTGCACCGCGCGCTCAATGTGCGGGCGAGTCCGCCAGAGGGCACGACGATTCACCTGTTTGCTGGCGACGCCATACCAACGGTAGAAACGCTAACCTCAAACCTGAAAGAGAGAACTCTGACGACACGCTCCGAGTCGCCAGGGGATCGGACTGTCACCCGCAAGTCCGCGATGGCAGACCAGAGGACTGAACAAGTCTGGGCTCCGACGCTCATTTCGCCAGTTCAGTTTCGCGACATTCGTTTTCTTTTCGACGACCACTTTGGGTTAACTCGCAATGCCGAATTCACGGACAACGCACTGTATATGCTGCTGGAAGATCCCAACAAGAGTTCGCCTGCCCGCGACATGAAAAATGCAACGGCAAGTCCCTAGCACAGGTGCATGGACTTCCGGTGACCAGAATGCAAAACGCAGCTGGAAATCTGTGCCATCCTTCAACTGAACCCGTTTCTATTCTTCGCCACCGAGCCTTGAAACGCCAATCGTTATGCCCAGCCCAAGCAACACCAGTGCGACCGAACTGCCGGCTTGTGTTGCCGATGGCGAAAAGAACTCCGTCTTCCAGTCTTCTTTGTCAATTTCATCAATCGTTTCGGCAGTAACTTCCTGGCCTTTAATCGTGTCGCCAATTTGCGGCGCGACGCCATCCTGAAACGGCCACAAGCCAATCGTTGACCCCAGCAGCAAGCCAAGCAAAGCGCCCAATGTCGGCTCTCGATGTTTCTCCAGAAGCCACTTGAGCAAGTTTCCAACCACGACGACGCCAAGCACAACGCCAATCCCGACCGGCAAAACGACGGACAGGCTTGGCTCCATAGCCGCAGACAGATCTCTCGCCTTGAGTGCATCTTTGAATCGATCGATCCCACCGAGAATCGGCACGTACTGACCAAGCAACAGCAACAGATAGCCGCCTGAAACCCCCGGCAGAATCATGGCACTGGCCCCGGCGAGTCCGGCGACAACCATCATGATAAAACTCTTCGACCCTGAACCGGCGATTCCGTACTGCTGCATCAACGCCAATCCAACCATCGATCCGAAAGCCAACGCGGCGGCAACGATACTCCTTGCCGAGAGAGGTTTCACCATTTTGTATACCAGCGGGACGCCGCCCAGCGTCAAACCAATAAACAGGCTGTACATCACCCATCGGTGCTCAACAACAAGGCCTTTCAACAGTCCGGCAAACAGCAGAATCGCGACACCTGCCGCGGCAACGACACTTCCCAAAACCAACAGGGACTGAAATCGAAAACGAAAACGGGTCACATCGGAAATCGCATTAATGAACCGCGGATAGATGCCCGCAGCCAAAAGCATCGTGCCACCACTGATTCCTGGAACCAGATTGGCCAACCCCATCAACACGCCACCGTAGATCGAGCGCGTCAAAAGAGCTCCTTGCGTCGACATGCCTGAGTCGTTCTGGTTTGGTTGATCATCAGGAGCGACACCTGGTTGCGAATACGGTTCCATAACTTTTTCAGCGAGTTGAAGGTTGAATTTGTCGATTGGTAGTTAAACCGAATCCAAATGCATTCCAAGGGCAAACTGCCCATTTTGAAAAATTGTCGACACAAGGGGGGGCATTTCGCGATTGGAGTCGATAGAACCACGTATTGGATTGATTAATTTCGAAAAGCCTGGCACAAGGCAGGTGAAAAGGTGCGTTTTGTTTCGACAAATCGCTTTCGATTTGTTAACTTACTGCTACCAGAAAAACACTTGACGTTGATTGAACTGTCCACGACGTTTCGATCAACCATTGTTGAACAACATGAAGATTCGGCATAGAGGCCGACACGGCCGCTCAATCAGGATTGCGACTCCCGCCAAGATAAATCTGTTTTTTGAATTACAGTCAAAGCGGGACGATGGTTTCCATGAAATTGAAACTGTTATGTCAACCGTCTCGTTGTTCGACGAACTGGAGTTTTCAGTTCGGGAAGACGGACTACTGCGACTGAGCATCTACCAGGAAGGATGCACCGCAGCAGAGTCGATTCCGACTGATCACCGTAATCTGATTCTACGTGCGATGTCACGGCTAAAGGAAAGCCATGGCAACGCGAATCTTGGTTGCGATGTTTTTCTACGAAAGCGAATTCCGTCTGCTGCCGGACTTGGTGGCGCCTCTGGCAATGCCGCAGGTGCACTTTTGGCAGCGAACCTGATCTGGAAACTCGGCCTCAAACCTGAGCAACTCGATTTGGCGGCGGCGGAAATCGGAAGTGATGTTCCTTTCTTCTTTCGGGGTGGCACATGCCGTTGCACCGGAAGAGGCGAAGTCATCGAAACGAAAGATGTACCTGCGGGAATGGCTATCGTAATCGCCAAACCGCGGGAGGGGCTTTCAACCGCTGCGGTCTACGGAAACTGTTCCGTCGCCTCGCAGCCACGATGTTCGGCTGGCTTAATGCAGGACTTGCAAGCAGGCAGTTGGAACAGAGTCGGAGAACAACTGTTCAACCGACTTGAAGAGTATGCCATGTCGATGACTCCGGCGATTGGCAAACTGAAGGATACGTTTGATCGACTCAATTGCGTCGGTCACCAGATGAGTGGGAGCGGTTCCAGTTATTTCGGAATTTTTCGAAACGCTGCTGACGCTCATCGCGCCGCGAAGATTGCAACAAGGGATATTGGCAACACGATTTTTGCCTGTGCGACATTGGCCCCGGAAGGGAATTTCCGAGCGCTGGTCGATACAGGATAGCGGGAGTACAGGATGGAAATTACCGAAGTCAGAATCAAGCTCATGGAGTCGTCAGAGGACCGTCTGCGCGGATTCTGTAGTATCACTCTTGATGGCTGCTTTGTGGTTCGGGACCTCAAGATCATTGACGGAAACTCAGGACCCTTCGTCGCAATGCCCAGCCGGAAGTTGACTTCCAATTGCAGCAAGTGTCGCACGAAAAATCATATGCGTGCCAACTACTGCAACCAGTGCGGGCAGAAACTTCGCCATACCCGACCCCAGCAAGGGGCCGACGGAAGAGCAAAACTGTACGCCGATATCGCGCATCCGATCAACGCGAAGTGCCGCGAAATGATTCAACTGCGGGTCATCGAAGAACTGAGAAAAGAACAGGCCCTGTCCCAAAAACCTGGCTATCGATCTCGCTATGACGAATCTTACGATAGCGGTCCTGATGTCGGACCCGACGAATTGACACAGGGAACTCCCAGACAAAAATCAGCCCCGGCGAAAGCCGATCAATCGAAACCTGCAAAACCTGATCAATCGAAAGCTGCGAAAGCTGATCAATCAAAACCGGATTCAGCGTCTGAGAAAACGCGAGTTGATTCTTCACAGGAGAAACAACCGGCGCCTCATCAGGAGAAAGAGATTCCTTCCGCTCCTCCAGCAAATTCCGGCAATTCTGACGGAACTACCGGAGCCAGAGACGATTTTGGCAAAGGCGTTTTTGACTGAATCAGAAAGTCGATTCAACCGAAGACAGCCACTGGACCGGTGACTATCGCCCGGTATACCCCGATTTGAGAAACGAATTGGCTGCGAAACCACCGTGTTTTGCAACAATTCGCGGCTCTCGGATTCAATCGGCTCTGGATTGGTGAAACCGTGGACTTACTGACCGCGTAGACCTGTCCGGTCTGTGACGATTGGCTCGATTGGTTTCGGTCCGTTTTTGCGGAAAACTGGCGGTCAAGTTTGCCCATTCTAGCGATGGTAAGACTTTATTTTCTTCGCCATTTGACCCCGCGAGTATACTTGAGACGCCGATCCTTTCATTAGGCAATAGCGGCACCCGTTTCAAACTGACCATCGGAATTTGGGCAGCTCCATGCAAATTGCAAATCTCAATCCTATCCACACCCTGACCCTGGCCGTCGTCGCATTGCAAATGGCATTCGCCGGCACTGCCGTTTCTCAGGATGCAGAATCCCGTAAAGTGACCCATCGAAAGTTCGCACCTGGCGTTCTGAACGAAATCGACAGCCAACTGGATGCTCGAGACAGTTACTCGTTGCCGATGCCTTTGCCGGGTGTCAACGCCGAAAAGTATGAACTGCAAACCGATTCCGCCGATCAGACGCTTCACGGAATGAGCAAGCGAGTCATCCTGTTTCGCGATGTGTATCAGTATGACTTCTCCTTCACGGGCCTGCGGCAGATTCGCGCCACCGTCACCGACGCCGAAGGAATTGCTCGAGCAAAGAACATTTGGTACATGATCTATCGGGTCCGCGACCTGGGCGAAACGCTCTCGTACGAGAAAGTACAAAAGGATCCAGCAATCAATCAGATCACACACGAGCTCAAAAGAGGTGAGCCACTGAACGATTCTGATCGCCTCTTCCTGCCACGCTTTTCACTCGAAGGCTGGGTCTTCAATCCGATTGAAAGGCGATACAAGAAAGTCATAAAACGGGATTCCGTGAGCCCGGCAATCGTACGAGCCATTCGTGCCAAGGAAGATCCGCGAATGGAACTTCTTGATGGCTGGCAAATGTCGAAGGCCGAAATCCCGAAAGTCAAACGCGATTCAGACGTTGGTGTCTGGGGCGTTGCAGTTTGGGAAGACATCAATCCCAACCTGGACTACGTTAGCGTTTTCGTTAGCGGCTTGACCAACGCACGCCGCATCAAACGAAATGAAGATGACTCGATTGGCTATGTAAGCAAAACACTGCAGTTGAATTTCTGGCGTCCCGGTGATGACCTTGAAGAAGAGAAAGACCGCATCAAGTTTGGCATTCCACTGGTCGATGATCCTGCCGAACAGATTCTGATCACGCGTCGTTACGCACTTCCGGGTCCGGTTATTCGAGCTTATGAGAGAGACCAAACCGCTGATCGGAGGGTTCTGATCATGGAGACCGACGGCCTGGTCAACATGAAAGACTTCAAATCGGCCCTTTCCCCGATCCTCGACAAAGGGAATCTACCAACAGCTGTAATCGAAGCTTTCACCGAATCAGGGTTCACCGTGGACTCAGAGGTGGGCGTGGATACGCTGATTGAGGGTAAAAAGTGGGCATTTAAGCAAGGTAAGTCGGATATCGAGCTGGTTCTTGAGCCTCAGTTCTGGGAACCGGATTTTGGAGGTATTCGTTTCATTAAAAGCCTTGATTCTATCTGGATTTACCGATAGTATTTCCCGACTAAACCCGTGGGTGCCTGGAAAATGAACGGCGCTGCACGAACAGGTCCACACAGGCCTGACCTCACTTAACTACATTTAGGCAGAGAAGAAATGGCTCATAAGAAGGGACAGGGTTCCAGCCGCAACGGTCGCGATTCAAACGCACAACGACGCGGAGTCAAAAAATTCGGCGGTGAGTCTGTAATCGCTGGCAACATTCTGGTACGCCAGGTTGGTAACAAATGGCATCCTGGCAAAGGCGTTGGCCAAGGCAAAGACTACACGCTGTTTGCCCTGGTTGATGGCAAGGTCATGTTTGATCGTAAAGGACGTCGCATCAACGTCGTCACCGAAACCGCATAGCGTTGGCAGGCATGTGCCTCCAATCGAGTGAACATCAGGATGCCCTCGGGCATCCTTTTTTTGTAGCCATGCCTTTGGTGCAGTCGCGTCCAGGCACAGCACTTTCACCCTTTGTAAAAGCTCCATATTGAAATGTTCGTTGACCAGGTCAAGGTAGAAGTTCACGGCGGAAGAGGCGGCCACGGCTGCATCAGCTTCCGGCGCGAGAAGTACGTACCTCGCGGCGGTCCCGATGGCGGTGACGGAGGCAACGGTGGCAGTGTCATCTTCGTCGCCAAAGCAGGCGTCAACAGTTTGGTCGCGTTGTCCAATCGCCATCACATCAAAGCCAAGCACGGCGCTGGCGGTCAGGGCTCAGGTCGTCACGGCGCTTCAGCAGATGACTTGACCATCGAAGTCCCACCCGGAACCGTCGTCATCGACTCCAACAATGGACTCGTCATCAAGGATCTCGGCGAAGGCGACAGCGTCATCGCGGCTCACGGTGGAAAGGGCGGTCGTGGCAACACACGATTCAAATCGTCCACCAATCAGGCACCTCGCCAGGCAACCGAAGGCGGTGAAGGCGAAGTTCGTCAACTGATCCTGGAACTGAAAGTAATCGCCGATGTTGGCCTGATCGGAAAACCAAACGCCGGGAAAAGCACGCTGCTCAGTCGTGTCAGCGCGGCCCGACCTGAAATCGCCGACTATCCCTTTACGACCAAGTTCCCCAACCTCGGAATGGTGCAACTCGATTTGGAACGAACCTTTGTCATGGCTGACATTCCAGGCCTGATCGAAGGCGCTTCGGACGGAGTCGGCCTGGGACACGACTTCCTCAAGCACATCGAACGATCCGGATTGCTGGTGCACCTTGTCGAGCCTTTCCCGACCGATCAATCGGATCCGATCGAGAACTGGCAATCGATTCGCAAAGAGCTGGCGCAGTACAACGAATCGCTTGGCCAACGTCCTGAAATCCTTGTGATGTCAAAGTCCGAGATCCCTGAATCCGCTGCCGTCGCCGAGGAACTGGCCACCGCATCTGGCAGCAAAGTATTTTCAATCTCGGCAGTTACTGGTGCTGGTTTGCCACAACTTCTCAATCAGATCGTTTCGCAACTGCGGGAGCAACGGGGCGAATGCAAAAAGTGGTAGCGGTCGATATCGGCAACAGTTCCATCAAACTTTCGGTTGATCCGCAAGCATCTGTTGTTCGTATCGATGCATCACTGGCTGAGAAAGATCGTGACCAGCTGCTTTCTGCCGCGACCAAAGATATCCAACAGCAACGACAATGGCTCGTATGCAGTGTCGACAGCGAACAGACCGCTTTGCTGGAAGCCTGGGTTTCTCTCAATCGCCCCGACGATGACTTTCATGTGATCTCCGCCAATGATATCGACCTTGATTCCAATGTCGCCGATCGCAAAGCACTGGGTCGCGACCGTTTGCTGGCATCCTGGTACGCCGCAGTTCGTACCTCCGACGCAACAGCGATTGTGATTGATGCGGGCACAGCCGTTACCATCGACGTGGTTGTGGCCGACCAGGGACACCTCGGCGGACTGATCTTTCCCGGTTCACATACTTGCCTCTCAGCAGTCTCGTCAAACACGGACGCGTTGCCGGATCTTGCTCTCAAGCCCGCACCAGAAATGAACACGGAAATCGCACTCGGAAAATCAACCGAGCCTGCAATTTTACTGGGCGTTCACCAGCTGCAACTTTTCGGAATCGTCGCGATGGTACGATCGCTGGAACAACAGCACGGCAATTCTTCGGTGTACTGTTGCGGCGGAGGACTGGAATCGATTCACCATCTGCTGCCGACACACTGGAACTACAAACCGGACTTTCTAATCGAAGCCATCTTTTGGTTGAAGAGATCCCTGTAACGATGGCTGTTGAATTCCATGAGTTAACCCATCGCGGCCGCGGCGCCATTTCCGTTGTCGGAGTTCGTGGCCACGAGGCTCGACAGACGATCGGAAAATGTTTCACTCCCGTCTCGGGAAAGCCGTTTTCCGGATCAACGCGTCGATCGATTGTCTATGGGATCTGGAATTCCACCAACGAAGATCTGATCGTACTGCGAACAAAGGAAAACGCTTTTGAAGTCCAGTGTCATGGTGGATTTGCTGCTGTCGAATCCGTCAAAGCTGACCTGCAGTCTGCTGGCGCGATCGAGTCCCATGACACCGCGAGCTGGACTTTCGCAAACAATGCTCAACAGGCAGAAGTCGCTCAAGCGTTGCAATCCTGCTTGACCCAGCGAACAGCCCGGCACCTGCTGCAACAGTTCCATCTTTGGCGCGACGTCGATCTGTCGGACTCAAACGTTCGCCAGAAAGCACTTTCGTTCTCCGCCTTTGGCCAAAAACTTACCGAGCCATGGACCGTCGTACTTTGCGGCCAGCCCAATGTCGGAAAGAGTAGCTTGATCAATGCATTGGCTGGTTTCGAGCGAGCGATTGTCCACTCAACCGCTGGAACGACCCGAGATCTCGTGAGCCAACATACCGCAATCGATGGTTGGCCAGTGGAGCTGATTGACTCGGCTGGCATTCGGGAAGCAGGCAATGCAATCGAACGGGCGGGTATTGAGAAAGCGCGTCAGGTCATCGAGTCGGCCGACCTTGTGATTCACGTCATTGATGCCACCGAAAACGATGCCTTTGACGCGGAGGTCAGCCAAAACCGAAGCGGACTGGTCATCGTCAATAAAGTTGACCTGTGTGACACCCCTCAGGCACCGACCACAGACTGCCCAATCGTTTTCATCTCAGCTTTAACAGGGCAAGGCATGGATGAACTGGAAGCAGCAATCTCAAAAGCGATTGTTCCGGAGATCCCCCATGATGATCAACTGATACCAGTCACCGTGTCACAGATCAAACTGCTGCGCGAATATCCCTGAACGAACTTTCGAAACGATTTTTTTGGAATAGGCTCGCCGGTGATTCCTGATGAGCCAACTGTCAAAGCAGAAGCAGGTATTTTGATGCGTTAGTTTGCATCGTCGTGGCTGGGGCGTC
>CAYUNP010000009.1:50745-59244 GCA_964446085.1 uncultured Pirellulaceae bacterium
TCGTGGCTGGGGCGTCCCGCCACAGTAATTGCAACAAACTGCGGCGAGACGCCGCAGCCACAAGAACCAGAGGCTCGGCATGTGCTGGTGTAATACCGCCGCAGCATCAGATAACAAATCGGCCCCGTGACCGCGACGTACAACCACATCGTGAACTTCGCGCGCCTCACAGCGATAACGCACGCCCTCGAACAGGCGTTAACTTCGCCTGAAGCATGTACAGGATTTGGCATCGGGCTGCTACAATGACAGCTCTCCAATCTCCTCAAACCCCAGAAAACATGTTCTTCGTATTCGACGGCGTCGATGGCTCCGGCAAGACAACGCAACTCAATCGCCTTGCCGACTGGCTGCGAAACGAAGGTCACGACGTCGTCGTTTGCAAAGACCCGGGAACAACGGAACTTGGCGAACAGCTCCGCTCGGTCCTGTTAAGTAAATCGGATATTCCGATACACATGCGAAGCGAAATGATGATGTTCACGACCGCCCGCACACAACTGGTCGAGCAAATCATTCGACCGGCTTTACGAAACGGGAAAACAGTTGTGCTGGATCGGTACGTACTTTCGACCGTCGTCTATCAAGGTCATGCCGGTAACCTTGACGCGAAAGCCATTCGAGGCGTCAACGATTTCGCGACCGATGGACTGTGGCCAGATCAAACTTTCATTCTCGACATTCCAACCGAAACCGCGCTAAAGCGGCTCGGCGATGATCTCGATCGCATGGAATCGCGCGGTCATGAATACTTCGAAAAAGTCCGTGCGGGATTTCTGGCCGAAGCAGAAAACCAGACCGACATCTCGGTCATCGACGCCAACCAGGACATCGACACCATTGCCGACTCGATTCGCGAACTGGCTCAAGCCGCGCTGCAGCGTCATGCTGCAAACGAAGGAGCCAACTGATGGCATGGCAACAGATTCTCGGTCACGACCGGAACGTGCAGCGATTCGCTGACAGTCTCAAACGTAATCGCATGGCCAGTACATTCCTGTTCGTCGGACCGCAGGGCGTCGGGAAACGCACTTTCGCGTTACAGCTTGCCCAGGGATTGCTTTGCGAATCCAATGCCGACGACTCAATTGATCCCTGCGATCAGTGCCCCGCGTGCCAACAGGTCATTGCTGCGACCCATCCCGACCTGATTCAGGTTTCGCGACCCGCCGGAAAAGCATTCATTCCAGTCGAACTTTTTATTGGTGACAAGGAGCATCGTCGACAACGTGGTCTCTGCCACGACATTGGCCTGAAACCATTTTCGGGAAAGCGAAAGATTGCCATCATTGACGATGCGGACTTTCTCAATGTGGAGGGTGCCAACAGTTTGCTCAAGACGCTCGAAGAACCTCCTTCAAATTCGATCCTGATTCTGATCGGCACCAGCGAACAACAGCAACTCTCAACCATCGTTTCCCGATCCCAGGTGATTCGCTTTTCACCACTTTCAGACGATCACGTGGCGACAATCCTTGGGCGCATCAACCTGGAAACAGACATTCCGATCGACCAGCTCGCACCTGCCTCCGGCGGCAGCATCGAACGTGCCAGGAAACTCATCGAACCGGAAGTGCTTGAATTTCGCAATGGATTGCATCATCGACTGTCGACCCTCGATCCGGCAGCAAACGGTTACACCAGCGACGTGATGGGCTTCGTCGATTCGGCAGGAAAAGACGCCTCTGCAAAACGCGATCGAGCGGTTCTTGCAGGAGATTTTGCGATCGAGTTCTTCAGTCAATGGATGTCAAATCTGACTGGAACTGCACAACAAACAACTGACCCATCGATCCAGGATGCAATCTCAAAAACGCCCGATACTTCCGATCAGGACATCAACGAGATCGCTCAACGAGTGGCACAATGCATCGAATCGACCGTCACCATGCAACGAAAAATCCGAGCCAACGTTGCCGCTGCAAACGCGGTTGAAATGTGGCTTCGCGACCTGGGACGTGCTTGCAGAGGCCAATTGGTTGACGCGAATGATGATGTCATCGTGTAAGTTGGCACTCTTTTTGTCAGTTTTTGATTGACTGCTTTAACAACTTCGCAGTTCACGACCTTGCCTGCCAACGTTGCTCACGTCAAAATAGGTTTTTAGTTAACCCCTTGAGACGATTCCCTGCATGAATGCCGAGCCGCGCCACAAGCAGATCGCGAACGCGATGCTCGATGCGAAAGAGCCAGTCACCGACACGATGTTGCTGGTCGAAACGCCGGAGAAGATCTCCTTCCAGTATCAGCTGGTGGGGCCGTTTCGACGCATCGTGGCCTATGGTTTGGACATTCTGTTTTCGATGGTTGGCTACACGATCGTCGTTGTGATCATTGGCCTGTTTTTCGCGTTTCTCGCCGGCTACACGCAGGGGACTTTCATCGGCTCGATGATCAATACGCTCGCAGAGATCAGCGGCGCGATTATTCTCATCGGCTACTTTCTGGTCTACTGGTTTTACGGCGCGTTGATGGAAGCCTGGTACAACGGTCAGACGCTCGGAAAGATGATCACCAAACATCGAGTGCTCTCCCAGAACGGACATGCCATCGATGGTGTTCAGGCGCTCTTGAGAAACTTTTTTCGGTTGCTGGACCTGTTTCCAATCATTCCGTTTCCATTAGCCACCCTGTCCTTTGGAATCGATGCACCCGCAGTTGTACCGACGGGATTGTTTGGACTCGCGGCGATGGCGGTAAGTGGAAAATTTCAAAGACTCGGAGACCTGGTTGCTGGCACGATCGTTGTCGTTGACGAAAGGAAGTGGGTTCCTGAACTGGCGACGTTCACAGATCCCCGAGTCGAACAGCTCGCTGATGAGCTTCCGTCGGATTTTTCACCCTCGCAAAGTATGCTGCGAACGCTGGCGGACTATGTTGATCGTCGACGTTATCTGTCGCCAGAAACCAATCAGGACATGGCCAAAGGGCTGGCGGTTCGAATGCTTGAGCGATTCAGATTGCCAGCGGACACCGATTACGACCTGCTCCTGTGCGCGATGTACTACAATGCGTTCATGCAGTTTCAACAACAGGAAGAGGCAAGGTAATGAAAGCTTCAAAACTGATTGAGCTTCGTCAGCCTTCCTGGTCCCGACTGGAAAAGCTGTGCGACGAATTTGGCAGCCGTTCCGCGAACAGGGTGCCGGCCAAACGGGTCAACGAGTTCGCGACTCTGTATCGCAACGCCTGTGCTGACCTTGCACTGGCTGAATCGAGTCACCTGCCACCGAATACGATCGAGTACCTTCACCAACTCGTTGCCCGGGCTCACAATCAGCTTTATCGTAGCCAGAAATTCAATCGCCACGTCTGGTACGAGAAGATTTTCGTCGACACTCCAAAGCTGATTTTCAATGACCCCTACGTTCATATCGCAGCGGTAATTTTCTGGGGCCTGTTCCTGTTAGCCGTCCTGCTGGGCAGGCACAATGAATACTGGCCAGGCTTCGCCGAAAACGTCGCAGGTGAAACCCAGCTCGAAGCAATGGAAGAAATGTACACAGGCTTTGACACCGCCAGTAGTAGCTCTTCCAGTGCACGATCGTTTTCGCAGAATTCAAGCATGTTCGGTTTTTACATTTACAACAATGCCGGCATTGGACTGAAGTGTTTTGTGATGATGTTATTTGTGCCCGCAGGCATGGTGACGCTCTGTTACAACGCAATTTTTCTGGGAACGATTTTTGGATATATGTTCCGACCGGAAGTTGCTGACGCCGGCGCGAACTTCAAGAATTTCGTTACCGCACACGGACCATTTGAACTTACGGCCATTGTGCTCTCGGCGGGTGCTGGCCTGAAGATCGGACTGAGTTGGCTGGTGGCTCGCGGAGTCAATCGGCTCGACGCGTTGATGCAAAATGCCCGCGAAGCACTTCCAATCGCGATGGCAGCGGTAGCCCTCTTTTGCATGGCAGCTTTGATAGAAGGATTTGTATCACCAACCTCCAGCAGGTTTTTCCCCTGGTGGGGCAAGGGCCTGGTCGCGACGATTTCGTCAATGATGTTGATGTTCTATTTGATTGTGTTGGGCTATCCGAGAACTGATGACGAGGAAGAAGATGCAGCTTGATCGTACTTTCATTGGAATTCGACAGCGATCTCCGTTTGAAATCTGGGACCTGACACTGCTGGTGGTTCGTCGTTATTTCGGGCCTTTGTGCACGCTGTTTTTCATCGGCATTTTACCCTGGTTGATTATCAACCACTTGCTCACCATGTGGATGGTTTCCGAAGCCTATTATTCGGACCACGTTTACTGGTTCTATTGGATCAATGCCTGTCTGGTTGTTTCGCAGGCGCAGATCGGCACGTGTTTGATGGCGCACTATCTCGGCCAAGCCATGTTTAACGCTCGCCCGGCGGCACGTGACTCAGTCAAAGCCGTAAGAAAGATGAAAAAGAAATCAGGTAGGAGCGCCGGAAAATCTTTCTTTCTGTGGCTGCACTTGATGAACAGAATGGTGTTGCCGACCCTTGGCGTGGTGGCACTGCTGATGACATTGGAGGACGAAGAAGCAATCGTGTTTTTTGGAGGAATGTTGATTCCATTTCTGGTGTTCGTAGGCTTGATTGTGCGTGGCAGGACACCTTACCTCAGCGAGATACTGTTGCTCGAAGAGGCGCCACGAAAATCGGATTCGACCAGGATTCAATCGTATTCGTCGCGGAGTTCCAGCTTGCTGGCTGCTCCAGGTGGCGATTTCTTTTTGAAATTCAGCCTGGCAGCCATCATCGGTGTCTTTCTTGCGTTTGCAATCTATGAAAGCTTCTGCCTGCTCGATAGCGTGCTTGGATTGCAGTCGATCGCGAACTCAAACATGAACTTTGTTTATTGGCAGATTTCGTTGTGGATCACTGCAGCACTTGTCGCCGTCAACCGATTTTTATCCTACATTGACCTTCGCATCCGAACCGAGGGTTGGGCAGTTCGATTACGATTGATGGCTGAAGAAAAACGCATGGCGGCAGAGGTTTAAACAGAACATCGAATGCAGATCGCATCCAAAAACTTCTACCTGCTCCTGTTCGTCGCAATCGTCTTCGCTGGTTCGATGTCTGGAAACACATCCGCCGCCCAGGAATTCGATACGGCTTTCGATTCCTCGGGCCTGCCGTGGTATGACAGCGAGACGAAGGATCTGAAATCGACCAATGCCCCGTGGCGACGTGAATCCACAGTCTCTGATCGAAATCGCATCCCGCCCAAAGTAAAAAAGAAGAAAGGCCAACAGGTTACCAAGCCGCAGGCTCCACCTACAGCGACTGGCACAGGCAACACGGCTTCGGCGGCTGGCACTTCAATCATTTATATTATTGGCTCAATCGCGGCGCTGCTGTTGATTGCTGCGTTGATCTATGGATTTTTGAAACTGGAATCCAACAACGAAACCGGTGAAGAAAACGAAAAACGCAAACGCAGGATTCGGGATCACATTAAGCACCTCCCTTTTGAACTTGAAGAACAGGATGGTGACTTTGAAACGTTTGCTGAAAAATCGCTGCGTGAAGGAGACTATTCCAATGCTGTCATCTATCTGTTTGCCGATTTGCTGGTCGCGATGAGTGAATCGGGCGTGGTGCGCTTGCAACGAGGTAAAACAAACCGACAGTACATGAACGACATTTGGGACCATCAGGAAATCAGGCCGTATTTTCAAAAAGTAATGACGGCTTTCGAAGATGCCTTTTTCGGAAAGCATGAGATTTCACAGAGCCGGGCGGAAGACTGTTTTGCCGGACGCGCCGCATTCGATGCCGGTCTCGAAAAGATCAGAAAAGCCAGGTACGACGCTCAGCACTCGCCAGCACTTCCACCTCCGACAGTTTCGATGGAGGGCGTTTCATGATCGCTAACCGAAAATCATCACCGGGCCAGCTTAGGCGTATTCAGTTTACATTGCTGTCTGTTTTCTGTTTGACCGCAATATTCACAACCGGCTGCTTCGATTTCGGAACAGATTTCACATACGGAAAGTCCACAGACAAAAGCGTCAATGGCGTTTCCGTATTCGCGAATCTTCTTCGGGAACGCGGTCATTCTGTGACGCGAAAGAGGCGTCTAACGAAACGGGTCGAAAAATTCGATACCATTTTCTGGGCACCCGACAACATGGCCCATCCCCCTGAAAATGTCGTTGCCTGGCTGGAGCAATGGATGGTCGGAAGCAATCCTCGCGTGCTGATTTATGTTGGCCGTTTCTACGATGGGAAACTGCCTTACTACCGTACCAAGTTCCAAAATTCCGATGCCGACAACCGCGACAAATGGCAACGGGAATATGCTGAAATCATTGCAACGGAACGCGAATACAATTACGACTGGCATCTCAACACGTCAGATGCTCCAGTACCCTACTGGTACGAATCTGAAGAAGATCTGAGGCTCGACGAGTCCAAACTTGGCGGTCCCTGGGCAACGGGGATCGACCCTGGTGCTGTTTCGCTGGATACATCAAAGTTGCTGATTCCGTCGAAGGACTACAACGACGAAAGTACCTTTCCGACACTAAGCGTTGACAGTGAAGGCGATTCAAACGTCTATTACTATGACCAATACGGAGAATGGCAGGATGTCTTTAGAGATTCCGAACTTGAGACTACCGAGTTGCTAACCGTTGACGGCAAGCCATTTGCGTTTGAAATCTCTTCAAAAGCAGCCGCCGGACGCAAAGTCATCGTGATCAGTAACGGCTCATTCCTGTTGAACTTTCCACTGTTGCAGCCCGAACACCAAAAGCTCGCCACTCGTGTCGCCGATGAAGTGGTTGGAGATGTGGTGGTGCTTGAATCGGACTATCAATGGCCTCGGGTCGGTGGCAACGCGAACGATCCGGCGCTGCAATGGTCCTGGATCAGCAGAGCTCCAATGAACTATATCGTTCCGCACTTTCTTTTTTGGGGAGTGCTGTACTGCTTTGCGTTTTATCCAAACTTCGGGCGACCGAAACGAATTCAGTTCCATCCGCCTAAAGCGTTTCGCAGTCACGTCGAAGCGGTTGCTTCGATTCTGGGTCGCTCGAAAGAGAAAAGCTGGGCGCGTGAAATTATTGATATGTGGCTGAAGCGAAACAACAAGACTAAAAACTAAAACAACTTAAACCTGCCGATTCTGGCGCAACAATTCATGAATGCTAACTCTCCTGATACCACGATCGAATTCGATTGTCCTGCCTGCCAGTCGCGGCTGCGTGTGCCATCTTCGTTGCAGGGACAAAGCGCGAAATGTCCCAAGTGCGGACATATCGCGAACGTGCCGAGCACCAATCCTGCAGCGGCCGTGCCTCCAGCGACAACGCCCTCTGAACAACCTGCTGCAGTGCCGACCGTAGCACCTGGCTCGATTGGACCGACTGCGAATCCCCAGCCAAACGAAGTCGTTGAGGACGCGGGGATTCTGTTGCCACCTGAGGACGTGCCTGTCCATGCACTGGACGATGCCCCCGAGAACAGGACTTCAATCATCGACATGCCACGTGAGCCTGTTGTTGGGCGGGACACCGAATCACGTCGCTTGTTCGAATCGATTTGTCAGGAAGTTGGCAAAGTCTTTGTTGGGCAACGCGAGTTGGTTGAAGGCACTTTGGTTGCGCTTTTTTCTGGTGGTCACGTTTTGATCGAAAGTGTACCTGGCCTTGGCAAGACGCTATTCGTTCGCACGTTGGGGAAAATCCTCGGCTGTGATTTTGGTCGCATCCAGTTCACAGCTGACTTGATGCCTTCGGATATCACGGGAGCACCGATCTTTGACATGAAGACGCAGGAGTTCCGTTTTCGTCCAGGACCGGTGTTTACCCAGCTTCTTCTGGCAGACGAGATCAACCGTTCGCCGGCCAAGACGCATGCGGCACTCCTGGAGACGATGCAGGAGCGACGTGTGACCGTTGACGGACAGACACATCAACTGGATTTGCCGTTCCTGGTGGTGGCAACCCAGAACCCAATCGAGTCAGAGGGAACTTACAACCTGCCCGAAGCTCAACTGGATCGATTCCTGTTCAAACTTCGGGCGGACTATCCTTCCGAAGAGCAGGAAGCCAAAATCCTGATGATGCATGGTGACCAAACGAACCTCGACAAGAGGCTCGAAGACGAAGTAAAGACAGTGGCTTCGCCGGAACAGATTCTTAAAATCACTGCCGAGAGTAGCAAGGTTCGCGTCGAGCCTGTTTTGGTGAACTACATTAATCGCATCGTTCGATTGACTCGACAGTGGCCTCAGTTCTACATGGGAGCTTCGCCGCGTGCCGGAATTGGTTTGATCCAAAGCGCCCGCACTCTGGCCGCATTTTACGGTCGTGACTACGCCGTGCCCGACGACGTTGTTCAGCTTGCGATTCCAACACTGCGACATCGCGTGATGCTAACGGCTGAAGCAGAAGTTGAAGGCCAAAAAGTAGATGACCTGTTACGGGAATTGATCCGACGCGTTGAAGTGCCGCGCATCGAAGCAACCTAACATCGTGGCGGAATTGTGGCTGCGGCGTCTCGCCGCAG
>CAYUNP010000010.1:0-24550 GCA_964446085.1 uncultured Pirellulaceae bacterium
GCCAATTTGAATTCAAAATCAAATTTTTCAATTTGTCAGGAACTATTGCGGTTTGGGGCCTGGCATCAACTATCTGTATGTTGCTGGTTGCGTTAAAAACTGAACAGCTAGATGTGGAAATTGAAACGCAGCTTCTTACGACTCAGTTCTTTGAAGAAAAAGAGCAGCTGTACTGTGGGTCATTTGAGGCTTTTGAGAATCGCAAATCCAACCCCACGTTCAAATTCAACCCTAAAGGATTGTACGAGTTCGAGGATCCGCAATTATGAAACGAAATGTGTATTTTGACAGGTTCTAAAACCGACAGAGTTGGTTTAAGGTTGGTAGTCGACCGAGTTGATTCAGATTTGCCTTGACTCACAACAGCCCATGAAATTCTCTTTGAAGTTTCTATTGGCCATCACTTTGTTGTTGGTACTTTCAGTAAACGGGTTCAACAATCTGCGACAGGCCAAAAAGATCGCGATGGAAAGCGAACAACTTCGGGCTGCGATCGACACTGAATTGAATACGTCGCGATTCTTTGATGATAAAAAGCAGGTATACACTCGCGCGTTTGCCGCTTTTGAGAAACGCAGAAACAAACTTTCCAATGCCCACAAGCGTTTCGAATCGGTGGCAGTAGCGCACAGAAAACTTCATTCCGAGCTGGTCCACATTTTTACTGTTCGCGACAATGCGCACATGGGTTTTGGCGGCGGCAGCAAGACATTTCGAGTTTGTTTGCCCGAATCGCCGGCCTTCGAACTCTGCCTGGGTTTCCACAAGACAGAAAAATCGGGCTCAATAACTTCTCCACCCAGGATGCGAGACAGCTACTACTTTTCGCCGAAGGAACAATTCACTTTTCCACTGCCAAGCGGAGATTCGATCGTCAAACTTCTGCTCCCTGTTGCAGTACGCGGCTTCCCTAACAAATCATTGAAAGTAGAGGTCAACGGCGTAGAAGTACACGCGACATCACGAGATGCTGTACTTTCAAGGCAAGATGTCTTTGATCGCAAATATCGTGATATGCATTCCCATTTACATTCCAGGTTTCAATCTGGAAAGATTCCTTCTTTTGAGCCGGGACCGATAACGCTGGTAACGATGAACCAATGGCCTACGAAACATGAGCCAGAAAGTTGCTCAATCGTTTTGCGACCAGTTGAGCAGGAGCCAAAACGTGACTGAGAAAGCCGCAATCAGGCTGACATTCGGCAATCGCCTGTTGGCAATTCTGTTTGTCGTCACGTTGACAGGGCTTTTGATCTTTAACTCAATTTCAACAGTTCAGTTAGCAGACCTGAATCAAAATCAGGCTCAACTACAGTCAAAATTGGAACACGAAAAAAACCTCAACACGCAACTGGATTCCCTTGAAACAAAATATAAAACGGTAGAGTCCGAGTTTCAGATGATGGAACAGGGATTGAGGAAACGATACGAAAGATATGTCGGATTGGAGAATTTTATCCCGGTATTCGACGATCAGATCGTCGCTTATGACAGCGAAAACGAATACGGTGGCAGCCAGGCAATGTTCTACGTGCCCAATTCCGGCGATCACCATCTCATTATCGAAGCCGTCAATACGACTCCGCAAAAAAACGCTATTGGAAACCGCCTTGACGACAATGTCAGCTATCGAAAGTCGTTCCCAATTGAATCAGGCACCAATCATGTTGTTACCTGTAAACGACATAGCGGCGGTATCAGTTTTAGTTTGGACGGTCAGGATGGCGAAGTTATTGAGTGTCCTGTAGATCGCCGGTCCCCTGCTGTGGGTTTCTTCTCCAACGATCGCGTCGTCGTCAGCCTCAACCAGGTTGACGCAGCGGTGCCCAACGGCATCCAAAGGAGCGAAATTTTCCAAATGGTCATCTATGCTTCTGGTCTCATAGTGAAATCAAAATGTGTAGTCATTAGATTGTTTATAGAGTCAGATGGACCGATGACTTCATCTGCAGATGACCCACCCGTAGTTCGCATGTTGCTTAAAGAGATCGAAGCGGGCCGAAAACCCGAGTTCACATTTAACCCGGAAGGTTGGTACGGATTCGAAGATTCGCAGCTATGAAAGATTCTGTAAATTAACAGGAACTACGATTGCCTGCGGCAGTTTAAGTTTGGTACACCGAACCAGTTAATCTGCAGAATGCCTGGAGTGTCCATGAAATTCTTGCTGAAGCATCTTTTGGCCATCACCTTGTTGTTGGTACTTTCGATAAACGGGATCAACAATTGGCACCGAGCCAAACTTGTTGGCCTGGAAAGCGAACAGCTTCAGGTGGCGATCGACACAGAATTGAAAACGACACAATTCTTTGAGGATAAAGAATTGGTCTACACTCATGATGGTCTTTGGAGAAAAACCCAATATTGGAACCAATCTGGAGAGTGAAATTTTGACGGTTCGGCTGTTCATTGAGTCTGACGGACCAATGACTTCATTGCCTGACGACCCACCGGTTGTTCGAATGTTGCTCAAGAATATCGACGCTGGAAAGAAACCCAGATTCACATTTAACCCGGAAGGATGGTACGAATTCGAAGACCGGAATCTATAGACCGGCGATTTCACGCACGACAACCGAGGCCGCTGCATTTCCAAATGTCGCCGTAACGAAAGAAGCCGTGCCGTAGATCAAACGACGCTTCTCGCATTCGTGAGGTGAGTCCTCAGCATGTGGACAGATGCAGCGAAAACCTTCGGCATCCCAGGTTGGTGATTCCGGGGCGATCGCTTTCTCTTCAGAATACACAACCGGGATCCCGACGTGTTTCGTCGTTTCAATGCCACGTCGAGAAAGTTCCTTCCTGACAACACGAGCCAACGGGTCGATTCGTGTTTCGCTCAGATCGGCAACACGAACCATCGTTGGATCCAGCTTGGCTCCTGCGCCGGCAACGCTGACCACGGGAATGTTCTTCTTCAGACAGGTCGTCAACAAATGTAGCTTCGCCGTCACGTTGTCGATGGCGTCGATGACAAAGTCCGGACGCGGCGTCAACAATGACTCACTCGTTTCAGGATCGTAAAACGCCTGGACGGAATCAACGGCCGCATCCGGATTGATCGCTTTGATACGCTGCGCCAGAAGATCCGCTTTCGACTGCCCCACGGTTGCAGGAAAAGCCTGCATTTGACGATTCACATTGGTGACGCAGACATCGTCAAAGTCCACAATCGTCAAATGGCCAATCGCTGACCGCGCCAGCGATTCGACTGCGTAACTGCCAACTCCGCCCAGCCCAAAGATCGTCACACGGGAAGAAAGTAACTTTCGTGTCGCGTCTTCTCCAACCAAACGCACAAACCGATCCCAGCGCCGCGGAATTCGCTCAACCACCGCCCTACCCTGCTCCGCCATACCGCGGCCCTCCAGGTCGGCAGCTTCCCAGGGCTTGTGTTTACGACGCTCGCGAGGCAAATCCAGCTCGGGACTGGCAGTACCGATCGGCGCGACCGACTCCTGGGCACACTGATTCTCAACCGATTTTGACACGCACTCATTGGCTTCCATATTTTTCATCGCGTCATAATAATCTTTGATTGCGATCGAATCCACAGCTGTCTTTCTGACAAAGCAATGGGTTTGGAGTCACGGGATATCGGGTAAAATGTTTCCGGGATACGCACGAACAGGACTCGGAACGGGAATAGAACGATGATTGCAATGTTGCAGAGAAGCGTTGGCATCTGCTTGCTCATTTTTTTGAGCATCCAAAGCGGATACGGCCAGGACGTTTCCGAACCGCTATCTCAGGATCTGCAACTTCGAAACATGCCAGTCATCGTTTCGGTCGAAGCTCACGCTGGACGACCCTATGGGATCGGCAAAGTCACCTTTCGACTTCGCAATGGTGACGAGATCATTTCACGAACGGGCGCCACGTGGTTCACTGAAGAAAACAACCGGATTCACTATCCGGTTATTTCACAAGCTCCAGTGCGAAAGTTTTTTCGCATGCTCACAGGTGGTAGTGGTGTTAACGATCAGCCCAGTGACCTGTTGACGATCTGGTTTCTATTCGAAGGCGACGAACCGCTTAATGCTCGCCTTCACGGTAGCGGAGTCGTCGATTTTGCGGTTCCTGTTGAGTTCACCAGGCCGCGTCGGTACGAACGTTTCGCATCGAACTGGTGGCAGAATTTTAACTCGATCTCGGAATCACACATCAAGGAGGGCGACTATCCGCCGTTGGTCGAAGTCTACCTCACGTCGCTCATTGGCCGGCGACTGGGCATGAACCCGCAGCTCAGACGGCGTCGAAGCAATGACCCGATCACCAGAACGTTCGAGCTTCTTTTTGACGTTGAAGCTTTGCGACTCGATACGATTCAACAATCGATGATCGTCGGCATCGATTCAGCCACAGCAAACCAACCGCTTCCCGACCCCATCAAGTGGTCACCTCTGACCGTCAGCGACCTGCCTGCAGAGATCGCGGTCGAACCGATTGCCAAAGGCGTTCCCGAAGAGTGTTTCTATTTACGATTCGGCACCTGGGACAACCATCTTTGGCTGCAGCGATTGACGGAAGAATACGGCGGTGACCTGGGCCGCATGATTATGCTGCGTGGTTTCAAGTCGGAAGTTCAAACCAAGTTCCAGGACCAACTGGCGATTCAATCCAACGAGTTTGACAACCTCTTTGGAGGCAATCTGATCGCTGATGTTGCCTTGATCGGAACCGACACCTATCTCGACTCCGGGGCGTCTATTGGAGTCATGTTTCATGCTCACAACACAGGACTGCTCAAGTCAAATTTGACGGGCAAACGAAGTGGCTTTGCGAGGGAACGCAAAAAAGAAAACGTCACAATCAGGAAACTTGAACTCGAAGGCGTTGAAGGAACGCTGCTTTCCTCACCCGACAACCGATACCGATCGTTTTACTTTGTCGTTGGCGACAACCATCTGGTCACGACATCCAAAACGATTGCTCGTCGATTCGTTCAGGCCTCCAATGGCGATCGGTCACTTGCTGACACTTCAGAATTTCGCTTCGCCCGTTTTAACCTGCCGCTGGATCGCGAAGACACGCTGTTCGCATACATGTCGACGCGATTCTTACAGAATCTTCTGACCCCGGCCTATCAAATCGAATTGCGACGGCGCAATCAGTCAGTCAGCGACGTAATATTGCTCGAAATGGCAACGCTCAGCGCCTCCAGCGAAGGCGTTAAGGATGTTACGATTCCAAACCTGATCGCCAGAGGATTCCTGCCTGACAATTTTGGCTATCACGCCGACGGAGGCGAGCTACGATTCGAAAACAATGTCTGGCAGGACACGCTACGTGGGCGTCGAGGTTACTTCAAGCCGATTCCCGATATGGTTTTGGACAAAGTGACTCCTGGCGAGGCGGCCTGGTTTCGTGAACGTGCCACGTTTTTCGCTGGCAACATCAATTCGCTGGATCCGATGTCCATCGGAGTGCAACGCTTCAAGAGAGAAGATGCGCAAGGCAAGAGCGTCGAACGCGTCGTGTTTGATGCTCGACTATTGCCTTTTGGAGAAGGGGGCCTTGAGTGGCTGACAACCATGATCGGTCCGCCACTTAAACGAACGGTCGTGCATTCACCCAAAGACATCATTCGCGTCGAAGCCAGCCTTCAGGGAGGCATGACTTCGCCTGGCGTTCCGACGCACCAGGTTTTTGGAGCCGTCCAGGATTACCTCGATCCGAATCTTGATCTGGAGCCGAAAACGATTCTGGAAGCTTTCAAAACATTCAAACAAACACCCGGCTACATCGGTGCCTGGCCAAATCCGGGCTACACCGACTGGATGCCTCGTTTGGGAGCCAGACCGGACGCTTTTGGTTACACGTATTCGCCACTGCTGACGCTGTGGAGACTCCAATGGAATGATTTTTCCGTACTCTCGTTTGATCAACGTCGCCTTGAAGAACTGAAACCGCACCTGGATCTTGTAAAAACCGAACGTCCTGCCCAGTTGCGACTGGAAGTTGGCGATTTGCGAAATTCAAAGATCAAAGCCTGGGCTAACACGCTTACCTATCGTCGTAGTTGGCAAACTTCGATCGCCAACGTTCAGTTGCTCAACATGTTGGTTCAACAGTTTGGCATTTCGCCTGAATCGGCACTGGAAACGGCTGAACGAATGTTAAACGTCGATTTGATTTGCTCACTTGGTGGCGAGTACGAGTTGGCAACGCTGGCTTCGGGGCGCAAAGTTTGGCGATCGACTGCGTGGCCGTCTTTCTCGCAACCGGAATTGCCGAAAGACTACGTTGCACCCGTCTTACAGTGGTTTCGAGGCTTGAATATTGAAGGCATTCGTGACGATGCACAGTTTTCGATCCACGGATTCATCGACATCGAGCGAAACGCCAAGTCGAAAAAAGCACTACCCAGCTTCAATTTGTTTAAAGGGTTTGGAAACGTTCTCGGTGGCAAGAAGAAGAAAGACAGTAAGAAAGAAGATGACGCCGGCAAGAAGCAGGAAGGCAAGTAGCTTGCCTCTGTCACAGAGAATTTGATTGAAAGGAACGTCAGCCTGATGTCAGTAGAAGTTTTCCGCGGAGCAATTTTTGTACTACTGACTGTGGCGCTGGGCGTCTGTGTTTTTCTGACGTATCACGTTGCCAAGTTGTTGCGACTGTATTTCAACACCAGGGAAAGCCGACGATCGTTTCGACAGGAGAAACGAAAAGAACTGGATGACCTGTTGGAATCGCATGCTGCTTACAGGGAGGATCGTCCAGCAAAAAAGAAAGTCGCTTACGCGGCGCTGGCCGCTCCCGCACTGGATCGCATCGACGACGAAATTGAAGATCGAAGCTGGCTGGGAAGAAACCTGGGCTATTTCGTTTTCGCAACCACGTCGCCGCCGTTGATCATTGCATTTGCATTGTTTTTATTTGACCTGGTCTTAATGGGAGTCTCGATCATCAACGATATAACGTTTCAGTCTTCCATGATTCCGGCGGCTCGCGGATTTGGATTTCTGACGTTGTTGGTCACCTTCGTTCCGTCAACCATTCTCGTCGGCTTGAGTATGCTGCCGTTCGGTCATCGCAGCCGATTCAAGTTTGGAGGCAACGAGATCTTTCTGGCAATCGTGTCAGCGGGAGCGACTTGGTGTCCATTCATTCTGTTTTCGTTCTCGAGTTCTTTCGAAACCACTTATGAGTTCCTGGTCTATGGCTACTACACGTACATTTCAGGGTTCGCATGTTTTGGGGCGATGTATTTTCTGTGCTCGCTGCTGGGGATGGTTTCAGCAAGTGCCCCCAAAGATCGATCCCGGTTTGTGCCCTCTGGCAACTGGCCTAAAGCGGATTAGCCTGGATATTTCATGGTTGGATTTCGGTGGTCTACAAGAAAAGCCCCCTGCGCGGCAAACGTGAGTATTGAGTCAAACGCGCTTGCGATCGGTCCGGTCTCGACCGAAAAATTTAACACCTCACGACTCCCGCTCGTAGGTCAGCTCGCCAAAACAGACCTATGAAATATCCGCGGTCCGAGGAGGATGCGATGTCATTGACTGACGTGGAATGCTCGACGGCAGAGGTGCCGTTTGCAATCCCACTCCTCCCTGGTTGGCACCAGGAAATCCAAACGGATCATCAGCGGGAAGGAACGGTTCGTTTGACGTCGGGATTGGCACATGCGTCCCGCAAGGGCAGGCCGAAGTTCTGCCTGCCATTTCGCCATCGACTTGCAGCATCATCATGCAAGTGGGGCAGGAAAATTGAATAGGAGGTAGCTGTTGCTGCGGCGAAGCATGGATCTCTTGTCGCACCGGTTTTTCCGGAACACGAAACACTTGACCGCATTTGCATTTAAGCTTGCGGCCGAAGTGGTTTTCCTTCAGTTCTATTTTTCGTTCACAGCCAGGGCATTTTAATTTTGGCATAGGAGGCTTCCCAATGCAATTTCGATAAGAGCCCCCAAATTAACAGGGTGAGAGAGGGTTTTCGCCTTGATTGAATGCGGTCCAACTGGAGCAGGGCCGCCAAACAATGCAAAAACCCCAATGTTATTAGATCTCCGGGTAGTCTTCGACCGTTTTTTCAGTCGTCAGGTCGCCCGTGTGCTTCGTCGCGAGCTGCTCAAACAATAGTAGGTGAACCTCTTCGCCATCCCGGGTTTTCGGGCAATGCTCGACCCCTTTGGGCACAACGATCAGTTCGCCTTCGTTAACAATTTCGACCCGGTCGCGGAACTGCATTTCCAGTGTCCCTTTTTGAACGAAGAACAGCTCATCTTCGTCGTCATGCTTGTGCCAAACAAATTCACCGCTAATTTTGGCAATGATTACTTGCATGTTGTCGACCGTTGCGATGCGGCGAGGATGCCATTGCTGCGAAAACGAGGAAAGTTTTTTGGCGACGTTAATTGCGTTCATGCGTAGACTCGGGACGTAGATGATTGAAGATTGATACAGACTGTCGTGACTATCGACGACGTTGTGGAGCCGTGTGGATGGAAACGGATTCCTCTCCTTTGGCGTCAACTTGCCATGTCGCGTATGCCAAAGTCGGTTGCCCTCCATCGTTGAAGTTCTGGGTGAAGGTCGCGTTTCGCCGACCGTCAACAAATTGTTCTGCGAACTGTAAATGTTCCATCGTGAAAAGCGGGGCTTTGGATTCCTTTTTGCCGATCTCCTGATTGACAAAATTCAGCGCGGCCGAAGCCTCTTCTTCGGATCCCAGGCGAGTCATGGCGACAATGCGACGACATCGACTTGCGATTGCAATCAGGGAGGCAACTGAAGGAACTTCTGCGAATTCTTCTGCGGCCAGCGGAAGTGCGTACAGTTCGACCGAGTTGGAATGATCTTTCAGGTTAACCATGAATTCGGTAGTCGCCGCATCCATCAGCTGTCCGTTCCGTTTCTTTTGAATGTCAGCCTTCACTCTTTCGGAAGTAAGTTCAAAGAAGTGACAGTCGTCGGCAATAAACACCAGCAGCGCTTTAAGGTCGACTGAATCGATGTGCCCTTCTACTTCTTTCACCAACGGCGATTTGCGTCCCGTCAGTACACGTCCGTCAGCAAAGATTTGCAACATCGGTGTCACCTGGAAACCTTTGGGGAGTTGCATCCGAAAGCCGCCCTTGGAATCCATTACCAATACGGGTTTCTTGTTGTCTGGCAATTCGATTTTGATCTCCGATTTGGGTTTCGTCGCGTTGCCCCGTCCCGACTTGTTGGCACGCGGATTATTTTTGGCTTTTTTGGTGGATCCGTCTTCGACCGGTCCTTCCAGTAGAAGCCCTTCCGGCTTGGCTTCGCTCATTTCGACCTGGGCAAATGCGTTTGATGCCCAAAACAAAGTTAGTGCAACAAGGACAATGCTTCGAGTGTTGGTTGGCCAATTCATAACGTGCGCCCGGAGTAGAGTATTGGATTAGTTTTATCGTAGCCGTTAAGCCAGTGACAAATGTGAATCACCGCTGGTCACGAATCGCAAGCGAGTGAATCGACGGCGATATTGACTCACTGGCGTTTCGGGTTTGTACGGTTGTCGTGTTATCAACATCGTGCCTGGCAACGGTGGCTCAGTCTCACAACGCGGATGTTAGCGTTTCTCTATTGTTGCTGTTTGGCATGCCGAAGTCCATGGTTATCTTGCTAACGCAAAAACGGCAGCCCCGAGAGAGCTGCCGTTAATGGAATCTGATTGGCAATGATCTACTGCATTGCTGCAGCAATTATGACCAGAATTCGACTTAGTAAAGTGCGATTACATCGACACCGAAGTAACCTTCGTCGTAACCGAGTGCAGGTGACCAGTCGACGCGGTACTCAGGACGTACGATGAGGTTGGCGTGAGGCTTCACGTTGAGACCCCATGTCGCAGCGTAGTAAGAGTGCGATCCGCCGCCCGCTGGAAGGATACCGCCGTGAGGAGCGTAACCAGTCAGAGAGTCACCTTTCCACCACTCGACACGTGTACCAACACCAAGGCAATCGTTGATGCTGTAGAGCAGGTATTGGTTCAGGCCAACGTTGTCTTCGCCAGTGCTTCCAACGCGAAGCAGGTCACTTTGAACGACCCAGTTCAGTCTCTCAGTCAGAGCTGTGTCAACCACGATACTGTGTCCGTAAGCATCGTCACCGCGAGCACCAAGGTCACCAATTGTAGTGATGTAGGTAAGCGTTGAAGAATCGCCCAGAGGTGCACTGAAACCGCCAAGGAAACTGCTGCCGTCCTGGAACTGATCGAAACCAGTATCCCAACCGAGAGTCCAACCAGCGTAAAGAGTCAAGTCATCTGAAACGTTGAATGTTCCAACAGCACCAGTGTGTGTGAAAGGCTCAGTGTTGAAGAACGTGATCGCGTGGCTGTAGAAGAAGTTGTCCGGGGCGGTAACTACTTCGTAACCAACGAGCGTGTAGAAGTGACCGACTTTGGCCGACCAGTTGTCGCCAGCGACTTCGGCGTACAACTGTGGGATCGCCCAGCCGAAATCTCCACCGCGATCAAATCCGTTATCGAATCCACGTGCGTTTCCAGCAGCATCCTGCGTGTTGCCGAACGCCTGCGTGTCACCCGAGTCGATACCGTAAACAGCGTCGAAGCGGAAACCAAAACCGAGTTGTCCGTTTTGAGACTGTGCAACTTTTTCAGCAAAGAACCAGGCTTGGTGAAGATTGAATTCATTCGGGTTTGAGTTGAAGAGATCGTTACTCTCTTCATGGTAACCAGCTGAGAACCAACCACCGAGGTTGAATCGTGGCTCATCGCAATCGCTGCCGAAGAGCTTCCATTGATCGCCAAGGTCGCAGTTACCCAATCCACCGGCACCACAAGTCCCCAGGCCACCGCCGCAGCGGCTTCCGATTCGGCTACCAAGTCCACAGCCGCCGACGTTGGCCAGGCGATCGACAAATCCACCGCCTCCGTTGCAACTGGTACAGCCTGGTACGGCGTCAATGTAACTTGATGCAACAGCATCCTGATAAATCGCTGGTGTTGCCGCGTGTTGCGCGTTAGCAACTCCAGCGAAAGCAAATGCTCCACCGATGCACGAAAGCACAGCAAAGCGAATTTTTGAGATCCCCATTTTCAATTCTCCATCATTGGTCAGGGTCCATTACCACTCGGGGACATCACATCCATGTTGTCCCACCTTTCAAGCAGTTTCCAGAAAACCGTATCGGACGAAAAAACTGATGCTTTGCAAACAAATGGAACAGAAATGCCCTGTTGTTTGGGGCAATTCCTCCAATGCTCATAAACCTTGACGGTTTTTTGCGTGGTAGGCCGTAACGGGCTGCTGTCACGTTTTCGCGCTATTCCAGATTACCGTTTTAACCGGTAAAACGCGACCTGAGACTGCACTCAGGCAATAAGTCATGGCCCCGGATTGCTTTACCGACCGCCAGGTACAACATTTTCGAACTCAAAAAGAGAGAATACGAAGTGAACGACCAGCACGTACAGCGTTGACCAGAGAATGGTGGAAGTAACACTTCGGCTCACATCCGCGGAAGAATACTTGGGGGCCATGCCGTTGCGATAGGCAATAATTGCCGTTCCAAAGCCGCTTACCAGCAGCTTACTGATCAACCAGCCGAATCCTTTGTAGAAAAACTGCGACCATTGCTCGAGCCCACGCATGGAATGCTGATGCCAGTATTGGGCACCGTGGGATGGATGTGTCAGCAAGAACGTAACCAGACTTGTGTACCTGGCCGTATAATAGGCTGCGAATGTGAGTAGTGGAGTTCCAATCAAAAACGCCCACAGAATCGGCGTTAGCAAAAAGAAGTTGGGGCGGCTTCCGAACGTTCGCAAAGCGTCAATCTGGTTTCCGTACTGTCGGCCGCCAATGTCGGAAGTGACTGCCGCACCGCATCGGGCGGCTATCAGAACGCACGAAAGCACCGGAACGAAGATTCGATACGTTGCGAATCCCAGTGCTGTCAGCAAATCTTCCAACAACAGGGGCTTGGTGTAATCAGTGAACGGAAGAAACTTGAAAGTGAAATAGGTTGTCACGAACCCGGAGATGAATCCGCTAGCGATGAGATACAGGATCGCAGTCGGTCCGGTGACCATCCGAAGAAAATGAGCAAGTGATCGCATGCCCCATGCTGGCGACTTCCAAATTGGAAGCAGGCACAGCAGGCCACTGAAAAATGCAATGCACGCATTGGTCGTGTCATCAAGCAGCTGTTTCGTTTTTGCGGCGATTCGTTCTATCGCACTCGACGTGACAACTTCTTCGTCCGCACGGACTTTTGACGTCATCGGCGCCAGCTTTTCAGGAATCGCTGGCCAATTCTCCCGCTCGACTTCGAACAGCTGTTTTTCCTGGGGATCCAGAAGATAGATTCGATCAGCGATCGGCATCAGAGAATGATAGTCGTGTGTAACGATTATCGAAGTTTTGCCGAACTGGTTGTGCGTGTCGGCAATCAACGTCGCCACCTGACGACCGGTAAAGGGGTCAAGCCCGGAAGTTGGTTCATCGTAAAGAATCGCCGCCGGGTTGTAGGCCAGCGTCCTCGCGATGGCCAGTCGTTGTCTTTGTCCTCCACTAAGCCTGGAGGTGGGGACATTGGTCGGCACGTTCAGGTCACCGAGGATGTTTCGTGCGGGAACTTTGCTCGCGTGCTTGCCGCCACAGGATTTGGCAAAATTGATGTTTTCTACAGGGCTCAGTTCATCAAACAGGGCAAACGACTGAAAGACGACTCCTGCCTCGCCGCATTGGGCGGTTTTTCCGTTGAGCGTTACATCTCCGACGTAATGAACCGCATCCCCGAATCCGTGTGTCAGTCCAGCAATCAACTTCATCAGAATTGATTTGCCGACACCACTGGGTCCAACGATCAAAGTGATTTCACCAGAAGAGAAAGTCGCATTTGCGTTTTCCAGCAGCACTTTCTTTCCGGCCATCACCGAAAGGTCCCTGATTTCGATTTGCGCTTCGGAAGACTGCTTTTCAGTTGGCGCATTCATTGTTCTTCTTCCCGTTCAAGAACAACTTTTTCAATAGGTGGTGCGGCTTCCGTTGGATAATTGGAAGCTTCGGTTGCGGTGAACATCGGGAGACGCTGACTCGAGGACGACTCTGGCTCATCGGAATCGCCAGCTTCGATGATCTTTGCGGCAAAGTCTTCGTCGCGATTGCCAGCGGCTTTGGTGTGTAGCGTCAGCCAGCGTTTATCCTTGTGCAAAACTTTGTTTCGCAGCACTCTGGCGAACTCGGGTGTGATCGCGGTTTTGGTTGATCCAAAAAGTGTCGATCCGATTTCTGTGACCGTCGGGTCGAGTCGTTTGTTGGCAATTTCCATCGCTTTTCTGGCCGCTGGACTCTGCCACTTTTCTTTCAGCGATTCACGCAGTCGTTGGTTGTCGACAAGAACTTCCTTGATGATGGACGCGACCAGTTCGCGAAACTCCGGATCGTTGCCGATTTCGCGAACGGACTTCGAAAACGTGGCCTTTACTTTTTCGTTTGCAGAGATGCGAGTGATCATTGATTTTTGAACGTCGATGAAGTCTTCAAGATGATTCTCAATGATGGGCACTGCTTTCCTGTCTACGAACCGATCGAATTCTTTCTTTGTCAGTTTCTTTTCAGGAAGCGGCGAGCGATCGTAAATGTAGCGCCAGCCAAAACGCCAGACCGATACTTCCTGCCATATTTCCTGGCCGATCGTTTCAGCCAACGGTTCGGCTTCTTCTTTTACGATGGGCCAGATCTCCTCACGCACCAGTGGAATAATCTCTTTTTCAAGGACCTGTTTTTGGTACCGCAGCGAAAGGGTGTCAATCTCGGTTCGATGATTTGTGATGGCGACTTTAAGGTCTTCCTGAATGATCTTTCCGGCGTCCGTGATTGACTCTTCAATCAATGGCCGAAACATGGAGACAAGTTCATCCTGATTGGATTGCCAGGCGTCCGTGATCAGAGCACCAATCTTCGCCCGCATTTTTGGCGGCATCATTGTACGAACGACCCATTCGACGGACTCGTCAACTTCATGGACTTTCAGATAGTCGCCTGGCGAGAGGTCTGGCGAGTTGCCGTAAAAGGTTGCAACGGCAGTCTTGTTATGGCCCAGTCGATAACTTTCATAGCCTTCCCCAAAATCAATGAAGGCAATGTTTCCAACGCGAGTTGTCTCGTTGTCAGAAATTGAAAACACCGGGTCACCAAAGCCAATCATTTGATACTTCGAACTGACCAGTTCAATGGTTTGCTGTTGTTTCCCAAAGTATCCACTGAGTCGATCTGCAATCGAGTTTTCGGAAACGTTGGAGCGAATCAGGATCGTCAATGCCGTGATCGCGCAGATCCAGATCAATGCACCAAAGATGGTCTTTGTTTTCGTTTTTTTGGGGAAAGCCATGTTTTAAGCTGACGAATCTGGCAGGCATGAAGGACTGGAATTGTCTCTTTTGTTTTACTTCCAACGCAAGCCCCATTCTGTCCAACATGACGAGTCATGGCAAACCAGGTTGGAAAAAACAGTTTCTGAAGATGATGTTCAGGAATTTTGGTGGCAAGTTCGGTTGTTTTTGTTCAGGTCGAACTACTGACGGAATCGCTCGGTAACAAAGCGTATGATCGAATGCTGAGGGGCAAGCCTGGTGGCGATTTCAAGATGCTGTTTTGCTTCCGCTGTCTTGCGTTGCTCAAATTCGCACCAGGCGAGTTTGGCCAGGTTGATCCCGTCTTGTGGATTCAGCATCGCATACTGTTCAAGACAGGTTTCCGCTAACGGATAGTTTTCAGTCGCCAACCACGCCGCCCCCAGGTTTGCCAGAGCGAGGCTGTTTTCGGGTTGGGCGACTACGGTCGGTGTCAGGATTTCGGCGCAGTCAGCATATCGGCCTGTCGAAAGATACAGGTGCCCCAAATTATTTCGACTGAAATGATCTTCTGGCGAAATTTCAATCGCCTGCTGATAGCTTTGCTCTCCCAGTTCAAGTTCACCTGCGGCCACGTATGCCTGCCCCAGGTGATAGTGGCTGATCGAATTTTGCGGGCGAGACTTTCGCGCAGCTTCAAAGTGGAGGATTGCCTGCGCCCAATTCTTCAATCGATATTCAGCTTGCCCGGCATTTGAGTAAACGATAAACGGAGACCAGTACGACCTAACGCCTGGTACGTTGGCAGATTGGATCGCCGCTTTCGAATGTTTTATTGAACTTGAAAAATCGCCAGCTTTCAGATCCAGTAATGCAAGTCCTGACAAACCTTCGACATACTGGTTGTCCTGTCGAACTGCATTCTCAAATAAAGTCCGGTCGCTACTCCAGTTGTGATTGTGGCTGATCGACAAAATCGAAAACGCGATGCAGAAGACTGCCAGAGTCGCTCGTTGAATCCACGCAGCATGCTTCAGATTGCTGGTCCAATGAAAAGTCAGCAATACGATCGTAAGGATCAATCCCCAACTGGCTGGATACAGATATCGTTCGGCATATTGGTGTCGCAACGGAATGATTCCGCTCGCCGGCAGTAACCAAATCAAAAACCAGCAGAGCACCAGTCCAATCGGTTTGCGTCGATAAACGTTGAACGTGGCAAATCCAGTTAGCAATACCAGCAAAGCGATGTGCCCAACCTGAATCAGTCCGATTTCTTGAACGATCGGCCAACGGTCGACGATCGTGGGTTCCAGTGGCGCGACAATTCGTCCGCAATAGCAGACAATCAGATTAGCCGAGGTGGCTAAATTGTTGACCCAGGAGTCCGATGGATAATCGATACCAAGGCCAATGCCTCCGAGAATGGCCAAACGATAGCCAACCGCCAATCCAGCAGTCATCCATAATGCTACGAGCATTGTTCGGCAGCGTAATCTGTTGTGTGGATGTGGAAGTTTGAACCAGTACCAGACCAGCGCAAAGGGCGGGACGACCAGCGCCAGTTCTTTACAGAACAGCGCAGCGGCCAGCGCAGCAATTCCAGTCAGCATCCAACACATCGTTCTGTGTAAAGAAAAGCCTGCCAGTTCGCTTTCGAACAGCTTCCCCAGAGCGATCAGAGAAAAAATCCCCAGCGCGGCACACATACTGTCTTTCCTGCCGCTGATCCAGGTCACGCTGTGCATGTCCAACGGGTGGATTGCAAATAGCAGGGCGGCTACGAACGCGAGTTGCCGAGCATGTTTTTGCTGGCCCAACAATTGTTGCCCAAGAACATAAAGCCCCCATACGACCAGGCCATGCCACAGAATATTGACCACGTGGTAACCGAATGGGTTTCCTTTCCACAGAAGCCAGTCGAGCGAAATGCTGCAGGCGTACAGCGGGCGCAGGTAACCCCCTTTGGTTTCCAGTTCTCCGTGTTGCCGCTCAAGATAAGCGTCCAAAGAGGTTGTCCAGACCTGGAAGAAATCGTCAACACTGGTGACCCGATAGCCACCTTCTTCGATTTCAACGTGATCAATCCAGACAAACTCACCACCAGCACCGGTCAGCCAAATCAACCCAACGGCCAATCCTAACGCGATGAGATGAAGCGAGCGTTTATGCACGTTTTCGACGGATCAATGTCAGTGCCGAAGCAATGCCAAGTAGCACGGTGCCACCTGGTTCTGGAACCGCCGCAATCGCATTGTGTCCAAAAATAAGCTCGTATTCACCCAATTCAAGGTTCGAGAAAGAGCTGACTTCCAGAAAATACGTCCCGGCGGAGGGAAGAGCAATGTTGAGCAGGAACGAATCAGATTCTCGAGTCGTGATTCCTGCGAACGTGTCGCCATTGTAAAGCACGTCGTCGGAAAAACCCAGCGTGAGGCCATCGCTATCGAGTAGCCGCAGGACACTGTCAAATTGCGTACCACCAGTAAACAGATCGTCCGACCACAATTCGGCTGTGATCGTTCCTGCAGCAGTGGCCTCGAACGCATATACGTCAATGTCCGTTATCGCGTCGAGATTGCCGTTGACCAGGCCGGCTGTTTGACCAGAGATATCCAGAAACGTCTGATTCAAAACCTGGGCTCCTGCGATGCCGTCACCAGCGTCGCCAGATTCGGTTTGCAACTCAAGCGGATTTGCCGTTACTCCCAACGCAGCCTCAAGCAACACGTTAGACCATGTGGAAAATGTTCGAGTTGATTCACGTTCGATTTCGTTGAGACCTGTCGAACCAGTTGCCAGGTAGTGAGCGTTTTGCAGTCCCTGTGTATTGTTGTAGTTGCTGGGCGTAATTCCTGGCGTTCCATAGGCAGCGTGATGTCGCAGTCCCAGGCTGTGTCCCAGTTCATGAACGCCTGTTCCGGCAAGTGAAGTTGCAATTTCCTGAATTTGCTGTGAACGCGGTTCATTTGATTCGATAAAGCCGCCGAAGTTTGCAGCGAACACGTTCTGCGTCAAGTTTTGGAACCGATTGCGAAAATCGAGTGGAGCAGAACCAAATCCTCCACCGTCTGTATTGGCGCCAAAATTGACACGCTCTCGAATGCCTCCTGGTTCTGTCGTCGAGAAATTGAGCAGAAAAGGTGCAAACGCAGTTGTAAACGTGTCTTCAATAATTGTCTGAATTTGGAGGCGCTCAGTCGCATCGAAATCAGCGACACCGGCAGCGTTGGTGGACTCGTTCAGGTTTGTAACCCAGTCCGCGTTGAAGTCCAGAAAGATATCGACCTGAGCTTGAGCACAAGTCGCACTGATTAAAACCGACAAACATCCCAGAATCACTGTCTTGATAATTTTCATGTTTGCAACTTGTTTTTCAGGTTGTGATAGTTGGTCCATTTGTTCAATAAAAATTTACCCTGGTAATTAGTGGTACAACCCACTAACTGGTGACTTTTGAACTTCGAGAACCTCCAGCGGATGCGCTAATCGGAATAATTGGTGACTTTTGAACTTCGAGAACCTCCAGCGGATGCGCTAATCGGAATAATTGGTAACGATTGCCCACGTTAGTCTCATACTCGATCGCATCCCAACAACAGGCATGTCGGATTCCGCAATTTCAGCCGGTTTTTATGGCAGGCAAACATCCTGCAACTGAGGCCGTCGAGTTGCCTCCGCGTTTGAAGGTCACGGATTCGACGACCTGGAAAGATTGGTAAGTCCATCGGCGCGACGTGCCATGCGGGAGACTGCGACAGTCGTGCGATCTTCACGAGTGTTTCCAGCGACTGCTGGATGAAATCGTTCTGCTCCTGATCAGTCAGTTTTGGAGACAATTGCGTCGGAGTAGGCATCATGGGATAATAAATGAGTGCCTGATTCCAATTGGCGGGCGAAGTGACCAAAACACAGGTGGGTGGAAACGATGGGACAGATGTTTTCGTACGTTGTTGGGATTCTTGTTGCCGGAGTTGTCGTGTTCGGATTGGGCATGGGCATTCGGATGTCTTCGCCTGCTTACGCGCGGCAGATCAATGCTCAACTCGCTGAGGGTAAGACGCTCGATGAGTTGGAACAAATGTTGTCTCATAAGTATATGAACAAAAAGATTGCCGCGATTACTGCGATTGGGCAAGGAGATGATGATATCGATCGGCGCGTAGAGCTGATCGGAAGAGCGATGGGAAAGACATCGGATGTAACGACACTTTCAATTGGCAGTTTGTCGATCCAGCGAATGGGTGATCGGGCCAAACCAGGAATTCAAAAACTACTTGATTCAGGCGACCCGGAGATCGTTCGCAGCGCTTGTGGGTGTATTCGTGCACTTGGAACAAAAGGCGATGAGTATTCTGAGGCGATGTTGGATCTGCTGAAGCGGGGAGGACTGCAGGATCAACATGTTGCGATCTACGCGATGCAGAAGATGAGTCCTGAGAGGCTTGAAGGTTCGATTGATCTGATCATCGATCAACTTGGTGCCAAGAACTTCAACACCCAATGTACGACATGCCGGCTCTTGCAACATATGGGTCCACATGCAGAGCCCGCAGTTGAGCGATTGGTAAAGCTGGCTCAGGAAGGAATCGTATCGGCGCGGTCGCGAGCTTGTCTGGCGTTGGCTGCAATTGGGCCGGTCGAAGGCTATGACATTCCAGCTTTGATTGCTGAAAGACTGGGGGCTTATTCATTCGAGGAAAAAGTGAGAGCTCTCGATGCTATGGGGATACTTGGCCCTGACGCAACGAAATATCTTGGCGAAGTTGAAAGGTTGATGAACGATCCTCTCAAAAACTGTATGCCTCATGCAGCGCTTGCTTACTATCGAATTAGCGGCGATGAAGGTCCAAGTCTTAAAAAACTGCTTGCGCTTCTCCACGATTCGCAAAATCGGACTGCTGCGATCGAGTGTCTTGGTGGAATGGGGGTAGGGGGCACTGACGCAGTGCCGCATCTGGTTGTTTATCTGGATGACCACGACATGGCGGTGGTTGAGACCACTGTGCTGGCGTTGAAACAGATTGGCCCAACTGCCGGAGAAGCGTTGCCGAAGCTCAAGAAGATGTTGGCTCATGACGACTTTCTGGTCGCTACGGCAGCCAAAGAAGCGGTCGATGCAATCAGTGAAAAGTCAACTGAGTAGTGGTTGGCGGTTCGATCTGTTGAGTTTTGGTATGGTCAGGAACATTTCACTTCCCGCGGTATCGCAATTGTTCCCCTTGTGACCGCGTTGGGTGGGAGAACATGCCCGCTGAACGACGGGCTTTGCACGCTCCTGAAATCGTGCGATATTGTTCCGCTTCTATTAGACGAACAAACCGCCCATTGCCAATTGGATAAGACGTGTTACGTACCCACACCTGCGGAGAGCTAACTAAATCAAACGATCAACAGGAGGTGACCATCTGTGGATGGGTTGACCGCGTGCGCGACCACGGTGGTGGACTGTTCGTTGATTTGCGAGACCGCTACGGTCGGACTCAGGTTGTCGTCGGTGAGAAGAGTGCTGAGGACGTTATCGCGACAGCCGGGAAACTGAAATCCGAGTATGTGATTTTGGTAACTGGCAAAGTTCGGCTGCGTCCCACTGGCCAGGAGAATCCCAAGCTGATCACGGGTGAGATCGAAGTCAACGCCAGCGATGTCAGAATTCTCAATGAAGCAAAGACGCCTCCATTTGTTCCGGGGCAGAAAGAGCTTCCCAATGAGGACACGCGTCTCAAGCACCGATACATCGACCTGCGACGACAGAAAATGCAGGACACGCTGGTCCTTCGCAGTCGCATCATCAAAGCGATGCGTGACTACTGTGCCGATCACAATTTCATCGATGTCGAAACGCCAATTCTTGGTCGCAGCACGCCCGAGGGAGCTCGTGATTATCTTGTGCCCAGTCGCGTGCACCATGGTTCGTTCTATGCGTTGCCTCAGTCGCCGCAAATTTACAAACAGATCATGATGATCGCCGGCTACGATCGATACGTTCAGGTGGCCAGATGTTTTCGCGATGAAGACCTTCGCGCCGATCGACAGCCAGAATTCACGCAGTTGGATATGGAGATGTCGTTTGTGGATTCCGACGATGTGATCGGCATGATCGACGGAATGATGGAGAAGTTGGCGAAGGAAATTCTGGACATCGAACTCAAGCTTCCGTTGCCGCGTTTAACTTACGACGAAGCGATGACCCGTTTCGGGCACGATGCTCCCGATCTGCGTTTCGGTGTTGAAATCATCGACCTTACGGAGATTGCGAAGAAAGTTGACTTTCGCGTTTTTCGTTCTGTTGCGGATTCGGGAAAGTTCGTTCGTGCGATTTGCGTTCCTGGCGGAGCCGCCGTTTTCACCCGACGACGAATCGATGACTTGACCAAATTCGTGCAGGAAGACTTCGGCGCGAAAGGCCTCGCCTGGTTCCGGATTGAAGAAGACGGGTCCATGTTTGCTCCGATCGCCAAAAATTTCAAACCTGAAGAACTGGATGAGATCAAAGCAGCAGCGGGAGCCAAGCCGGGAGATTTGATTCTGATCATCGCTGATACCTGGGAAGTCAGCTGCAAAGCGCTGTACGCACTGCGAAAGCGAGTCGGTGTCGAGCTGAAACTGTATGACCCCTCTGAGATGCACTTTTCGTGGGTCGTCCAGTTTCCAATGTTCGATCACGACGAGGAAGCAGATCGCTGGAATGCGATGCACCATCCCTTTACGGCTCCCCTTGATGAGGATGTCGCATCTCTGGATTCTGATCCGGGAAAGGCGCGGGCCAAAGCTTACGACCTGGTCATTAACGGCTATGAAGCGGGTGGTGGTACGATTCGAATTCACGACAGTGGTGTGCAATCGAAAGTGTTTGGTCTGCTGGGACTGGACGAGCAAGATGCTCAGGAGCGATTTGGCTTTTTGCTCGACGCGCTGCAGTACGGAGCTCCGCCACACGGTGGTATCGCGTTGGGAATTGACCGCGTCGTGATGCTATTCGCGGGCCTGGATAACATTCGGGACTGCATCGCATTTCCGAAAACCCAGAAAGCTTACGACATGATGACTGAAGCCCCCAACAAGGTGGACACGATTCAGTTGGAAGAGCTGGCGATCGAGTCGACAGTTGAAGATGAATCCGACGACGAAGCCGAATAGAACCATCGGGCGGCTGATGGTCCGGTACGATTTGGAAAATGTGCGGCGAGGCGCATGGAATTCGTGCCGCAGCGTGAATGTCGCGTGCCTAGCGTGACACCAGTTGCTGGTTCTGGCTCAAAACCGGGCAGTGTGCGTATTGACCGAATTCATACTCGAAGAGTTGCTTTCGGTCGATCTCTGGTGACACTGATTTAAGACCGTACATCTCGGTCGTGTATTGAAGGCAGCCGAGGTCATCGAGCATGGCATACCTCTCGAGTCTGGACTTTGGACTGAGTTGGGATCGAGGTACCCTGAACTGAACGCCGTCCCAAAGCTGAATCAGAACTTGCGAATCCGACTCAATTATGATCGGCATGCAAATGACGTACGCATCTCCGTGCTGGACGTAGCAATTGATCAACATCGCAGCAGAGTCGGCCGTGTCTTCCGGCTTTAATTCTGTTCGACGAATCACGCCCAGGTTGAACTGGCCATCAGGTTGACGACCAATATGCCTTGCATTGGCCTCAAAGCTTTCATCGCGGTATTCAACACTCAATGGCTTGTTGTATGGCATCATCAAGAGATCCAGACCAGTGATGCCGGCTCCGGAAATTGATTCGTCAACAATCGAACCTTTCAGCTCGACGTTATCTACACGCACAGTGCATGCTTCAAGATGAGCCGGGATCCGATGGTATTTGCGTCGGTTTTCCATTAGATGTCGCACTACAAGATAGGGGTGTGTAGATGTTTTATTGGCGTTTGGACACCTAATGCTTTGTAAAATCGGGTACGCATTCAAACTTCGGCGCCTGATGACTGGGGTCCTGCGTTTCAAAACGCTGGTACCACAGCGACAATCTTTTAGGGTTACACGAAATAGAGCGATGGATCGGGTTTTCTTTCCTGTTTATGTTGAGGACTCAGCTCGCTGAGGATAAGCTTTCAACTGTATTCCATCGCTATTTGAAAAGGATCATTGTGAAATCCAGTCATCGAAATCTCCTGCATCCCGTCATCATTCTCTTATTGACTCTCGCTTTTCCCTGGGCCAGTAGCGTTGCTGCCCAGTCAGAGGTAAAGACGAAAGTCTCGATTCAGGTCCAGATGAGTGAAGAACTGGAAACGGGACCCGTCAACGGACGTTTGTTAGTGTTCTTTGGCAAGGGAACTGGCGCACCGATGCAGGGGCCGAACTGGTTTGGTCCTGAACCATTTTTTGGCAAGGATGTAACGGGCGTGAAGCCCGGCGATGTGATTACGATTGATCAGGAGCTGCGCGGCTGCCCGGGAACATTCGACGATATCAAGTCAGGTCGCTGGAAAGTTCAGGCCGTTCTCGATCATGATCTGGAATACGCTGACCACAAGAACGGGCCCGGGAATTTCTATTCAGATCCGGTTCGTGTCCAATACAAAAACGGTGAAGACAACGGCACGATTTCGCTTGAACTGAAAAACGTGATCAAACCAAAAAAGATCGAGGACACCGAACGATTCAAGCTGGTAGAAGCAAAGAGTGAATTGCTTTCGAAATTTCACAAACGTGATGTCATCGAGCGAGCCGGCGTCGTGCTCCCCGCATCATACGCCACCAATCCTGAAAAACGCTATCCGGTCTACTATGAGATTACCGGTTTTAGTGGAACGTTGGCGGGTATTAGTCAGCGGCCTTTTCGATCTGCCGGAGCTGATGAGGCCGAGTTCATACATGTTTATCTCACAGGTCAAACAAAGTGGGGGCATCATGTTTACGCTGACAGCGCCACCAATGGGCCGCGAGGTGAGTCGTTTATCAAAGAAATGGTTCCGCTGATCGATTCGAAGTTTCGAACCATTGCTGAACCAACCGCACGATTCGTTGGCGGACACAGTAGCGGAGGCTGGTCTTCACTCTGGCTGCAAGTGACCTATCCGGAGAGTTTTGGTGGTTGCTGGAGTACAGCTCCTGATCCAGTGGACTTTCGCGATTGGCAAGGCAGCAATATATACAAGGGCGAGTCTGTCTTCTATGAAGCTGATGGCAAGACCAAGAAACCATTGGGACGCATCAGGGGCAGAGCGATTCTGATGTATCCGGATTTTTCGGCAATGGATGACGCCATGGGACGTGGTGGTCAGCTTCGCAGTTTTGAAGCTGTGTTCAGCCCTCGTGGTGATGACGGGGAGCCGTTGCAAGCGTGGGATCGCAAGACTGGAATTCCGAATCCGGAAGTCATCGAATACTGGAAACGCTATGACATCAGCCTGACATTGCAACGGGACTGGAACAAGCTCAAAGGTAACCTTGCCGGAAAGATCAATGTCTTCATGGGCGACATGGATACGTTTTACCTTGAAGGCGCAACCCGTCTGCTTGGCGAGCGCGTTCAGGAGATGAACATTGATGCCGTCGTGGAGATGTTTTCTGGCAAGGACCATATGAATCTTGTCGATCGAAAGCTTCGCAGCCGAATCATGCAGGAGATGACGGCAGCGCTACGAAAAAATCATCCGGAGAATTAGCTTGAATCAGCGTTTGATTCGATTGGCGACTCCTGAAGACTGTGATGGAGTCGTCGAGCTGATCGATGGTTGCCTGATTGAATACGGCGATCGAATTTGCATTACCGAAGGCGGATCCGAGGCCGATGTGCTTGATGTCGATGCGGGCTATCGCGCCAAGGGCGGTGAGTTCTGGGTGTTGGAGTCGATCGAGGAGGGGGTGAGTCATATTCTTGGCACACATGCGGCGCGGCCCGCAGTGAACAACTTGAATGAAATTTGCACGTTCAAGCGACTGTATTTGCACAAGAGTTTGCGCGGCTCCCATTGGGGACGCGACCTGATGCAAGTAACCATCGATTGGGCGCGAGATTCAGGGTTCAAACGGATCGAGTTCTGGTCGGACACAAGGTTTGAACGCGCTCATCGCTTTTTCCAAAAGTTCAACTTTCAGAAAACGGGTGACATTCGACACATGACCGATTCCGCCGTGCCGTATTCAGAGTACTTTTTCTTTCTTGAGTTGGACGATTGTTAATGTGGCTGCGGCGTCTCGCCGCAGTTGGGGACGAGCAATGCTGTGGCGAGACGCCCCAGCCACGTTTGAAATGCGGCGGCGAAACGGGAGACACCCCAGCCACGTTAT
>CAYUNP010000010.1:24650-58762 GCA_964446085.1 uncultured Pirellulaceae bacterium
CCCCAGCCACGTTTGAAATGCGGCGGCGAAACGGGAGACACCCCAGCCACGTTATGCAAACAGACCAACAGGTTCGAACTTCTTGCCAATCACTGACGAAGAATCGATTCCCATCCAGTTTTCAAGCAAATCTGAATAGACGCTTCGATAATCAATCCCAAACTTCATATCGCCCTGATCCAGATCCGTGAGGCTGGGATGTTTCCCAACAATCCCCTGTTTGACTGAAGAACCGCAAACGAAAAGAGGCGCCGCTGCACCGTGGTCCGTACCTGCGCTGGCGTTTTCGCGAACTCGTCTGCCAAACTCGGAAAACGAAAGCAGGGCGACACGATCTTCATCGCCTTGGGTCTTCAATTGGCTCATGAACGCACTGACAGAATTTCCCAAGTCATTAAGCAAGCTGGCGTGTGCCTCACGTTGATTGGAGTGAGTGTCAAAACCGTCCAGCGTTACGTAGTAAATGCGAGTCGACAACCCACTACCAATCAATTGCGCAATCACTGACAAATTGCGGCCCAGATCCGTCTGAGGGTATTGGAATTCATTCTTGTCATTCTTCTTCGAAACGCCCTCCAGTTTGTGGCTGGTTGCCAAGGCGACGTCTGCTGATTCATGAATGTAGCTGAGCAACTGATTGTCAGTCTTTCGCGGTGATCGGATCATCGCCGTCAACCTTGCTTTCGATTTCTGCTCCTTCAACACACCAAGCTGAAAATTGTCAATCGAACGAATCGAAGGCACCGGCTTCTTTTCGGTTTTCAACGCCAGCGGTTGCAATCCACGACCGAAGTGAATCGCTGGCAAGTTCGCGTTGGCGAGGTGCCCGTCAACCGAACGACCGATCCAACCAACAGGTTGATTGGTCATCTGATGAGCAGTGTGCCATAAATCCATCGATTCAAAGTGCGACCGGTTTGGATTTGGATAGCCCACACCCTGAACAACGGAAAGCTTGCCTTCATCCATCAAGCTCCCAAAACCTGTAAGGGATGGATGGAAGCCGATATGGTCATCGATCTTCAATATCTGATTCTTACTGATCGCCAACGTAAAACGATTCCTGTAGTACTCGTCGTCGTCAAAAGGGATCACCGTATTAAGGCCGTCGTTGCCGCCGCTCAGTTGAACAACAACCAGAATTTTCTCGTCGCCATTGTTTGATGCGGGTCCGGACGCGCCCAACAGAAAATTGGGGACGGCACCTGAGAGGCTAATCACTGCCGATCCAGCCAAAGACGATTTCAAAAATCGCCGACGCGAATTTCCAACGTGAATTGAAGGACTCATTTCTCTACCATCAGTTAAGCTGAAATTCGGGAAGTGCCGCCAACATCGCCAGAGACTTTGCCGGATCGCGATTTGTTTTGACTTCGTCCCACAATGATTTGCGGGTTTCTTCAGAAAGTGGCGTCGCCAACATAAACTCTTCTGCCCAGTCAATCGATTCCTTTGGCTTGAATTTCGCGTGCGAATCGATCCAGCCTTGCAGACTACCAGCTTTGAACTTCGTTTTGTCGCTCTTCAAAATTTCAAGGATCAAGTTGGCTCTTGCCAGGATCGTCGAGGCATTGATCCACGTACGGCCGCCCTCCCAGCCTTTGACATTTGGCGGATAAAGAGGGCGTTGGCCAAGTTCAGCAAGCTGTTGTCCGAGTTGGCTGACGTTTGTTGAAGCATCGAAGAATCGCAGGAAACCAATCGCAAGCTCTATCGGACTTTTGATTTTCCGTCCGACGCTGTGTTCGGAGAAGAAGAGATTGCTTCCGAGGATGAGTTTCATGGTCGAGCGAATGTCCAATCCGGATTCTCGTAGATGTAAAGCCACCGGAGCAACCAGTTTGTCGGAAATCTCTGTGTCGTCGAAGAGGAAAAACCGGATCAGCTTGCGAGCGATAAAACGCGGCGCGGCATCCTGCTGCAGGATGATTTTGATCGCATCGTTGCCGTCAAAGTTTCCAGTCGCGGCAAGAAACGATTTCGATTGTTTGTCATGTAGTCGTTCGTTGAAATGGAACTTGCCACGGCGAATCTCCCAGCCGGTGAAACACCGGGCGATTTCCTTGATGTCCTTTTCAGAATAGTTCCCGGTTCCCAGGCAAAACAGTTCCAGTAATTCTCTCGCATAGTTTTCGTTGGGCCTCGTCTTGCGATTCTCTTCGGAGTCAAGGTAAATCAGCATCGCGACGTCGGATGAGATGTCTTTAACGAAAGGCTCGAATTTCCCCAGCGCATGATTTCTGATCAATTGGTTTTGCCGAAACATGGCTCGCGAATTCATGACCTTGTTCGCACCCGTTGCAAAATGGCCGTGCCAGAACAAAGTCATCTTTTCCAGAAATGGACACGGGGTTTTAATCATCCGCAACAGCCACCAGGAAGCCAGTTGCGAGGCGTCGGCGCCACCAGTGACCAGTCGTCCAGCAGTTTTCATGTCCTCTTCGATGCTCGCATCATCAGTCTTTGAGAAAATGGACTCAATCGCCTGTTGCGGACCGGCTTTTTGTGCCGCAACAATCTCGTCGATTGAGCCACCGAATCCGGAGCGGCGTAGCAGATGCGCCGCAAGCCGATGATTCCATGGACGATCACTCGATGGCTCATACGGTTGCCAGGCTTCGATTGCATCGATGTCGGAGATTGAAAGTTGCATCACTCAACCTCAAAGCGAATCGAGAAATCCAGTTTCATTTCGTCATCAGTAACTCGATAGTCAAGCTGGGCATCTCGCAGCAAATCTACTGCGAGCAATAGAACTTGAATCTCTTGAGCGGCTGTCACGCGATCATTCCCTTCTTCCAACATATTCTGGGCGATCAACGATTCGCTGTTGGCGGACAGGATTTGATGCAATGTTTGGCCGTCGATTTTCAGTTTGGTGTTGGAGTCCGTCGTTTGGTTCTCGGCATCGATGGCAAGCAGTTCAGACAGTTCGACGGCGAGTTCCCGGTTGCTGGATACGATCAGATGCGAGTCGTGAAACGCAATCGTTGGCGCAAAGTTAAATAGCATCAGCCCTTTTTCGGTGCCGTCTTCGTAAAAGTAGGAAGCCGACAGAAGTTTGGTGTCACCGAGTTTTTCTGTTTCCAGATCCAGTTGCGGTTGACCGTTCATGCCAAGGTTGATGTTTACAAAACCGATGACGCTTTGAAACGCAATTTTGAGTTTCCGTTGCATTTTCCTGACGTCCTTCAGTTTTCCAACGAGAGCGAATGCTGGTATTTTGACATCCGGAACGTACTTGCTGTCGTAGGTGTTTTCTGTGACCACGATTTGGACGCCCGGTTCAAGTGCCCCAAGGACGTCTTCTCCGAAGTTCATGCCAGAGAAAATTGTGGAAAGTTGACTGTCGGCTTGCGTGAGTTGGGCGATCACGTTCTCGGCATAGAGTTCTTCTTTGGAAAGCCACCAAAGTCCGACGTCGCGATACGAAGTCAGATTGGCGATCATGTTTTTGGGAGTCAGGGATTTGGGAGCAAGTCCCCCAAGATTTTTGCCATAAAAGAACTCGCGAGCTTCTGTTGCCCAGTTGGCGTCGAAAGGTGCGGCCAATGAAAGGTCAATCTGTTTTCCAATCTTCAACTCTGCTGATGCGACAGGAGCATTTTTGAGCAGATCCAAAATGCCTCCAAAGACCATTTCGACAGCCGGGTTGTCAGTGCGACCGCTGAACATTTCCCTGTTGTCGGCAACTTTGCGAACGGTTTTCATGTCGACTGCAGCCCAAATATCAGCATCGCCGCGTTTGGCAACGGCATCCCTGAACCAGGCTTGCCGGGAAAGCGGCGAGTCTATGCCATCGATTTGATTGTCAACAAACGCTTTCGCCAGGTTGGGCTTGTTGGTGATGGCGAACCAGTTTCTGTATCTCGCCACAAGAAAATCGTCAAACTTCGCTGCCACCGCATCGCGATAGTCCACTCTTTTGAATGGAATGTCTTTACCTTCTCGCTCAGCATTGCTTTTGACGAATTCAAGGATCGTGCCTGCAACCCGTTTGAGTCGCGCTTCTTCTTTAGCCTGGAACAGAAGCATCACGCCTTCGGATTTGGTGTCCACTGCCAACCAGAGCCCGTTGGCAGAATTGGCTTTGAGGGTTTCAAAGACGGACTCGTCAAACTGTGCTTCCAAAATGCTGCGGCCAAACATGACTGCTGCAAACTGAGGACTGAGCATCAGGTCCTGCATCTGCTCAAGTTTCAAAACGTGTTCGACAAGGGCGTGATTTTCAATCGTGTCGATAAGTTCCGCTGGTTTTTCAACATGCAGATAAATCGCTGTGGTTGCTGGGAGGAAGTCCGCCGCCGAAGACGATTGTTGCGCAAAGGTCGGGGCGGCTACAACGAGCGGTGCCAGGACGGTGGCCGCGATCGCGAACAGGGAAAGTCGAGTCGGAAGAAAAAGGATAGGTCTCACAACGTCTCCTGAAAGGGGAATCTCGATAACCTGTTATACCCTGAGATGGCAGCGAGGTTTTACAGGATCGACAAATTCCCCGCACTGATTCCGCATGTGACCGGAAAACTGGCTTGAAGATCGATGGCACACCTCTCGCTGATGAGCATACTGCCGACCAGCGAGATGCACTGCTTCGAGAAAAACTGACAGGCCGGAAGCCTGTCCCACCTTCGTTGGACGACTGTTGTGGAACTGCGAAACGAATCAACCGTTGTTTCAGTTCTTGCCCAACAACCAGATGACAAGTCCCTTTTGGGCGTGGAGACGGTTGTTGGCCTGTTGAATGACGGCGCTTTGATCAGAGTCGATCACTTCCGAAGCCACTTCCTCGCCGCGGCGTGCTGGAAGACAGTGCAGGAACCTGACGCCGTCCGCAGCCTGGTTCATCACGTCGTCGTTCACTTGATAGTCGGCAAGGTCTTTGAGACGCTGCTTCGATTCCGCTTCCTGGCCCATGCTGGTCCAGACGTCAGTGTAGATGAAACTGGATCCGTCAATGGCTTCAGAGATGTTCGCAGTTTGCTTGATCAGTGAATTGCCGTTTTGCTCATTGAGCTGGTCGATGAACGTTGCGTCAAACTGGTATCCTTCGGGCGCAGCAATGCTCATCCGAATACCAAGCTTGCTGCAAATCAGAGCAAGGCTGTAGGTGACATTGTTGGCGTCACCGACATAGGTGATGTGGCTACTTTGAAAGTTGTCGCCAGCGATTTCTTTTACCGTCAACAGGTCAGCGAACGCCTGGCAGGGATGCGAAAGGTCCGTCAATCCGTTGATGACCGGACAGCGACTGAAGGAAACTGCTTCTTCAACTTTCGCGTGACTCTTGGCGCGGATCACCAACAGATCAAGGTAACTGGTGAGGATCGGCATAAAATCACAAAGTGGTTCACGGACGCCCCAGCCAACGTCCGATCCCAGGAACAAACTGTTGCCACCAAGTTGCGTGGTCAGTGTTTCGAAACTGACTCGCGTTCTCAAAGAGGGTTTCTCGAACAGCAGACCGACCGTGTGTTGAGCCAGCAAAGCAGGGCGGTCGCCGCTTTCAAGTCCTGCCTTGTACTTCGCGGACAGGTCGAGGACGTCAAGGATTTCCTGTGAGGTCAGTTCATGGAGAGAAAGAACGTGTCGCATATCTGTTTTGGCTTTCAATTCTCAGAAATCACGGTACCGATACCGCCAGAAGTGTAGACCTCCAGCAACAGGCCATGCCGCAAATTGCCATCGACGATGTGAACTTTTTTCACACCTCGACGAACGGTCTCGATACAGGCTTCAATTTTAGGAATCATTCCACCAGAGATGACTCCGTCTTTGATTAATTGCTCCGCCTCGGCAATCGTAAGAGACGAGATCGAAGAAGAAGGATCTTCCGGATCACGCAAAACACCAGGAACATCGCTGACGAACACGAGTTTGTCTGCATTGAGTTGCTGGGCAACGGTCGTTGCGACGGTGTCCGCGTTGACGTTCAGTTTTTGACCGTCCTCGGTTTCGCACATTGATGGAATGAACGGTGTCTGGCCCGCATAACACAGGTTGTCGATGACCAACCGTTCGACACGTGTCACTTCGCCAACGAAACCAAGATCAACATCTGATCCATCCTCGTCCTGGAGTTTCAGAATCTTTCCTTGCAGTACAGGCGTCGATTCAAAGTTCAGCGTCATCGCCCGGCCACCGATTTTTTCAAATCGATTCGCCAGGTCATTGTTGGTCTCGACCGCCAAAACACGTTCCACGATTTCCAACGTTTGCTGATCGGTATAGCGACGTCCCTGGACGAAACGGGCCTCGACTCCGGCAGCTTCCATGGCGGCGCTGATTCGCGCACCGCCTCCGTGGACAACGACTGGACGCATGCCGACCGTTTCCATGAAGTGAATATCGAGCAACAGGTGGTGAAGTGCATCCTCATCCGCGAGGACGCTGCCACCGATTTTGATGACGGTCGTCTTGTCGCGGAACTTTCGGATCCAACCAAGCGCTTCGATCAGCGTGTTGGCTTTTTCAATTGCAGTTTTCAAAGCCAGCTCTACTCTACGACGACAATTTTCTCGATCTTGTCACCTGCTTCGATGGCGTCAATCACTTCGAGCCCTTCGGTGACTTTGCCGAAGCAGGTGTGCTTTCGGTCAAGGTGAGACGTGTTGGTGCGACTATGGCAAACGAAGAACTGCGAACCGCCAGTGTTGGGGCCAGCGTGTGCCATCGAAAGAACTCCGCGGTCATGAAACTGATTGCCACCAGTGGTCTCGCAATCGATTTGGTAACCAGGACCCCCGGTGCCGTTACCGTCAGGACAGCCGCCCTGAATAACGAAATCTGGAATAACGCGATGGAATGTCAGGCCGTCGTAGTAACCTTTTTTGGCCAGGCCAGTAAAGTTCTCGACAGTTTTGGGCGCGTCTTCAGTGTAGAACTCGACCTTCATGAGGCCTTTGTCAGTGTGGATTTCTGCTTGCATGGTTTCGGTATGATTAAGGGGTAGACAGCAATCCCGAATTGTCACATATGCCAGATGCCTTGCAAGGCTTGATTTTGGGAGATCCGCAAAGCCCCGTATCTTCATGGGGCCATAAAAAAAGCCCGGTCAAGCGTACCGGGCTTTTTCGTATAATTGTCGATTCGCTCGCAGTTAGCGTCGCCATTCGAATCCGAAGATGAATCCGGCAGCAATGAATCGGGTATCGTTGGTTTCGGTCGCTCCGATTCCACCGCTGATGATCGAATTCGGATTGAGTCCTGTTGTCAGCGTGTTGGCTCGGTTAATTCCGTTCCACAGATAGAGAGTCTGAACACCCGTTTTGAGCGTGATGTCCCGAGTCACATTGAACGCGATGTCGAACTGCAGATCGAGAGCTGGCACGAATGACTGATCTTCGACTGAGGTTTCCGAAACGCTGGTGAGGATCGCACCGCCAGGAGTAATCTCTTGAAGAATATCTGATGCGAAATACTCTTGCTGGTTGTAGGAAGCAATCAGTGCTCCATCAGTTGTGAAACGCCAGCGTCCTTTTCGTCGAGCGTGCCGGGCTCCAGCCTGGAAACCAATCGTATTGTTCTGGGCGTTCTGAATGAAGCGGTTGTCAGCAGGAAGGAATCCAATGACAAAGTCCTGATTCGTGTCTTCCAACGTTCTGTCCGCAACGTTGAAGTATCGCAATCCGATGTATGGCTCAAGTGTGCTGCCGTTAGACATTGCCTGACGGAAAACACGATTGACTTCTACCGTAGCCAATGCATTGGTAACGAGCGTTGGATTCAAAACCAGTGAGTCCTGCCCGTTGGCAAAAGCGTTGCCCCGGTTTTGCTGGAAGGCAACGGTCCATCCAGTATCGTCTTCGGTGAACCAACCGAATTCGTAGTGAGTACCCCAGGTCCAGTTACTTCCGAGGTCAACCTGGTTCAAGCCAGGAGTACTCAGTCGCGGAGCTTTACTCAGGCTGAGGTATGTTCGGTCGTACTCGACATAGAAGCCAATTCTTGGCTCCAATTGGTCGTCACTCTTGAATTCCAGCGGTGCAAAAATCTGAGCGTCATAGTCAAAGATACCCGGAGTTGCCAGGGGCCGGGTCTCGTCTGTTTGCTCAAGATCACGATGTTCAAACCGTGCATCTGGAATGTGAATGTTTTGTGCCCCAGCTGTTTCCAACTGACCAATAAGGAGTGCGGCCAGTAGTGAGCCTGCTGTGAGAATCGTTTTCAAAGCCATTGTGCTTGTTTCCTGCTGATGCAGCGTTCGTGCCCAGGCTGTTCCTGGGATTCCGTTCAGTAGCAGTTATCGGATGTTGGCTTGTAGGGGTTGAATAAGAAAACCAGATTTTACGGAACATGTCGATTTTTCGTCATTTTCAATCTGAAACAGGTCCGGTTAGAGTAATTTGGGCGCTTAAACGAGGGTTGGGGAAATGAATAGGACAGTTTGATCCTACATTTCTGATTTTCCGCTTGCTTGGCGTCGAAAGGTCTCTTGGAGATCGATTGTTTTACCTGTTTTTTGCCCAAAACTTCCCAGAGAGTGATAATGAAAAACCTCTTTTTGTCCTTCGCAATGCTGATTGCGTTCGGCTCAGCAATGGTTCCTACTAATAAAGTACATGCGGATGACTTTATTGACCTGGATTTGTCAGCAGTTCCCAACGGCCTTCGTGGCGCTTTCCGAAATGCAGAAGCGTTTTGGGAATCAAGAGTTAACGGCTACAGAGCGGATTTGCCGGCTGCCATTCGTTCGCAGCTGACTGGTCGTCTAAGCATTGATGCCCAAGTAGTGCCGATTGATGGACCAGGCATGGTTCTTGGGAATGCTGGGCCAACAGGCACGGCCACTACGTTTGCTCCTGTTGGTAACCCAGCCAATGGTTTGGTACGTCAAACGACCGTGGTAACTTCGGCTCTGATGAATTTCGATATCGCAGATATTGGGTCGCTTGCACAATTCTCTGAAGTTGTGCTGCATGAAATGGGGCATGCACTGGGATTTGGTACCGTTTGGCAGCAAAACGGAATCGTCGGACCACCGGGATCGGCAAACCAGGGCCTTCTACAACTTCGAAATGGCAATTTTCAGTATATCGGTGCCAATGGGCTTCGCGGTTTTCGCGAGCAGTCGGGGCATCATGGAGCCAATTACGTTCCCACTGAAAACGGTGGTGGTCCTGGAACAGCCTTGGGGCACTGGGCTGGCGGCACGACACCAAACTGGTTTTTCGCACCTGCTGATGGATCGCAACGGGAGATTTTGACAGGATTTCTCACTGGGGCGCCATTTTTTGTCTCTGAGGCGACTTTTGGTTCGTTGGCCGATATTGGATTTTCTGTCGATGGGATCAACGCTGGTGTTGGATCTATCCCAACACAGGCAATTGGAGGTAACCGTTTTCCGAAAACGAGTCGTGGTGGCTTTTTCAACTTGACTGCGGTTCCTGAGCCGTCTTCAGCTGTCGTTTTGATCGCTGGCCTCGCAGGCATGTTGGTTCGCCGTCATCGATGTGCCTAATTAGGAACAAGCGAAAAACTGATTAACTGCGACAATCCAATCGCAAGAGCCCCGTCACTTCCTGTCGGGGCTTTTTTTGTGCCAGCTGCGAAGCTATCGTGAGAGCGATACGTTCTCCTGAAGCACATCTATGGAACCGGAAAAGAGCTCTGCGATCATCCTCAAAGTTGTCGACTTCAGCGAAACGAGCTGTGTCGTCACGATGTTCACGCGTAGCTTGGGCAAAATAACCGCTTTGGCAAAGGGAGCCCGCCGTCCGAAAGGACCCTTTGAGTCTGCTATTGACGTCCTGGCGATCTGTCGAATAGTGTTCCTCCACAAAACAAACGATTCGATGGATTTGCTGACTGAAGCAAAGCTTGATCGCCGTTTTCGTAGCTCCAGCCGGGACTTGCAAAGGCTTTACTGTGGCTACTATATCGTTGAACTACTTCGTATGTTGACCGATGAGGCGGACCCTCACCCGGAAGTTTTTGACATGGCAATTGATGCCATTAAAGAGATTGACGGAGAAGGCGAGCCAGCGAAAACTGTGATCAATTTTGAAAGTGGACTCTTACAGTCGCTTGGGCATACGCCCATGTTGACGCGATGTGCGACTTGTGGAATCAGCAAAACGCGGATCGATCGTGTCCATTTTGGTTTGAATGATGGCGGTTTACTGTGCAACGATTGTTGCCGCGGAAAATCAGCGATCAAGGTTTTGGGTAGCGACTGCTTGCAGTTGTTGCTGGACCTGTTTGACGTGAAGTTGGAGCATGGCAACGACGAAGCGGATAACGCAAGCAATTCAAAGGATGATACTCGTCTGTCAGAGCGAAAAGGATATCGCGAAGCCAGACAATTAATGAACCAATATCTGAATCATCTCGTAGGGCATCAGATTCGACTGCAAAAGTACATCGAAAATCTGTAGTCTGCCCTGCGATTACATTCAATTTGGTAAATACCGGACAAGGAAGTCTCGTATGCGACCCACATTTCAACCGTTGAAACTGATGCTGATGCTGGCATTTTGCGCTGTCGTATCCACTGGATGCAACAGTTTGAGTTCCAACGGAAAAAAACAGAGCCTGCTTGATCGGCTCACCCAAAGGCCCGACGACAACGGACAAAGTGAACTGTTGGCCAACGAAGCGCTCGATCCACTGGGACGACGTGACGGCAAAAGGTTGTTGCTGGATGACCTTGCGCCTAGCCAATTCGCTACCACTTTGAGGGTGCGTTCCGGGACGGGAGTCAATCGCGAATCCGCCAATGAGGCTTTTGCCAAAGCGACTGAGCTGTACGAACGGGCGAATGCTGCCAAGCAATCTGGCGCCGATGCGAGTTCCTGGCAGACGACTTTCGTCGAAGCGGCCAACCAGTACCGTATCGCTGCAGCCAAATGGCCAGACTCATCAATTGAAGAACAGGCTATCTTCTTCGAAGGAGAGTCCTACTTTTTCGCAGATCGCTATGTCCAATCCAATCGTGCCTTCGAAAATCTGATCGCTCAATATTCCGGGTCCTCGTTGCTGGACCGCGCCGAAGAGCGACGTTATGTGATTTCGAAATACTGGCTTGAACTCTCCAGGAGCGGGCCCAAAATTGCTCTGACCGACCCCAAGCGACCTCGCTTCGATGTTGCAGGCGAAGCTCGCCGCGTTCTGCACAACATTCGACTCGATGATCCAACGGGAAAACTCTCCGACGACGCCACCTTTGAGCTGGGCAACGCTTTCCTGGCATCGGGGCAATACTACGAGGCGGCCGACACCTATGAGGATCTGCGGCGCAACTATCCGGGCAGCAAGTTCCTGTTCAAGTCTCACATGTTGGAACTTGAGGCGAGACTCAAGTCTTACAACGGCCCAAGTTACGACGCGACGCCGCTGCACAAATCTGAAGAGCTGATCAAGTCAATCGTTCGTCAGTTCCCAAAAGAATCCAAAGAGAACGTGCAAGTTCTGGAACAGCAAGCGGCATTGGTCAATAACCAGTTGGCTCAACGCGGTTTCGAACTGGGACGCTATCACGAGCGACGTGGCGAAAATCGTGCGGCACAACTTTGCTATTCGTCAGTTGCGGAACGATTCCCCGATTCAATTTACTCATCCTCAATCGATGACAAGATAGCCGAAGTCGCAAGCTTGCCACCCGTTCCGGGACAGCATGCGAAATGGCTGGTCGATATGTTCCCCGATCCGGAAGCTGACAAGCCAGTGATCACCGCCGGGAACAACGAGTCCATTTTCAGGTAAGGCGGCATGAGCCAGATTCGATTGTATTTACAACGCCGCCGTAACGTGGTGATGATGTGCGCGATGTGGATTTGCCTTGCTGCAAGTTCAATGGGCTGCCGTGGTTACCACCTTGGCAATCAGTTTCTCTATCGCAGCGACATTCGATCCGTGCACGTTGCGATGATCGAGTCGCAATCGGATCGCAAGTTTCTTGGTCAGCGGCTTACCGAAGCCATTACCAAGCAGATCATTTCGTCGACTCCTTTGACCATCACCGAACCGTCACTCGCGGACAGTTTTATCACTGGTCGCCTGATTCGTGAAACGAAAACGGTCACGGGAGAGACGGTCACCGACGAAGCCAGATCTCTGGATGTCGCCAACCGGGTCGAAGTCACCTGGCTGGATCGTGCAGGAACGCCACTGATGCAACGCCGGACGGTGCGTCTTGATTTCGATGCGGAACTGATTCCCGAAGGCGGACAGTCCCTGGCGACCACAGAGCAGGAAATAATTGACCGAATCGCCCGGGAGGTCGTTGGGCAAATGGAAATGCCTTGGTAAGTTAGGTGCCTGCAATTCTACGCCGACGGCAATTCGATGGCGTGGAAAATAGGTCACTCTTATTTGCGTTTTCGATATGTCAGCTTCCCCCAATAACTCTGACGTCGGCGCATCCTCTGATTTGGAAATCAAGGATGCGCAGGTCATCTTCAATACCGTCTGGCAGAAACTCAACGACGAGTTCGGGCACCAGAATCTGACTTTTCCCAAAGAGCTAATTCTGCTCGGTGGAGCTCCCGGTGCCGGGAAAGGAACCCACACGCGGTTCATTATGCAGGCGCGCGGGCTGACTTGTCCGCCCGTGGTCGTCAGTGGTTTATTGAACACGCCGGAAGCCAGAAAGATCAAGGACGGCGGTCGCATGGTTGGCGACAAGGAAGTCGTTGGGATTGTTCTGCGCGAGCTTTTGAAAAAACCGTATCGCGACGGCGCTGTTCTGGATGGCTTTCCGCGAACGAGCGTTCAGGTTGAATGTCTCAAGATGTTGATCGACAAGGTTGTGCAGTTGCACGGCGAGTATGAAGATACGTCACTGGCGATCAATTTTCGACGCCCCACGATTCACGCCATGGTCCTGTTCGTTGGTGAGAAGACCAGTGTCAGTCGCCAACTGCAACGCGGCAAGGAGATTGAACTACACAATCAGAAAGTCAACGAAACAGGAGTCGGTGAACTTCTGGAACTTCGTTCAACGGACCTCGACCCGGAAAAGGCTCGCCGTCGCTACCAGGTGTTCAAGGAACAGACCTGGGATGCGCTTCAGTCGCTGCAGGAGATCTATCACTATCACTTCATCAGCGCCGAAGGAAAGATCAGTGATGTTGAGGCCAATATTCTTCGTGAGCTGCAGTATCAAAGTTCACTGGAACTCGACCCGAAAACGTTTGATCGACTCAGCCCGATTCCGCTGGCCGAAGAGATTACCGTTCATGCCCGTCAGGATCTGGTGCGTCGCCTCGATAGCTACGAACTTGAGCACAACGAACTGTTCGTCAAAGTCGTGGATCGGGTGCAGAACAAGTTCATGCCCATCATTACCCGGCATGCACTTTCTGGACGGGCCATCGTGAACACCGAAGATAGCATGTTCGAAAATCCACTGGCGTTGGCCATGTTGATTGACATCTTTTCAGAGCGTGGTTTCAACGCCTGCGTCGACAAGACGATTCGCAAGACGCCTGGTTCGTTTGATTTGCAAACGGGAAAAATTAACTTTGAAGAAGAATCGGTTTATCGAATTCATATTCGATTCGAAGGTTCTTCAATCCGTCGCGGTTAGTCAACGGAAGTCAGGTCTGTCCGCGTTCGTTCTGCAGGATCGCGGGTCCGGGACAGCCCGGCCTTCGATTTTCAGATTCATTGTTTAGCTTGAGTTCTGAATGCTTTACTGAGTCGCTGAAAGGAACTCGAAAGTTCCATTGCCTGATCTTCAATGCCATTGGGCTCGCGCTGGTCGACGAACTCTTTGAGTTTGTCCAGTTTCTCGCGGTAGTTTTTGGCTTTCGAAGTTTGGAATTCCCCCACCGATCCGTTTCTCAAAAACACACCAACTTCCAGTCTCCTGGAAAGATCATCGGCGTACGGAATCCACTTTTCAGCCGCCTCCCACTGCTTATTCCTCGCAGAGAGCACACACTCAGTGTTGATGGTGTACAAATCCTGCATCAAATCATCAGGTGCCGGATAATACAGGTAGCAACCTACAATGCTGGCTGCGACCAGACCACCCACTGTCGCGCCGCTCAATATCCAGCCCGGAACATCAAAATCAAACTTTTGATCTGTTTTGGGCGCTTCTGAATAGAGCCACGTTTCAACTCGCTTGGTGCCACCAATTCTTAAAAGGATTCCAAGTAACATGGCGCCGCCCAATAGCCATGTGCCACCAAATTCATTGGAGGTCCAGAATTCTGTCAGCTTCTGCATGGCAACGTCCTGTAAATTCGATTGTCCACGATGAAACGGGTGGGTGTAGACATCGAAAGCGTGTGTGTGACCAGCAGGGTCGACACCTTTGGGGTAGAGCGGTTTGTCGATAACGTACGCCAGCGAAACGGTCGTCGCAGTCAGCACGGCAAGAAACGCAAGTGTTCGTCCCCAGCCATAGGTTACGACAAACCAGGCGATGAGACCAATGTTGGCGCCAGCGCCCAAAATCAGGAGAGAAAACGCGGCTCCGATTGAATTGCCGTGTTGAAACATGCCGCCGATCTGACTCATCGCCAACAGCGGTGTGCTGTAGATCGGCAAGGCCACAGCAGCAACTGAAATGGGTGCCAGAATGTTGTCCTTTTCAACATGGCTTTGCAAATTACCCTGGTCAAACGTGATTGCGACCAGCACCGAACACAGAATTCCGATAATCACAAAAAGCAAAGTTGTTCCCGTCGCCTCGCGGCCAACGGAATAGAAAACGGCAGCCATTCGTTGAATGCCAGGCGTGGGCATTTTCTCAACAGGCGTTTCGCTCTGGACATCCGGAAAGAAACGATCCCAAAGGATGCCCAGGAGACTGACAATGATGAGCGCACAAAGTGAAAACGAAAGAATCGCAATCGGATCAGACAGGGTCAGCCCGTAGAGGATTGACATTGGATTAAACAACGGAGCCGTCAATCCAAAGGCAATGATCGTTCCTCCTTTAACTTTGGAACGGTACAGTTCGCGAACAATCGGGATCGCGCCAAGTGAACAGACCGGCAACAGCATCCCGATCAGCCAGCCAGTCAGGATTCCGCGCCTGGTTCCTTCTCCAAACAGTTTCCTGACTTTGGCAGGCCCCATCATGTGGCGAAAAATCCCGGCAACGACAAAGCCGATTACCAGCCACAACGACGAATAAATGATGACTTGCGCGAGACGAAAACCGCCTCCATAAAGATAGTAGTCCAGCATGTTATTCCTAAACTTTTTCGCACTTGGCCTGTTGAAACACGCGACTATTCACTTTTCGATTCTTGCTGCGCAAGCGTTTCCAGTTCGACAGTCCACTTTTGCATCGCCGTTGAATCTGACTGGTAACGGGTTCGTTGTTCCGAAAGAACACCTGATCCTTTCATTGCATCCAGATGATCCGACATTGCATCAGAAATCTGTTTGGCCTGCTCCCAATTGTCTTGCGACATGTCGCCATTGGATGCGATTGCCGGAAGCCAGCGAACGATGTCTTTAAGCTCAGTAAAAATGTCGACAGTCACGACGTGCTTTTTCAGTTCATTCTCGTCACCATGATCATGGTCATGATCGTCTTCATGATCGTGGTCTCCATCAGCATGGTCGTGATCGTCTTCATGATCGTGGCCGCCTTCATGATCGTGGTCGTGAGATTTCTCTTTGAACAAATGGTAATGAACGTGTGAGTCTCCTTCACCGTGACTGTGGCTGACTTCAACAACGGTGTAAGAGATTGGATCTGGTAACGAATCTTCCGAACAGAACGCATCATGAAGTTCACGAATGCGATCGACCGCGGCTTTGAACTCTTTTGGCTTGTGGAAATCCATTTTCGGCAGCGCTTTCTCTTTAGGCGCGACTTCCGGTTGGCAACCGACGGCCATCATCAGAAAAAGACCGGCCATGATTGCTGATGCCAGTGAAGGGGTTCGTCTCAAAAACATTTTTGTTTTCCTGTCGTCTGATATGAATGTGCTGCTAAACACCCGGAACATTAACCGAGTCGATCACTTCGTCAATAATTTGGTCGGTACTTCCAGAATCTTCGGCGATCCTCAATCGCAAGACTGGCTTTGCCACCGTTTGAATGTCGTCCGGAGTAACGAACGTTCGTCCCTGTAGCCAGGCCCACGATTGAGCCAGGCTTTGCCAAATGATCAATCCACGTGGACTCAGACCCGTCTCCACGTCGCCGTGCTCCCGCGTTGCGGTTGCCAGGTCGACAAGGTAGCCGCGAACATTTTCGTTTACTTCAACCGTGTTGACTTCATTCTGAATCCGTGCCAGTTCGTCGAGTGTGATGACAGGCGCTTGTGCCGTCGCACCTTCTGCGTTGCCAACGTTGTCGGCAAGCATCTGGATTTCGTCAAGTCTTGCCGGATATCCGATGCTAAGTTTGATCGCAAAACGATCCAACTGTGCTTTGGGCAACGGAAATGCGCCATGGCTTTCAATGGGGTTTTGTGTCGCCAGAACCAGGAACGTTTTTGCCAACGGCATCGTCTGGTTATCAAGGGTCACCTGTCGCTCAGCCATGGCTTCGAAAAGTGCACTTTGGGTTCTTGGCGTGGCGCGATTGATTTCGTCTGCCAAAAGCAGGTCCGAGAAAATCGGGCCCGGTCGAAACTGGAACTCCTGTGACTTCTGGTTGAAGACATTGAATCCGGAAATGTCCGTGGGAAGCAGGTCCGGCGTACACTGAACACGTGCGAATTCACCTCCGATCGCCGAAGCAAGTGCTTTGGCGAGTGTGGTCTTTCCCAGGCCAGGAAGGTCGTCGAAGAGCAAATGTCCACGCGCGAGAATACAGGCAATGACAAGTTCCACAACTTCTGCTTTTCCAACCAGAGCAGAGTTGAGGCGGTCGCGCAGTGAACCAATTTTTTCACCGGCAATTTTAGGAGCAAGGTCCTGAATCATGGGGTTTCCATCGTAGAGTTTTCAGAAACGAAATTTTTAATCTTCTTGAATGAGAGCACATCAATCTGGGCACGACACTGTGCGACCAAATCAGCTCGAACAACATTTTGCCGTTCGCTTCGGTAGTTTTGAGCGTTCCAGAGATCGTAAAATCCAATCGAACCTGCAGGCTCGACCCGTGTGTACCACGAGTTAATGGTCCTCGATGTCGGCCTTCTGTCACCTGCTGCCCAAAATCGCAAATCGATCAGTTGTCTTGTGGCCCGAAGTAAACTTCGTGGCCAGAGAAGTCGTACCAAATGCCACCAAAGGAGCATCAGGGAAGTGATCAGATAGGCCCGGTAGACGTAGCTCAACACAATGATCGCTGTTGCAATCAAAGAAGTAAATGGATGGTTCCAGATCCACGCCCCAACCGCGTTCGCTTTGGCTACCAACCACTGCCAGGCAGTTTGGGTACTGAAGGGAACCGGGAATCCGGGAGTCGGCTCCAGAGGGATCCAGAATTTTCCGTCGAGACAAACTTCAGGCCACATGTGCAGATTGTCGGAATTAACGGATGACTGACGGGCAACTCGATCATAGTGTTCACGTTGAACCAGAAATCCACTGGCCAACCGTGTTCGATAGCCAGCATTTCGCAACATCATCGCGCAACTGGTTGCAAACATCCATTGCGGACCGCCTTTGGCCGACAGAAAGTGGCTCACCGTGTCATCGACTGACTCATCTGTTTCCCAGTCCGGTATGAATTCGAATTCTTCACGCATCCTGTTGACGATGGCTTCTACCTGATTCCATCCGGGACGTACGCCCGCGGTACATTCAGCGGTTAACGCATCGATTTGTTCCCGGGAACTCGTGTCGGGGATTTGAAGAAACGGTGAGTCCGTGTCTTTGGGCATAGATTTCGTTTGACTCTGCAACGCGGGATCTCCGGCAGCTCCGGCGACTCCAACCCATTCGTCGAAGATGTGATTCCACCAGGACACGCGGCGACAATGTCGCAGGTCGCTGACAGAACGCATCACATGATAGTTGGGTACGTAACCATTCACGTCGATAACTGTTTGAGGAGGAATTGCCTCCCCGTCGAAGCGTATCAATCCCGCATCATCCCATCGAAACAGCGAAAGGTTGTCCACCCGGCTGATGTGCCAACGGTCAAGAAAAGACGGGGCTGGCAAATTCGGCGATTGCAATCGCATCACTTTGACTTTGTGCGTGCGACTGGTCGTAAGATAGTCCGATTTGACGCGCGAAAGTTTGAAAATTGGTTTGCCAAACGAATTGTTCAGCTGCATTTTTGGTAGTAGCGGAGTCGAATTTTCGATCGAGGTCTTTGTCCAGTCCCATCCGTCAAAATGCTGAAACGTGTCAATCAGGAATCTCGCCGGCACCGATCCTTCGACATAAAAGAGTGCTTTTGAGATTCTACTTTCAAGATCAGCATCCGTTTCGCGATCCGTATTTCGCATGGTGCGAAAAGATCGTCCCGCCTGCTCGGATTGCTTGACGTCATGAATGTGTTTTGCCTTTTCGTCGAGCGCTACCGCCCGATTGAATTTTCGCTTGAACGCCGGGCCGTCATATTTATCGGCCATCACGTCGTACATCGATGGCTTGTCATCTTCAATGAACTCGTTTGAATCGACAGCTCCAGTTGTGGTTGCGTTGTTACCGGCGGTCAGCATGTTTCCATCACCAACACCTGAGGTCGCAAAATCATCTTCGTAGCCTTCTTCACCACCTGAAAACGGCATGAAGCCAGCGATCGAAATCTGGCCGCGAGAAATCGGCAGGAGCAGAGCAGTGCCAACAGCGATTGCGATGACCACGGTTCCAATTGCTGTTGAGGTTCCGTGGATCTGCAGGGTTTTCGTATGGCCGTCGATGGCGTTTGAATCAAGTCGCGACCAGTAGATGCCGGCCAGCCACCAGAGTGCCGAAACTGCGAAGACGGCACCGAAAAGCAGGATGTCGTACCGACCGGTCATACAGCAAACAAAAAAGACGATCGCTCCGCAGAGCATCAGACTGGCTTTTTCGAATCCGCGAATCGAGGAAAAAACGGCCAGGTGCCAACCGATGTATTGAACGGCTAACAGGGCGACCACTTCATTCGCATCTCCCATTCGGAGTGAACGTGAAATCATTTCCCAGATCATGAAAAGCGCAACCAACACGGCTGCTCCGCCTTGTGCAAGGTAAACGACGGTACTGAGTTTTACCGATTTGGTGGTTTGCGCGACCCACCTTCTTAGCAACCAAAACATGAAGATGGACGTCGCCAGCAGCAGCGCAAATTCGATCCAGATCATCGGGATCCAGCGATGCTGATCCATGCGAAACATCTGCAGGACCAGGCCCGCAATCAGTGCCGGGAACGTTGCCGCAAGATTCCAGTGGAGAACCGATTCAGGTGAAGCCTGATCTGAAGTTTTTGATCTATCTGGTTGCATGTCCGAAGCTCCTTCGCCATGCCGATTCCAGTTGATTTGGCGCCAATCGAGGTGCCGTAATGTGAAAGGTCTCTTTTTGACGCGAGTCCGAACCCGGGCGCAGTGTCTCTTCCTGTTCCTTGATGGTTGGTTCGTCTGCTTCGAAACCACTCAGCTCAAGCACGATTGAAGCAATGCTCGAGTCTGTAAATTTGGTGAGCGTGGAACCGGAAGTACAAACAAAGAATGTTTGCGTGGAACGCGACCAGCTCTTGTAAGACCTGGCTACTTCGTGAGCGGGCAGTTCCTTTTGCGTCTCCAAAGTTGGCAGGCTTGCCAGAAAATCCATGACGCCATCGATTCCCCGATGATTCGCGACGCAATCAGTCGCTCCGACCTGCAGCCCAACGCAGACAATGCGAACCGAAGAATTTGTTTGATGAAGCTGAAAACATATGCTGGCCGCGAGTCGAATCGCCCATTCGAAACTGCTGTCCACGCCGGAACCCGAATGATGGTTCGGAGTCAGGTCCAGCAGGATCGTTGCGACCGTCGAGGCAGGAGTTTGCCTTTCGCGAACCATCAGGTTTTGGGAACGAACGGTCTGTGCCCAGTGAATGTTTCGCAATCGGTCTCCTTCGCGATAACATCGTACACCAATCGTTTCCCCATCATTGCCCGATCGGTCCGTCAGGGATCCGACAAGATTGAACAGGTTGCCTTCAGCCGGAGGATTACCTTGAAGTGACTTGCACTGGGGCCAAACAGTTGCCGATTCAATATCCAGAACAGGTTTCGAAACATCCATCAGCCCGAATGGAAAACCGTTACTCATCTGGACTTCACCGGCAGGTAAAATTCCTCTTCGACGAGGAGTAATCGAAACCGGGAATTCCGTATTGGAAAGTGCTGGAACCCGCTTCAACGAAAATGCGATCAACTCTTCATTGGCATCGTAGCGTTGAAGAAAATCTCCTTTGACAATCAGGCCAAAGACAGGGATTGGCCAATAGTTGCGAACGCTGAGAACGACTTCACCGGATTCGTTTTCTTTCATCTGGTCGTCAGGAATCGATACACGGCAGCGGATGCCTTTCATTGAAAGCCAGGGCCAGACAAGTCCCAGGACCAGCAACGCAAAAAAGGCAAGTGCCATCACGTAGCCTTGTGGCCCAATAAACAGCCCAACCAGCAGTGAAAACAGAATCGCTGCCACGACCCAACCAATCGGTTGCTTCAGCCAGTAAACGTACTTGTTCAGTAGCGGGCAAAAATCATAGTTTACGAGCTCGAAAACAGTTTTCGAAAATCGTTTAATTCGATTCAGCATTGGTTGGTCCGATGTTTTTGACTGATCTTTGAAGTGGCTTGAATACTTCTACCGAACTTGTGCCGGTAAAAACCTTATGGGAATTGTGCATTTTTCCATGGAAGAATCAGAATTGCAGTTCCCGGAAAAGGGCTTCCACGCCAACCGTTTTGCCGAAAGAGATCATTCCCTTTTGGCGACTACCAGACGGCAGACAACACAGAGAGAAGTCACATATCAGAACGATTCATTCGAGATGCATCGCATGTTCGAAATGATCAAGCCAGGGTTCGTGCTGGGGCTCATGCCCAACCAGTGTTAGCCCGGACTTATGACTTATGGCCTCGAAGCCAGACGCTCGGCGGACCGCGAGCAGAAACGGCAACGACATCGGCAGTCGCGACATCACAAATTTCAGCGACCATTAGTGAAACCGGAGTTTCAGCGACCGCAAACTCAATCGCAACGCCAACGACATTGTATTCATCAAAGAATTTACAGAACGCACAGCCACCGTCTTCTGGCGAGAAGCTGCCCAGCAAATCAACGGAGTGCGACTGTGTGGGAGAACTGTGTGAATGGCTGTTGCAACTGCAGCAAGCAGAACTTGCGGAATCGGCAATCGAATGATTGTGAAGACCGTGCAAGCCAAAGATTGGAGCATGGTGCAGCGAAGGACCAAAGTTCAATAGAAGAACCAGGTAGCTCAGGAAAAACCAGGTTTTGACTTTGCTGCTTAACATTTCGACCAGATTGAGTGTTCCGGCGAGAACCAAAACTTATTATCCCTTGGTTACTACGTAGGTCAATACAATCAGTTCTTCACTTTGTATGAAGATTCAGCTTGTAACCGGAAAAATCGGACCCTGGCTGGTCTTCGCCGGTCCCATCTGCGCAAACGGGCTGGTTACGACAGTTTTACCCCGCCCCGGCTGATGACCACAACTTCGTCTCCTTTACTGAAAACGTAGTCGGTTGGGTTCACAATTGGGCGTGAATTCCCTTCACTGTTGGAATGAACCGCCAAAAGCACAACATCGCTTTCCAGTTTCGCTTTGGTGAACTGTTCGTTAAAAGCGGTTCCAATCCAGTTCGCAGGAATTGCCTGACGGTGGAACTCGTTCCCGCGCCGACTGGTAAGTAGCTCACCAAGAACCTCCATCAGTCCGCGGCTTCGTGATGCCTGGGCCAACATGTGAGCTCCGTATTCGCCACTGATTACGTAATCGTTGACCTGCCCAATGTCCAGGTGCGATGCGTAGTCACGATTGAATAGCTCCGCGCAAGTGTAAACGTCCGGATTGATTTTCTCCGCCGTTAGCGCCGCAAGAATCGTACGGGCGTCTGCGTCCTGCTCCGATCGTCCGCCCGAAGTATCAGACAGGACCAGGCAGGTCTTTGCGGTTTCGATTCCTGCACGTTTAAGTGCCGTCATCTTGGTGAAGTCATCATGCATCAGCCAAACATTTGGCAAGCGATTGATCTGTTCATCAAGCTGATCCGATTCAAGTTCCGAGATGACCACGATCGGCGTCGATTTAGTGTCCCTGGTGGCACGGAATTCGTTGATGATCGTCTCGGTCTTGGCGGTCCAGCCGCAGATGACGACATGGTCATCCAGTTCATTCAGGTTCACAACTTTTCCTTCTACGCGTAAACGGTCAACCATAAAGGCTGACACGGTGCCTGCAAAAATGGCAAAAATGGTCATTCCCATAAACATCAGAAACACAGCGACGATGCGCCCGGCGAGTGACTTGGGCGTCGCCGGAACGGGCTCGCCAGCAAACAGTGTGTAAACACTGAACCAGAACGAATTCTCAAAGTCGAAGTCCGTTCCGTTTGAAGCCGCGGCATTGTTCGCAGCTGCCACATTGGTGACGGGGGTACTGTTTATATTTGCCGCACGTTCGGAGCGCATCATGGCGATGGTTCCAAACGCAATCGATACGGTCAGCAGCCCACAGATGACCAGAAAGTCCAATGCGCCGCGTCTGAGAATGTAGGGGTAGTGCGTCGAGAGTCGCGACAGGACTCCCATCAGGCGAAACAGACGAAACAGTCGCAGTAACCGCAGTGCACGTGCGGTGCGAAAAATTCGAAACAGCGGAATGGTCGCAATCACGTCCAGCCAGTGTTCGGCAAGGAATCGACGCCAGTTGCCGATGGCGAAGAAGCGCATCGTCAGTTCAACGACAAAGATCGCTGTGATCAAGTCACCGATCAGGATGATCGCCATAAATTTGGATTGCGTTACCGGACCAAAAATCGAATCGAGCACGCCTCCGCTGATTGAATCGGGACGCAAGCGAAACTCGAACCAGAATTCCAGCAGCGTTAGCGAGACAGAAATCAGGATCAGAATTCCAACGGTGATCTCCACCCACGGATTGGCAAAAAAACGCCGCAAACGACGACGCCAAAAGGGAATCTGCTCACTGCGATCACGCATCGGTGCCTCGCGGTGGGGAATCATTCAGCACCTTGTGAAGCTGAAAGTGATGTTTGCCGAGATCTCCGCCGTAGTTTCCAGCGCTAATGGAAACAATTGATTTTTTTGCCTCGTCTGGATCGGCAGCCGCCAGAATCCCGGCCTTCATCGCGGCGGCGACGGCGTCAAAGCTGGCTCCATCGACAACGATTTCCAGAACGCAAGTTGCGTCAGGGTGGACGTTGGAATCGACTCGTCCGCGTAGTGTTGGACAAAAAGCATGAGACGTCGATGCGCGAAGTGCTTTATACTTCGACCCGACTTTGGAGCCGCTTCGAACGACGCCACCAGGAAACGGAGTGATCACATCTTTCATCGGCGCGATGGCTTCGATTGCCCGTCGCGCGGCAGCCAGCCCGGAAGGTTGGTCCAGGGACTGGATCAGGAAGTTACCGCCGGCAACACCTTTTCTGCACGACGTTGCGTCTTCGATGATGAATTCGCCGTCCATCACCGGGATTCGCCACAACCTGCGGTCGCCAATGATCTTGCTTTTCTGATATCCGTCGCCAAAAAAACGAATATGATCTCCCAGGGGGATTGGCTTTGCGTCGGGTGCATCGTGAGGCGTGACTTCAAACGGAATGTCACTGGCGACCTTCATACCGTCGAAGACCGCTGTTGTGGGACAAGTCATCAGGCATTGGCTGGTGCGTTTGGAAATCGAATCAGCAAGCGCTGAGGTCGAGAATCCGAAAGCCATCACGCTGGCCGAGGCTCGTCCATCGATTGAATCGACGATTTTCGGGATTTCGATACCTGCTTCAGCATCGCAGAGAATCACTGAGCTACCGTACCCACAGAATTCTCTCAGACCAGCGTCCAGCCAGTATGCGTCAATCGCCGTAACGATCAGACGCGTGTAACGCATTGAGAATCCTTCTGCGAAAGTATCCTCAATGGTTGTGTGCCCAATTTTCATGCGGGCATTATCGCCAATATCGTCCGCCGTTTGAAGGCGGGCACCGTTGTTACTTCAATCTCTTGATCTTTCGCTCGTATCGAGCACGAATCTTGCGATCACTGATCCTGATTGAGTCCTCGGTACGTTTCTTTTCGGCTTTGACATCGTCACTGTCTTCCTTTTTGCCTTTTGCCAGAAGTGCATCAACTTTCTTTTTGCCAACCGCTCGAATGCGGCTTTCCGCTGCGGCCATTTTCTTTTTCATTTCTTCACGAAGTTCTTTTTCACGTTCGCGAAGCTTTTCTTTCCTGGTTTTCGAACTCTTTTTCGATTTGGTTGATTTCTTTTCGGATTCAGTTTCTTTCGATTCGCCTTCCTTCTTTTCTTTTCTGGCCGCTTCTTTTCGCTTCTTCTCTAGTGCTTCGCGAACTTCGGCTTCAGTCATCGACTTTTTGCTTTTGGCTTTTTTCTTTTTGTCAGCTTCATACGCTTCGATGAACTCAGCCTTCATTTTTTTGTTCAACTGCTCTTGCACCGTTAGTTTCTTGTCGAGAACTTTCAGCTTTGCCGTCAATTCAGAAATTTGCGTTTTGGCAGCCCGCTGCTGTTTGACTGTTTTTGAGTGCGTCTTTTTGAGTTCGTCGTACTTCTTCCTGTAGTCGGCCGCACTGGTTTTCGATTTCGCTACGGCAGCCAGTTTGGCTTTCAGCTTTTTCGATTCGGCCATTGAAGCAGCAAGTTCTTTCTTCATCTTTGACGCTTGCGCTTCTTTGTCAGCCATTGATTTGAGCTTGCTCTGGATCTCCCTGGCAGAATTCTTGAGGGCTGACATTTCTTTATTTGATTCAGCCAGATCCTTCGAGAGTTTTGCTTCTCTGGATGTTCTGCGACGCAGGATTGTTTCCATTTGCTCTTCATTGGAGTTCAAACTTTGCCGCATTTTGACCATTAGGCGATTGGCATCGACAAGCTTTTTTCTCAGTTTGGATACTTCGGTATCAGCGACATTGGACTTCATGGATGATTCTTTTGAAGCCTTGAGTTTTTTGCCGAACTCCTCTTTGATTTTCTCCATCTCAGCGATCCTGGTTTCGTACTCTTGCTCTACCTTGAGAGCTTTTTTCTGCGCTGTTTCGCTTTGTACAAGCAGATCTGCCAGGGCCTTGCTGCCTTTTTCGGAGGCGGCTTTCAGTTCCTCATTCTCCGCTTTCAATCCTTTGATAACCTGATCCATTTCACGCACGCGGGTTTCATAGCCACGCATCCGCTGCGTCGTTTCTTTCATCCTTCTTTCAGCCATCATTGCGTCAGCAACGCTTTCTGGTGATTCTGCAGGTGCTGCCTCGGTCGCACGCGTTGTTTCGGTCGTAAGCGCTGTCTCGCCCGCAGACGCCGCCAGCATGCCAGGGTCTTTGTCCTCCGTTGGAGATTCTTCTGACTCAACAATCAAAATGCCTGGCTCGACGACAACTGAATTGCCGACCTTGTCTTCAGCCATCGGATCGCCAGAGCTTACAATCGGGTTAGGCGATTCGATGACAGAAGGAGCCGACTGCGTCACGCTACCTGCCTGACCAATCGGGACGATGGAGCCATCTGCTTTGACGACGCCGATGATTCTTCCGTCAACGGGCTCTTCACTGATAATAATTTCCTGATTCGTTCCTGAACCCTGAAGTGAAGAAGGCTGGGACTGCGGAATCTCAACCAGCGGTTGCACGTAGCCACCAGCTGGTTGCGAAAATGATTCGATTGCCTGTCCCTGACCATAAACCGGTAGCGGATTTATTGGGAAAGATTCAGCGCCCGTGTATCCTGGTTGCCCCGGGTAGGGCACGTATGGACGAGCATCATAGCCCTGGAAGCCTGTCGCCAGTCCATCTGTACTTTGCCAGATCGGAAATTCATTGTAGGAAGGAACTCCCCAACCTGAGTCAATCACCTGGGCAGTTGCCAATGGTGAAAGTGCAATAGTTGATAGTACGATGGCGGCGAGTGAAAATTTGCGAATCATGATTACGGTCAACAAATTGGTTTATGCGGAGGAAGAAGAGTGAGTATTTTACACTCATCCGCTTGCCCGGTCATGCAAAAATTGTGCGACAGCACGATAACCAGTGGCTATCGGTGGATGCGGAGAAATACACGTCCAAATTCTCACACCCGAAATGCCCGAGTTCAGGCAGCAATCCGATTGGACGCTGGATCAAGGAATTCGATCGCTCGCTCCAGAACGTCGTCGGACCATTCCAACAAGCTCGAAGAATCTTCTTCGATGTCTTCAGAGGGAGTCAGCGGATGATCAGAATCTTCTTCAGGAGGCGTCTCCACAATCACCAGAGGACGCTGTAGAAGAATCGGTAAAAGATTTGCTTCGCGTTCGTCCGGAATCAATGTTGTGATGTCGTTCAGATCTCGCTTTTGAACGTTTTTCCAGACATCTTCTTCTTCCATCGAAACAACAAATGCTGGTTCGGGACGAACCCCCCAGATGCCAAGCTTTTCGGAGTCACCATGATACCGGTCGATCGGTTTGCCGCTCGGGCGCCAATAACTGGCCGTCGTCAACTTCATGACGCTCACGTTGGGGCGCACGGGAATGATGTTTTGTACCGTCCCTTTGCCCCATGTTTGTTCTCCAATCAATGCAGCCCGCTTATGATCCTGAAGACATCCTGCAACGATCTCGCTGGCACTGGCAGAGTATCGATTGATCAGAACGACGATCGGAATGTTTTCGCTCAACAGCATTCGATCGGTGGAAGTATGTTGGCTGTGTCTGATTCTGTCGCGTCCCTGAGTGCTGACAATTTCCTTGCCCGGCGCCAGAAACATATCGCAAATCGAAATCGCACTCGTTAGCAGACCACCTGAATTGTGGCGCAGGTCGATAATGACACTGTCAACTTTGCCATTGATCTGCGCAACGGCTGCTTCGACTTCGGCAGATGTTCGTTCGCCAAATTGACGCAATCGCAAGTAGCCAACACGAGGATTGGACTCAAGGCGAAAAATCCAGCTACCGTCTTGCTTGCGGTAGTCTCCAACGACGCTTTCGACCCCAATGATTCTGCGTGACACTTCAATCATCAGAAGCTCACCATCGCGTTCAATTTGAAGCGTTGCCGAATCACCAACTTCTCCCCGCATGAGTTCACGGCCCTTGGAGCGGGACAGGTCGTTCGTTACCTGGCCATCAATTTCGAGAACGCGATCACCGCTTTTGAGACCCGCTTCGTCGGCTGGTGTACCAGGGATGACGGCCAGAATCACTAACCTGTTTTCCTGTTCGTGTCTTTCGATGTAGAGCCCCATGCCGCCAAATTTCTGACTGATGGTTTCGTCAAATTCCTGAAACAGGTCACCAGAAATGTAGCGAGAATACTTGTCCAGCTCACCAAACATTCCATGCATGGCCGCATCGAAAAGCTGCTCGCGAGGGAGCTCTTTCAGCGATTTCGCATCAACGACATCCATGGCTTCGGCGAACAGGTTGGCATACCGGTTCTTGGCCGCTGTCTGATAGCAAATCAGGGAAACGGCGATGGTGACGGCAATGATCAGAAGGTTGCGAAGGGGCATTGCTTGTTTGTGTCGAATTGGTGAATGGGACAGATGCGTATTTTAGATCAAACAGGGCGGGGGCGGGAGGGTTGGATCTGTGACCAGCTACCGGAACCACGACATGGCGGAGTGCTAAAAAGAACACCAGTAATGAATCGAGGCACTTGCACCAATGCCAGCAGCTAATGGAAAGCTACATAGCCTGAGCGGTTTCGAGAGACTGAGAAAGGGGATTGGGCGCGGATTGTCAAAATCTGAAGGCTTTGACTGTTCGGCCCCCGCGTTCATCGCCGATTCGACCAATCAGGACCATACTACATTGGGGGCGGACGCCTTTTATACATGCTGTCATTGTCGATACATGCAATATCGAACGTGTCTCGCCGCGTTTTTCTTGAAAGCTCAAGGTGCACCGCGCTCGTCGTGTTCACACTTGTCCTTGCGTCCTGCTTGCCCGTCGGCGCTCAGCAACTGACTTCCGGGAGCAGTGGACGCCAGTTCCGACAAGAGGGAGTCGACGCGGTTCCATTCAAATTGCTGACCCAGCCGACTCAGGCGAAGCTCAAACCTGTTCTCGAAAAGCCAAGCATCTATCGGCGGTTGCCCCAGATGGCGATCGAATGCGATCCGGACTACTTTCGATTTCTCGTCCGGCATCCGGAAGTCATCGTCGAAATCTGGAAGTTGATGGACGTCACGAAAATGCAGACGACTCGAACCGGGCCGTTCGAAATTTCAACCGACGACGGAGCCGGAACGATCAGCGACCTTGAACTGGTTTACGGTGATGCGAACAAGCATATCTTCTACGGGACGGGAACCTATGAAGGCTCACTGCTGCGACGGAAGTTGTCCGGAAAGTGTGTGCTGGTACTTCAGACCGAACATGGCACGACTGAGGATGGTAAACCGAGAGCAATCAACAAACTCGATGTGTTTCTGAAAGTGGATAACGTTGCCGCCGGAGCGATTGCTCGAACGCTTCAGCCGCTGGTTGGGCCGACGGCCGATCATAACTTTGTTGAGTCTCTTCGTTTTATTCAACGACTCAACGACACCACCGTCAAGAACGGTCCCGGAGTGCAGTTGATGGGCGAGCGACTCGAGATTCAGCCTGATGTGTTGACTGGATTTCAACAAGCCGCCGGTGTGGCATTTCATCGAGGTAACCCGGTCAAGGCCCAGCCTGCCAATACCCGCGTTTCATCCAAGGGTGAATTTCGCTCGATGAGCAGCCGGTAGTTCCGATCTCGGACTGCGGACCTCTTTTCTGGTTGTTGATGTGGCTTGAGACGACTCGCGCGACTCGCCGCGACTTTTCTTTGCGCCCTTCATGTTTTTTGACATTCAGAAAATCTGCTTGACAATGACATTGCACCGCTGTACTATCTAGACAGTACAGTAGTGCAGATGGCCAAAGTCAGGAGTTTCTGGCGTGTTTTTCAATATCAACACATCCAACGGCGTGCCGGTCTACGAGCAGATTGCTCGGCAGATCGTGTTTGCGGTTGCCAATCGTGGGATCGAAGCCGGTGAACTGGTTCCCTCGGTGAGGAACCTTTCACGTGAGCTGGCGGTTAATCCGAACACCGTTGCCCGAGCCTATCGACAGTTGCAGGACTCTGGCGTTTTGGAAACCATTCGCGGCGAAGGTCTGGTGGTCATGCGTGGAGCGGCTTCGAAATGCAAGTCGACTCGAAAAAAGTTGATTGGCGACCGGATTCTTTCTGTGCTCCAGGAAGCGCGGCAAAGTCAGCTGACCGAGGACGAGATCAAATCGATCTTTGCCGATTCATTGACCGCTTCGAAAAAACTGGCTAACAAAAACCGAACCAGGAAAGAGGGCTAAACACCATGCCGATTGTTGAACTCAAAGACGTATCCAAACGCTATCGATCGGTTCAGGCGATGGACCAGGTTTCCTTCAGTATTCCCGACGGCGTGGTGTTTGCGCTGTTGGGTGAAAATGGAGCTGGCAAAACGACTGCGATTAAATCGATGCTCGGCCTCGAATCACCAGACTCTGGTTCGGTAAGTGTGATGGGGTTGGATCCGGGCAAAGAAGGAATTGCGATCCGGCGCATCGTCGGTTACGTGCCTGACGCCCCCAAGCTGTACGAGTGGATGAAAGTCAGCGAGATCGCCTGGTTTGCTGGTGGCTTTTACCCCGAAGGCTACGTTACTCAATTTGAACGCCTTGCCGCTGACTTCGAATTGCCCATGAATGTCAAAATCAGGACGCTCTCCAAAGGCGGCAAAGCAAAGGTAGCGCTGGCCCTGGCGATGGCTCATCAGCCCCAGTTACTGATCCTCGACGAGCCGACTTCCGGATTGGATACGCTGGTGCGTCGCAAGTTTCTCGAAAGCATGGTCGACGTGGCTGCCGAGGGTCGAACTGTTTTCCTTTCCAGCCACCAAATTCCGGAAGTTGAACGAGTCGCAGATTATGTGGCGATCATCAACGAAGGCAAAGTTCGCGTTTGTGAGAAACTGGACGTGCTCAAGACAGAGATTGAACAGTGGGTGGTGACCCTGGAGAATCCAAATCTCCGCTTGCCGCCAAACAAATCATTTTTACTTACCCACGAGGGCATCGGCCAGCGACGTCAACAACTAACCGTTCGGAGCCCCGATCCCAATGCATTGTGGGCTCTGAGAGATATGGAGGGCGTGCTGCAGGTCGATGTTCATACACCGTCGCTGGAGGAGATCTTTGTAGCCTATTTGAAGTCCGGCAAAATCGATGTTCCGGCGGCTCATTCTGATTCAGGGCACGCGTTAAGGCAGTCGATCGATGAGGAGGCCACATCATGAGTACGGCCACCAGGGTATTGCGTTGGAAGGAACGGCGAACTTTGTTGCCGATCTGGATCTCACTGGGCGTTTTGTTTTTGTTCGCCCTGTTCATAGCTTCAAGCGCCAGAACTTTCTCCGAGCATTTTCTTCCGTTCAGCTATCTCACCCTGTTTTGGACAGGAAGTTGCCTGATTGCATTGGCGACCGGAGTCATGTTGTTTGTGCCGGAACGTGAGCAGGAAACCGACCTGTTTTTGGGGCAGTTTCCCGTGACGAGCAAAACGGTTGCCAGCGCCAAAATAACGGAAGCTCTTTTGGTTTTAATGTGCTTTGTGTTGGTGACTGGGGTGCTGATCTCTGTTGCTTTCTGGTTGAAGCGTGAGCAGTTTTTGTGGAACGAACTGGATTTTGCAACGTTTTCTGCCACGGCGTTTGTTCCAGTGCATACGTTTCTGTGGAGCTGTTTATTCTCGCTTCGTTTTCGAAATTCCCTGGCGGCACTGATTTGCACTGTTCTTTGCACTGCGTTCGGCTGGTTCGTGACGATGTTAGGAGCTGGTTATTTCATAAGTTTGATTCCAGGCACGAATCAGGTTGAAAACTTCAATCAGGAAAAGTGCCTGATCGGTTTCCAGGCTTTGATCACGTTGATCCTCATTGGAGCCGTCTTTCGACTTGGTTCGACATGGCTGCGAGGCGCTCGAGAATCAGATTTGACAGAAAAAGTTGCCGTCCGGGACCAGGCAGTCTCCGACCTGGCTTCACAGAGCCAACATGCTTCGACGTATTCATACAGTTCGTTGCTGTGGCTTGGGATGCGATTGAACTGGGTGCCGGTGTCTATCCTCTGCGTTGCAATGGTGGTGTGCAGTTTGTTCTTTGCATCGTTTTTTTATCCCAACGTCGCAAACACTGCCAAGCCGATTGCCAACGTCAGGGTTTTGTTTGCATTCTGTGCGATCTTTGGAGCATTCGCTGGACTTGCAATTTTTCGCGGCGACCAATCAAATCGAAGCTTCCTTTTCTTTCAGCATCAGGCGGATTTTCCACGTAGAGTTTGGCTTTCCCGAATGGCCCTGCTGGGCATCATGTTGTTGGTCGCAACGATTTCGATATGGTGGGTGGTCAGTTCGGTTCGTTCGTCAATGCAGGCGAGTTTTGCCAACTCGTTGATCGGCTGGCAGACCTCGACGTGGAACGGTGTGCTCGTTTTTCTCACCGCCGCTGCGATGACCCAGTTGATATCAATCGTCTGCCGATCTGGTGTGATCACATTCTTCATGGCATTGATCACTATCGTTGTTACGGGGGCTTGGAGCAGCATCGTTCTGACGACCGATTCACGGTTAGTGATGCTGGTTGGGCCAGTGATTGTGATGTGTTTTGTTGCTACATGGTGGTACGCGCCGCGTTGGATCTCGCAGCGTAAGCCGATACGATCCATCGCCACGACAGTCGGGATGGCAATAGCAGTCTTTGTCGCCAGTTCAGTTGGCTTCGTGTGGCATCGTGTGGCGGTGCCGGCTGCTGAAGTTAGTGCTGAGTACCGGCAAGCGTTCGATGCTCATGACCAGTTTCTCAAAACCAACAGGGTTCGACTGAAGTCCGTCTTTCAGTTGAAAGAAGCGATGGCTTCGATTGACCTGGGACTCAATGCCGATGCGTTGAAAAAGTTGAGTGCCGCGAATCGCAAAAATCCAGCCCAATGGCCTGACAAGTCACTGAAGAAGTTCGTCGACAACCATCGCAGTAAATTGCAAAACGTTCAGGAGGCCGTTGCCGATGACTTGATTTACCACTGGACGACACCAACCTCGTTGCAATTGAGTAAAACGCAATACGAGTCAGTTGCCCGAGTGCTGGCCATGTCATCGGAGTACTATCGACGCGAGAAAGATGTGTTGAAGCTGCTCGATTCGTTGACCGCTGAAGTTCAAGCGGCCTGGCGACTGAATCCGAAGCCTGCGTCACATACAGCAAAAACGATCATGAAGTTCTGTAAATGGTCGGAGCTGGAAGGGCAAACCAGAAAAGAACTTGGCATGGGCCTGGACACTCTGAGACAGCTAAGGGCTGAAATATTTGATCGTTTTTCAGAACGAATTCATCATGAAGTGTATTTTGATATCCGACGTGATTTTCGGGATGGAAGTCCGGATCGAAATTTTCTGGTCGGCGTTCTCGAGGAAGGCCCCAGCTATTGGGAGAAGATTCGCGAACGACGAATCAGGATGCATGAATTTACTCAAGTGGCTCACGCAATTTGGAAAGGTGAGAAGCAGCCGATCGAATTCTGGTTGCCGTACTCGTTTTACATTCCAACGAGTCAATTTAGCGGTGTTTGGGAAATGAATGAGTTTGTTGCATTGGATCAAACGATTGCGTATGCATCGGTTCGAATTGCCTTGCAAATCCATCGTCTTGAACACGGATCGTACCCGGAAACTCTGAAGCAACTAACGACCAACGATGCTTTGACCAATGGCGAACTGCCACACGACCGGTTATACGGTATTTCTTTCGCGTATTTCCCGAAGGGCCTGGATCAGGTCGCCTTTCTCCCGCAATCATCGGCCTTTCATTTTCGTGAGGCGAGCACGCAAAACGCCTACCCTTCGTCAACCGGGATCGAGCCCAACAAGCCTTTTGTGCTGCCATTGGCGGGAAACTTCCAGAAGCTTCCTTTGCTGATTCAACCTGGAGGCGATGAATTCAAATTTTCCAGCGGCTATAGATATGTTGCTCCGTCAGTCAATGGATCTGATCTGCGACTCTTTTTCTCTATCAGAGGAGCAGACTACACATTGCCGGTCGTCGATCTTTCATCGAAGGACGAGACTTCAGAAGACGAAGATCAGGAAATCGAACGCTGAACACCCGTGCGGATGCGACCAAGTTCTTTTTTCATTTTGGCGTACCCAACTGCGCCGCCCATGACGCCTGACATGCCTTTTTCTACATAGACAAAGCAACCAGTGCCAGATTGCACCACGTTGACTTTGAACCTGTATCGCTTCACGAAGGCGCCGAAGATGATTCGCAGAAAGTTGTTGCCGATCCCGTAGTTTCCGTCTGAAGGAATGCCGTTTTCAAGTCGATATCCTTCGTTTTTGAAAAACGATTCCACCGCCCGAGTGGTTACTTCCAGATTGCCGGGACTCTGTGCGAGCCATTCACCGGAGTTTGGAGGCTTGGCGTGTTCTGAGTTTGGAGATTCGTAGGGATTCGACATCGTCACTTCCGTGGTTTCATTTCTTTCTGTTTGGGATACACAATGATACCCGACCGCGCATGCTGCATGCCAGTCTTGCCGTTAGAGGGAACCAGAGTTTAGGTTCCGCGATTGTCGCCTTTCTGTCCGTGAGAGTGCGGTCCGAACGTACTTTGGCAAAGGAAAAGGCGACCATCCTGATGATCGCGAGATCGATTCCTCGCTCACGCGTCGGGTTATGATTCGGATTAACAATGCAGTACTTCAAACACGTTCATTGAGCTGCGTGCAAATCGACATCCAGTATTTTTTTTGAAGCGATTTTCGATTTTGGGAAACTTTGGAAAAGTGCGCAGATTCACACCTTGCATGACGAAAAACGAGTTTCGCACTGAGCTTTGGGGTGTAATTCTGACACTACAAAATTGAGTTCAATATCTGCCTGCAAAGGAGCGATAGCACTGGACGATTCGGCTCTGAATTGATGGCGCGGACCAATTCGGATTCCGATACTCTCTCCACCCAATTAGCGCATTTGCGCAACGGTTTTTGAAAGG
>CAYUNP010000011.1:0-7978 GCA_964446085.1 uncultured Pirellulaceae bacterium
TGGCGCGGTACGCAAACCGGAATAGCGACGAGACTTAAAATCTCGTGATTGTGGGTTCGAATCCCACTCGCGCTTTCTATCAAGAGAGGCAGTCACAAAACGGCGCTGGAGCCAGATGGTAAGGCAACTGCCTGCAAAGCAGTTTCGATTGGGTTCGATTCCCAACAGCGTCTTTATTCCCTGAATTGCCAGTTCAACGCGGTGGCATAGGCTTCCAGCCTGCGAACAGAATTCAAACATGCCGTGGCGGGCTGGGACCAAAACCACGGGTCAGCAGAAGGTTCCAGCCTGTTTTGCATTCGGATCACAGGCTGGAAGCCTATGCAACCCTCTAACCACCGATGGATTCGAATGATCCTGTTTCGAGCGAACCACCAGACCGTGCGCGACACGAGCGGTAAGAAAATGAGACTTTGCGAGTAAGTTACAAAGGACGAAGTCGACCAAGTAGGGGCTATTCAGTCGTCAACCAGACGTTCAACCCTGGCTTTCCAGGCATTGTGAAACAGCAAAGTCACCTTAGCCATCAAAATCACGCGAAGTCGAACCCATGATGCTGGCATTTCGTTTCCTTGGCTTTGACTTCCAAAAAAATAACGAGTAGGCGAATTTCACCCCTCCAATTTGCCTGCCCTACCAAATGAGCCGTTGAAACCGCGTTGATGCGTCAAACAATGCGGATTGGCGTAGCTGTGGTTTTCGGAATCTCTGTCGCTAGCCCTGCGATTGTAAAAACACCTTAAAGAAATAGGCTCCGGTTACACGAAAGATAGTGCAGGTGAATGAAGTGACTTTCGTGCCGTTTACTCCGGCATTCAATTTGTCAACGAAAGTCAGTTCTGAACCGATAGGGGGGAATTTCGATAACGGACGGCAACGTTCGTTGAAGTCGCATTGTGCACTCGACCCAGAATGCATGAAGTGATTCGAGTTTCTCTCCGGACGATATCCTCGTCGCCGTCTGAAGCAACTGGATTTTGATCTTGCACCGACGCCTCGGTTCTTGATCAACGAACAGTGAAATCAGACATAGCTGATGTCGTGACGGTAGTTGACGTACGGAAACGTCTTCGACCTAAGAAGCGAATAGAGTCTGTCCTGACCCAGATGGGAACCTTCCCTACGGGACAGACAGTTACGTGAGCGAAAGTTTCATATGAAGCCAACAACTTGTGTAGCGAAAGACGATTTAAAAGTGTTTATGGAGAGCCTGCGATGAAGGTGTTCACAACTGGACAGGTCGCCAAGATCTGTAAAGTGGCCCCGCGCACGGTCAGCAAGTGGTTTGATTCTGGTCGCCTTAAGGGTTACCGGATCCCCGGATCACAAGACCGTCGTATTCCACGCGAATACCTGATCAAGTTTCTCAAAGAGCATGGTATGCCTTTGGGAGATCTGGAAGACGAAGCGATGGCAAAAATTTTGATTGTCGCTCAAGATCAGGTATTGATTGAGAATTTGAGACGGGAACTTCCACCCGAAAAGAGTTTTAAGGTAGCTGTCGCTGCCAGCGGATTTGAAGCTGGTATTCAAGCGGAAAGCTTCCACCCTGACTGCATCATCACTGATTTTTCTATCGGAAAAGTCGAAGCGATGCAGATCTGTCAGAACCTTCGGAAAAACCCCGATTTTTCCGATACCATTCTGATTGCTCTGCTTCCAGACGATGGTCAGCCAGTTTCGTTTGATCGCTCTGCGATTAATGAGACATTCAAGAAGCCGTTCGATGCAAGTCTTCTTGCAGAACGACTTCGCACACTGATCGGCTCGGTCAAGGAACTGGTCTAGACCACCAGTAGCATCGCCGCTAACTCCTTGTACTGACCGATAAAGATTCGCCGTCTTTCGCTCAAACCGTCTGTTGAAGACCTCAGCAGACGGTTTTTTCGTGCGCGCTCAACACTTGTGTGCACCGAATCGTGAGCCGTTGCAGCCTCTCACCGCAGCATGCGTGGATAGAAGAACTGGTGCCAGGCAAGAACTGTTGCCACGCAGCCACGATTTTAAATCGGCCCAAACCTGCTTCACATATCCTGTGCAACCTGGCAGCATCAGCACGACAACCTGCTATCGCCAATGTTAAGATATTCCGAATATACGGGTTGCAACGGCGGAGCTCGCCGTTTCCTGACTGCCAAGGAGGATAAGACTAACGATTATGACGTTGATGCGGCGAAATCCTTTAATACACGTTGTACTGTTTATACGGTCGGAGCCTTCCGAGATGCGCTTTCAATTTTACCTTCCAATGGCCCTATTGATCCTGCTTGGCGGATTCGCATCTCGCTCAGAGTGTCAGGTTTCCAAAAAATCACCGCAGACACCTGCCGTAAACAAGATCAAAAACAGGTTCTTCAACACCAACACGGTGACTCCTGTTGAATCTGGCAGAATTGAACTCCTGGAACCCACAGAGACAGACAACAACCTGAACAATCAGCTCAATGGCGCTTTCGAGAATGCCGTTTCGCAATTTCCTCAACAGCAATCGAACAGTCTGCCTGGAATTAAACAGCAATCGAACAGTCTGCCTGGGATTCAACAGGACACGGCAACTTTCCTGGAACGTCCTCGCACGAATTCTCAACCAAGTATCAGTGCGCCCCCAAACCCCAACTTTCTGAATCGACTCGATCAGCCCAATCGTTTTCAGAACGCATCATCAACAATCACAGGAACAGGCAACGAGTCGCGGTTCTCGGGAAGCGAACCCTTGGTCGTAGGACCAAGTCCACTCGAACAGTCCCACGCACCAGTCAAGAGTTCTCCTGCTGGATTTCGATACTCACCGGCAGAACAATTTCGCGCCAATCCTGCTGCCGCAATTGATCAATGGATCGCGCCTCAAACTCCTGCTCTCGCCCCACAATCGGTCATGAGTTCCAACTTTGGACAAGCCCAGCAACAGGTGCAGGGATCGTTTCAAGCTTTCGACGAATCGATCAACTGGTGGAGAAATAGCGTCATGCAGCCGTTTGATGGAACGCGTTCATCAGAGTCAGTCGATTCGAACATGCTGGTTTACCGAGCTCTGGAGAACAGCCCACGAATCCAGGCCGTTTCGCAAGATCCGCTTATTCGTGAGTTACAGATCGTTGAAGCAGATTCTGAATTCGATGCAACTCAATTCGTTCGCAGCCAGTTCGAAGACCGCGTTGATCCAGTGGGTAACTCATTGACCGTCGGTAGCGGAGAGAACTTTCTCAAAGACAACATCTGGTCCGCTGATCTGGGACTTCGTCGCAAGTCTCGCAACGGTGCGTCGTGGGAACTGAATCAAAGACTTGGATTCCAAAACAGCAACTCAACCTTTTTTGTTCCTCAGGATCAGGGTACCGCGACGCTGGCATTGAATGTGACCCAACCCTTGCTGAGAGGGCGTGGAAAATATGTTAACCAGTCACAGATCCTCATCGCTCAGGCAACCAACGGTGCCGCATGGCAAACTTTTCATGCAGAGCTTCAGGACGAACTACTGGGGGTGGTTTCATCCTATTGGGACCTATATTTGACGCGAAGCATTTACTTGCAGAAGCAGCGCAATGTTTCACGTGGCGAAAAGATCCTTGTCCGGCTTGAAGGGCGTTCGGAGCTTGATTCGCTGCCAAGCCAAATCGCGAGAGCTCGATCGTCTGTACAAACACGTCGCACCGAACTGGCCAACGCACTTCGGGACGTTCGCAATGCAGAAACAGAAGTTCGCCGTCGGACTGCAGATACAAGTTGGTTGAGCAGCGGAGCAACCGAGTTGATACCTGGTGAGCTTCCAACGACGGACACATTCAGGCTTCCCCTGGAACAGGTTGTTTACGAAGCGTTGCAACATCGACCTGAGATTCACGAAGCGCTCGGACGAGCCAGAATCGCGTCCGTCCAGCGAGATGTAAGTTCCAATGAACTGTTGCCTGAACTGTCACTCCTGTTCGGAACTTATGTGAGCGCTCTTCGTGCCGACACGGGAATTGAAAATGCGTTTCAGGACCAGTTTGGCCAGGTGAAGCCAGGTTACAGCCTGGGTTTCAATTTTGAAATGCCATACGGAAATCGAGCAGCCCGATCACGGCTTGCTCAAAGGCAACTCCAGGTCAAGAAGATCAAGGCCGAAGTCGACGAAGTCCTGCAAAACGTGATCGCAGAATCACAGATTGCACTACGACGCGTCGAATCCGCTTCTGAAACGCTGCTCGCTGCAACTGCAGCAATTCAAGCTGCCCATGCGGATCGTGATCAATTCGAGCAACGCTGGGAGAACTTTGCTCTCGTTGAAGGCGATTTGGCGGACGGACAGAATCCAACCACCGTCCTGGACCAGTTGCTTGATTCCCAGGATCGTTTGGCGTCTGCCGAACTGGTTTACGTGGAAGCCGAAAGGGAGTTGAAAGTATCCGAAGTTGCACTTCAACGTGCGATGGGAACTTTGCTTATGCGGCAGAGAGTTTCGACTGCTCGCGGGTATGAAAACGACCTCCCAAGAGTGGACATTTTCAAAGAGGGATCCTCGCTGTCGCAAGTTCCAACGAACGTTTTTCACAACGCTCCGGCTCAGGTCGCTCCCCAGTTCGCGCAACCAACGACACAATTTCGGGCTCCATCTCAGGCGACCCTCCAGCGATACCCCGGTTTGCGATAGGGAATTCCACGAGTTTCATCCAAACGAAGTTCGTCTTCGCGAAAACTGCTAAATTGTCTGTCTGGACCGCCCCGTAAATTCCAGCAGTCAACCTTTAGCATGAGACGCCTCAAGCAATTCAGCCTACGATTCCTGCTTGGCCTGATCGTGGCAACGTCAATCGGCATAGGCCTGTACACTTTCCTGCGCCCATCACCAATCGAGGTGCCTCCTGTCATGCCGTTCGATGAAAACGCGGGCATGCGAGTTGCCACGATCATCGAACAGCGAGCCCCCTGGATTGCCAATTCTGTCCGCAAAAATTCCCGGGCGGCGGCAGAACAGAACAAAGTAAGATACGGCCTTCCTGAATCAGGAGAAGTGACTCCGGAACTGGAACTCGCGAGGAAGGAAATTCTGCTTCAGGACCTGGACCGCATCTACCATCGCAGCCCGTCCGACATTCGCCTGATTGAAAAGTACGCAGATGAATTTATCCCTGTTGCCCGGAACACCATGGGAAACGGACCTGCGTTTCCTTTGGCGGCCAGTGCAGCTTCCGTTTTACAACGGCTTGAAGGCTCTCCGCAACTTGGCATGATGGTTAACCGCTACATCAAAAACGGCAGTCCGGACCATCAGCTTTACGACCTTTGCATTTGCTTCGATCAGGAACAAACGGCCCTCGAGCCAAAATTTGTCAACGCATTAAAAGCACAACTTGCAAACCCTTCGTGCGGCGATCAATTCCGGATCACGTTCGCAGAGCAGCTTGCCAGGGTCGATCCGTCACTCATTGAGTCGGTACACTGGACGATTGCCAGAGACTCCACCAAAGGCAACATGCGATCCGACTCAATCGCATGGCTCGTCTCTCATACGGGAAAGCCCGAAGCATTCAAAATCGCGATGGAATACCTGGCTGAACCTGGTGCTCAGAAGGAATACTACTACTGCATTGAGGTCGTGGACGCCATTTTGAACAGCAAGCCATTTCAGGACGATGAAATCGCATTTGCAGACGAAATCGCTGGCTCGCTTCAGTTGACCGCCCGGAAACACACGGAATGCCTTGGCTCTTTGGTACGCAGCAAGAACAGAGTGTTTGCGCCTCTGTTCAGGGAACTTGCCCAGGCAGCAGAGAGCAAAGAACAGCTTCGACTGGCCGTTGCAGGAGTTCAGCTTACGTGCCCTCCAACGGAATTCCAGGATCTGTTGGAATCCGCTTTTGCCAATTCCAAACATGCCTCGGTGATTTACAATCTGCACAAATCTGAAAAGGGCATTGAGAAGACACTCAATACAATTCGCTCACGCTGGGAGTCTGAAAAAAAACACTGGATGCTTGATCTTGTGTGCTTACACACTCCCGTCAATCAGGGCGCAGACTTAAAACAGATGCTGGAAGTTGGTTTTGAAAGAACACTCAAATCGGATTCAGACCAGTATCGCTTTGTCGTCGTCAGGCAACAGTTTCAGATTCTCAGCTTCATGAAAAAATTTGGCTTCGATGATCTGGCGGTCAGAACCGCCTCAAGGATCCCCGACATCAAAGATTACTGGTTCGAAGATTCCGCGGAAGCCAATGTGTTTGTAGTTGGTTTCAACAAGCAATTTGAATTGGCCAAGCGACTAACCGTACCCGATGTCTTCGAAGCAGATTCAAAAGCAGATTGGCAACTGGGTGAAAAATCCGGACAGTTTCAAATTGATCTGTTTAAAGCTGCAACCATGAACGCCGCTGGGATGGGGAGAATCATTGATCCCGAACACTGGGGCACTGATGGAGGCCTGTTCGCGGCGATCGCGGAATTGGGCGGCGACAAATTCCATGTCGAAGCGCATGACATGGTTGCAGACAATCGTGTTCGACTTTTGGTCAATGATCTTGTCTACGAATTCGAGATGAGCGACGACTGGTCCTGGTACTATTCTGAACCGGCTTGCGATGTATTGAACACGATTCTGGAGTGTCAGAAATTTGAAGAACGCTTCTTCGTTTTCCAGGAGGCCTACGGCAACTCCTACGTTCGCCTCGTGATGTTCGCAAAGCCCTCGCAGGTCAGGGCGTTTGTCAGGGACAACCCCGACTTCAAAATCGTTGACGGCTGTCAGAAGTATTGGGAGCAGTGAAGCTTCCAGGCAACGTCCAAGCCAGCCGAATCTGAGTGCAGCAGAACATTTTCGCCTATCGTCAAAGTCTCGATCCACAGTCTCGCCGCTGGATCGACTGGAATTCGAGTCGTATCAAGCTGAAACGGATTGTTCGTAGAACTGCCACTCGAAGCAGGGCTTCCGGCACCCTGTTTTGTCGTGGAAACACCGGCTATTTCCAAACAAACGGCCGTCTGCCACGAGGTTTCAAAAAAAAGAAAAATAATAAGAGCATTTAGAAGTCCGATCGGTGTGTTTTTGGGTTTAAAATCGCGTAACGGCTCTTCCTACGCCGGATTTAGCTACAAGCCTCCACCTCGGGACGGGCGACGATTCCGGGTGCCGGAAACCTTTTATGGAGTGAAAATGACTTTTCGTAGAACTACTTTCGCTGCGATTGCAGCTTTGACATGCCTCTTGTTGACAAGCGACGCAATGGCACAGCGTGGCAACCGTGGCGGCAATGGAAGACTGGATTTCCTCGCCAACGCCGAGGTTCAGAAAGAGTTGGATCTGGTTGATGAGCAGATCGACGACATTAATGACATCCGTGATGAAAGTCGGGAAATGGCGCGAGATGCTTTTTCCGGCATTCGTGATTTGTCTCGCGAAGAGCGTGCGGAGAAGTTTGCTGAGATACGTGACAAGATGACTGAAATGTCGAAAGAATTCGATGAAAAGCTCGAAGGCGTCCTTGTTCCTCATCAGCTCGAACGTTTGGATCAAATCGTTCTTCAAAGCCAGATGCGTCGCGGAGGTACTGGGAACGCTCTCCAAAATGAAGCCCTCCGTGAGAAGCTTGGCCTATCGGAAGAGGATGCGGAGAAGATCAAAGAGAAAGAGGAAGAAGTTAGAAAGGAACTCGATGAGGATATTAAAAAGCTTCGTGCAGAAGCTCAAGACAAGATCTTCTCAGTCCTTTCAGCTGACAAGCAAAAGAAGATCAAGGAAATGATGGGGGACGCGTTCGAAGTCACTCGTAATCGCGGTAACCGTGGTCGTGGTGGTGCACGCGGCGGAGATCGTGGCGGTCGTGGAGATCGCGGTGGCAGAGGTGGTCGTGGTGGAGATCGCGGCGGCAGAGATGGACGTGGCGGCGGATTCTAGGTTTTGCCTAACCCTCCATTTGGATAATCAAAGAAAGCCGCTGACATGTCAGCGGCTTTTTTTGTTGGCACCAAACCAGTAGCCTTCTCGCGTTCAAAAGCCCCTTTT
>CAYUNP010000011.1:8078-22408 GCA_964446085.1 uncultured Pirellulaceae bacterium
TGAATACTGAAGGAGGCTGTACTGGGAGCCTGTCGCTTCTTTGCATCTCCTGCACCGGGAAGAACGTCTCCCTGGCATTCCCAAACGGACTGGCCAATGGCACTGGTCCAAAATCATTCACTGCACCATTCGTTGGACCAGTCGGCCAGCCCAAACCATCTGCTTTTGCGATCAGCTCTTTGAGTTTCAACGAGACCATGTCGTCCTTGGCGTCCCGACGGCGTGACAAACGTGCCCGCATTTCTTCAAGTTGGTTTTCCAACTTTTCAATGTGTTCATCGTATTGATCCATCTTCTCGTCGTAGTCAGTCGCAAGCGCATCCCGCAAGTTCATTTTAGCGTTTGCTTTCATTTCCTCCGATTCAGCGTTCTGTAAAGCGTTCATCGCCTTGGACAGTGGCGTTTCTGCAATCTGTTGCCATTGGATATTTCGGACATATTGACGAAACGCGGATTCAGATGCAGGTCTCCAATTCGCGTCTCTGTTGAAGTCCGACGTCACGACGGGCTCCTTCGGCACAGCTTTTCTATTCGGCACAGCTACATTGTTTGCAGTCGGTCGTTCAAGAGGGTCCTGAGTTACATTGTTTGGAGGCGGTCCTTCAAACGGGTCCTGAGCTGACAGATAGATTCCGCTTCCCAGCATTACAGCGACTGCAACACAGCAAACCATTTTTTGATTTAGCATCGTTCTCTCCCAAGGGTTTCGTGATTCGTTATTTGCCGAACTGTTCGGCAAATTCACCAATATTCTGTTTCAATTCTTCAAGTTGCCTTTGAAATTCGATTTCCGATTCTGAAGCCACACCCGTATTCCACGGCGACGGTTCTGATTGATCAAGTTGCTCAACGTGTTGCGTCAACTCAATCAACCTGGTCTCAAAATCTGCCGTTGATCCGATGTCGTACTTCTCCTGAATGTCAGGCCATGTGAGCGGTGCGACAACGGGTTTTGGCGTTGGTCCGAACCATGTGCCCGCATAGAAAATACCGGTCAGCAATGTTGCAACCATCGCAGACAAAACCAGGTACTTCATCAGCTTGCCACGGCTAATCATCCTGTGTGGTTTGGCAGGTAGCTTCGGAGCCTTTACGTTGACCGGCTGATTCATATGAGCCAGATAGTTCGCCAGCCAATCCTCCACAGCACTTGCCGATTGCAATCGCACGGCTGGATCCTTCTCCAGCAGACGATTGATCGTTCCCGAAAGCTCAGCCGGCACATCGGGGTTAAGTGTTTGAGCGTTCGCATGACTTTCGTTGCCAACCTTGTGGATCACTCCCATCGGTGTCGAAGATTGAAACGGAGTGACCCCGGTCGACAGAAAGAACAACAGACTGCCCAGACTGAAAAGATCGCTTCGAGCATCCACGTCCTCGCCACGCGATTGCTCGGGAGACATGTAGTTCAATGTGCCAGCAACCATTCCGGTCTGCGTCATCGATTCTTCGGCTTCCCGGCGAGCCAAACCAAAATCCGTGATCACGATTCGGTTAACCTGATTGTCGACCAGGATATTCGCGGGCTTGATATCGCGATGCACCAACCCTTGTTGATGCGCCGCAGACAATCCCGCAGCGATTTGCATTCCGATTCGCACAACCTCTTTCGCCGGCAGAGGTCCGTTCTTGTCCACGACTTCCTGTAGCGTCGGCCCTACGACCAACGGCATCACAAACCATGGCACTCCATTTGATTCACTGATATCGTGAATCCCAATCACGTTCGGATGCAGCAACGCTCCGGCGGCTTTTGCCTCTCGCAGAAAACGTTCCTTTGCTGTTCCGTTAGAAGACAGACGCGGCGAAATCATCTTGATGGCAACGGGACGATGGAGTTCCCGATCAAAACCACGAAGCACGATTCCCATTCCACCAAAGCCAATCACTTTTTCGACTTCATAGCGTCCCAAACGACCCAACGTTTCCGGATGAGTCGGCGGTTGGAGAACGTTTTCCAGCATCTGATTGATCGTTTGCAGATCAAACTTGTCACCAACGGCATCCCGATCTTCAGGAAAACTCTTCGTATCGGTTTCATTAAATGCGGCTTGCCCCGAAAGGCTGACGATCGAGCTACAAAACTGGTCTCGCCAGGAATCGTCAGCCGCAAAGTTCAAAAGTCGCTGCTGACACTGCTCGCACTGTGCGACATGTGTTTCAATTTGCTTTTCCGAAACAGCAGTTGGTTTCTCGGCGACGACCAAGCGCAAGTCCTGATCAGAAATATGATTCAAGCTAGTCATCGAAATGGCCCCCTGTTTCGTTCATCTTCTTTTCGGCAACTTTTCGCAACCTGGCGATCACACGCGACCTGGCGACATAAATTGCACCCGCGTTCATGCCCAGTTCGTTTGCGACACGGGTTACCGCTTCGTTTTCAACTTCCGTTCGCCAGAATGCCTGCCACGTATTCGCTTTCACTTCGCCGCGAACCTGATTGGCCGCGATTGCGAAAATCTGCTTTTGGAATTCGATGCGAAACTCTTTCGACTCTTCTTCGCCGGGCTCCTGCTGCAACAATTCAAACAGCCCGGTGTCGGCACCGGCAACGTTTCGATTTTCTTTCTGGCGAAAAAAGTCGACAACAAGATTTCGCGTCACTCGATAAAGCCAGCCCCGGAAAGTGGCTCCTTTTTGTTGATGGTCGAAGCTGTCGATCGCGGTTGCGACCCGCGACATCACTTCCTGAGTCACATCGGTGGCATCAGCATGTTGCAGCCCGCGCTGCCGACAAATCCTGAAGATAAGCGGTTGATAGATGCTGGCGAACTCATTCCATGCTTCAACGTTCTGCGGATTGCGCAGACGTCCAATCAGGGAGTACCGTGTTTGTGGGCTATTTTCCATCGTTTTAGTCCTTCCCGCGTTCAACGGAGACCTACACGGAATCTTACACGGAAACTGGATATTTTGTTTTAACCATGCATAAACCAAACTGATCGAGCATTAAACTCCCCTCAACGTATTTGCTTCGTATCGGTAGAATGGGGCTTTTCGAAATCCCTCCCAGAAACTCATATGAACACGGCTGTTGTCTTCTCATTCGCCCAAAGCTACTCGGCGAACGTTGTTGGTTTTCTCGATAGCCACGGACATGAGGCGGTTGACGCCAGTGAGACTGGCTACGGGTTTTACTTTTTCATGTTGGGACTGGCGATCCTGCTGGTCATCCTCAATGGGTTCTTTGTCGCAGCCGAATTCGCGCTGGTCAAGATTCGCCCAAGTCAGATCAATAAACTGGTCAGTGAGAAACGCCTGTTTGCCGGTTCTGCCAAATGGCTGTTCGACAGGCTGGACCACACGCTTTCCGCCTGCCAACTTGGAATCACGATGGCTTCGCTGGGTCTCGGCTGGGTCGGCGAACCGGCGTTTGCGAAACTGTTGGAACCGATTTTCAAATTGCTGAACATCGGTCCGTCGCTGGGGCACATTATTGCGTTTCTTGTTGCGTTCTCAATGATCACGGCATTGCACCTGGTCGTCGGCGAGCAAGCGCCCAAGATTTTCGCCATTCGTGAACCTGTCAAGATGTTGATGTGGTGCGCTGCACCGATGCGAGTTTTCTATTACTTGCTGTTTCCGTTCATGTACGTGCTCAACTGGGTCACCAATTTGATTTTGGCAAAGCTCGGACTGACAGGCGAAACCGGTCATGGGGCTCCGCACAATGAAGAAGAAATTCGGGCGATGTTGTCCGAATCGCACACCCATGGATACCTTTCCCGTGTCGAGCATCGCTTGATGAATGCCGTGATGGAGTTCGACGACATGCTCTGCCGTCTGGTGATGGTGCCGCGTGTCGAAGTTCAGGCGATGGATGTCAACAAGCCGTTTCCAGAATTGATGGCGATGGCCCGGAAGACTCAACACACTCGCTATCCCGTCGTCGATTCATCGCTCGATTCACTGCTGGGCGTTGTGCACATGAAGGATCTGCTTGGCGTTTCTGCCGATGCCGATTTCGACGTCCGTACGATCATGCGTGAACCGACCAAGGTTCCAGAGAGCATGCCGATCAGCCAGGTGCTGCGACATTTTCAGTCCACACATCAACTGCTTTCTTTTGTCATCGACGAATACGGATCGATCATCGGCATCGTGACTCTTGAGAATGTGCTGGAGAAAATTATCGGCCCAGTGGACGACGAGTTCGACGTTGCCGACGAGCCAAATATCAAGAAACTTCCCAACGGTCAGTTCATGGTCCTGGGGAATACTCATATCGCCGATGTCGAAGAAGCGTTGGGAATGAACCTTGACGACGAGGACGCGGATACGGTTGCAGGGGTTCTAATGACACGGCTAGGCAAAATTCCTGAAAAAGATGACCAATTTGAGTTCGAGGGTGCGGTGGCTCACGTGCTTTCTGTCAAGAATGATCGTATTGAAAAGATCAGGTTTGTCGTCACCGAAACCAATCCGAGGGAAGTCGGTCCTGAGAAGCACTGATGCTTTCAAGTTTCAATTTCTAAATTTTGCGAATCCAGACGCAGGGCGAATTGCGCTGGCTAATTATAATGCCAATGATGTCCGCCAGTCCTGTGCGAATTAAACGTTGAGTACTGAAACCATTTCCCAAACCCAAAAAGTCGGTCTCATTGGATCGATATTACAACGCCTACCCATGACGGTATTCTGGGCTCTGGCTGCGCAAGGGGTGGTCAGCGTTACTCGAATCCTGACTACGGTCACCGTCGGCGGCCGATTCGCTCCGGAAGAAACAACTGCCGGAGTCATGCTGGGATCACCTGAGCAGCTTTCGCTGTATTATGCTGCCTTTGGCGTTCTGACGGTCATGCTTGCGATGCACGAAGGGTTCGTGACGACGCCGATGACGATTTTCTTGCCCAAGCAGGGACAGAGTAATGAATCGAAGTTTTCCGGCCACATGCTGTTGGCATCGCTGAGCTTCATCGGAGTTGCATTGTGTCTGGTTTCGCTATGGATTCTGTATCAGTATCAGGTCGGTGGCGGAATGACGACGGCGCTAATGGTGATTGCCTTCGTGATCGTATTGGCTCCGCTGCAGTTGCTACGTGAGTTCTCGCGGCGATGGTTGATCGCGAATCTTGAAGTTCGTGCTTCGGCAATGTTTGAGTTCCTGTTTTCAGTCCTGTTTCTGAGTTGTCTGGCCACGCTGTTTTACATGCAGCAAGTTTCTGCGATTCGTGCTTTCGTAGGAATCGCCGTTGTGAATTTGATTGCCCTGGTGGCGTGGTGGTACAACTTTGGAAAAGGATTCCAGGTCTCGCGAGAAGGAATCAGTGAACAGTTGGTTGAGAACTTTCGTTACGGCCGTTGGGTCGCCGCGGAGAATTTCTTCTCAAGCATCACGATGTTCTACTGTGTCTGGCACCTGAACCGCGAATTGGGACTTGTTTCCGGCGGAGTCTATTCTGCCTGTTTCAATGTGATGTTGCTGGCCAATCCATTTTTGCTGGGCGTATGCAGTTTGCTGGGTGCTCGCGTTGCCCAGGAGTTCACCAAAGGCGGCTGGAACGCAATGCTCAAGACGCTGACACAGTATGGCTCTTTCGTGTTCGTCGTTCTGATCGGATTCGCTGGAGTGCTATGGATTTTTGGTGCGGAAGTAACCAACCTTCTGTTCAGTCAAAAGTATCAGGCCTGGTTTGACGCCAATGCGGACGGAGTCAACCGGATCACTTCGGTTCTCGGTTTGGCCGTTCCGTTCCTTGGTATGAGTTTTGTGCTTTCGACGGCTTTGCTGGCGATTAGGCGTCCGAACGACAATTTTTTCTGTGCCGTACTGAGCCTGATCGTTTTGCTTGCGGTCAATCTGGTATTCGGCCCCTCTCTGATGGTCGCGGCGATCAGCTTCGTAGCCGCCTCGGCGGCCAACGCTTTACTTCGCCTTGCATGTGTCGTTCGAGCCTGGGCGATACGAGAAACGGTCATTGCAAAGATCGCATAGTTTCCAGTTTGAGCATGACCATGTCTCCTTTTTATGGTAGACAAGCTACCATGATGGAGACTCACAGTCTTTTGACACCTTCATGCCTCACTCAAAACTGATGGCAAGATCCAACTTTTACAGCACTTACCATGAAGAAATTCAGCTCTTTACTGCTTAATGTGTTTCTGGTCCTGGCCGCATTTTCACAAGTGGCAATTGCATCTGATTCCGCTGAACGTCCCAACATAGTGTGGCTTTCAACCGAAGACATCGGTCCACATCTTGGGTGTTATGGTTACAAGATAAAGACGCCAAACATCGATGCATTCGCCAAACGATCGCTAACGTTTGATGTTGCCTGGTCGAACTATCCGGTTTGTGCTCCGGCGCGTACTACCATCATCACAGGAATGTACGCCACCGCTCTGGGAGCCGGTAACATGCGCTGTGCAGCTGTGAAGCCAGAGGGCCTGAAACTGTTGCCAGAATTGATGCGAGAGGCTGGCTATTACTGCACCAATGCCAGCAAAACAGATTACAACTTGCTCGACGTGGAAGGAGTTTGGGACAAAAGCACAAAAAAAGCCCATTGGAAGAATCGTCCTGAAGGCAAACCATTTTTTGCTGTTTTCAATCAAACGAAAACTCACGAAAGTAAAGTCAGAAAACGTCCGCATAAGCAACAAATTGATCCCGCCACTGTTTCACTATTCCCCTATTGGCCAGACACTCCAGAGGTCCGACAGGATTGGGCTCAGTATCTGGACAATATTCAAACCATGGACGACTGGTTTGCCAGGCATCTAAAGCAGATCGAAGATGCCGGCCTGAAGGACGACACGATCGTCATTTTCTGGGGTGATCACGGCGCAGGGATGCCGCGTCACAAAAGGTACGCTGGCGATTCTGGCATGCGTGTGCCCTTTATCGTTCACGTCCCGGAGAAGTGGAAGGCGCTCTGGAGCAGCAATTACGTTCCAGGAAGTCGTAGCAATTGGCCAGTCGGTTTTGTCGATCTTGCGCCGACGATGTTAAAGATTGCTGGCGCGAAAATCCCTCAATCGATGCAGGGCCGCTCCTTTTTGGGTCCCGATGCAAAGAAAGCGAAGTACGTCTTCGGTGTGCGGAATCGAATGGACGAAAGGTACGATGTCAGTCGAAGTATCTCTGACGGAAAGTATGTCTTCATCAGAAACTTCATGCCGCACGTTCCTCATGGCCAGTTCGTTGAATTTCAACAAACGACGGACACGACGCGCATCTGGTTTGAGCAACACAAAGCAGGAAAACTGAATTCCACTCAGGCAAAGTTTTGGGGCACCCGTCCGATTGAAGAACTCTATGATCTTCAGACCGACCCATTCGAGACAAAAAACCTGGCTCTCGACGAGGCCTATTCCAGCAAAGTGATTGAGCTGCGTTCGGAATTGAAATCGAAGATGATCGAAATCGTTGACCTTGATCTTGTTCCTGAATCTACGCTTTTCGAATACGAGCAGGAGTCTGGAAAATCCCGCTCAACCTTCGCTCAAAGCGATGGGTTTTCCCTTGAGAAACTTTATTTGACAGCCGAAGGAAAAATCAACTGGTATCGCAACGTCACTTCAGATCGACCAGAAATCCGGTTTTGGGGCATCACCAAAATGCTGGAAGCGCCAACGAACATTTGGCGCGAAGCTTGTGAAGAAGTGGCGAAATGCCTCGACGATCCTTCAATGGCCGTACGTGTCAAAGCGGCTGAATTCTGTTTGACGCAGAAGTACGAAGTCGAAAACGCGGTGGCAGAGTTGATTCGGCTTGCCAATATTGAAACATCAAACTACTACGTCGCTGGAAACGCGCTCGATTGCCTTGATCGATATCGGAACCAACTCGATCGCAAAGATCTCGATCTAATAAAGGCTCTGCCAGCCAGTGGCTCAAAGATCAAGCGAGGCAGCAACAATCTGGCAAAGCTCATGCGGCGATTCAAAGAATAATACCCTGTTTGGGCAGCGCTATCAGTTTGAAAAGCTGAGCGACGTTGTCGCTCGGCCTCTGAACCGCAAGTGACTTGCACGGTGACTTACAGAATAACGTCTGAAATCGGGAAATGACTTCAGTGCAAATCTCAATCTATTTGCAATGCGTATTCGATTTCCTGTTTCACAATCGAATCAAGTTCAATGCTTTGTCGATCAAGCAAGAGTTTTCTGGATGCGTCTCTGGCTATCTGCATGTGCTGACCGACTGCCCAGGCACTGGCTCCTCGAACAAGTGGCTCTTGATCGTTGATCCCGATCGTCAATGATTCCAGCCCAGCCTGCGAAGGCTGGTTTCCCAATGCGATCGCAGCGTTGCGCAGAATGCCACGACGCTTGGGGCGCCAGAGAGGCGTCTTTCGAAAACGGGCGCGAAACTGATCGTCATCCATGCGAAACAGATCGTGCAATTCCAACGGCCTGAGTTCTTCGACGGGCGTGAATTCCTCATGCGAAGAAACGGCGGCCTTGTTGTTCCAGGGACAAACGTCCTGACAGATGTCGCACCCCAAAATCCAGTCACCCATCTGACTGCGAAGTTCAACAGGAATGGGCGATCGATGTTCAATCGTCAGATAGCTAATGCATCGAGTCGCGTCGAGCGTTCCCGGCTCAACAAAAGCATCCGTTGGACAGGCTTCGATGCAAGCGGTACAGGTTCCGCAATGATCTGAAGTCATGGGAGCATCCTGTTCCAATTCAGCATCGGTCAAAATCGCTGCGATCAGAAACCAGCTTCCAAGCTCACGATTGATCAGCATCGTGTTCTTGGCATGCCATCCCATTCCCGAAAGCTGGGCAAACTCACGTTCCAGCAGCGGGGCGGTATCAACGACGCCTCGCACTGCGATCGTATCGTTGGTCTCGCGGGCAAAACGGCAGAGCGCCTTCAGCTTCTTGTGCATGAAGTCGTGATAGTCCACTTGGCCCCAGGCGTAACGGGCGACTCTTCCTTTGCCCGGTGTACTGGCCAGAGATTCGAACTCTGTATGATAACTCATACCCAACATCATGATCGAACGGACCTCAGGAAGCACTCCGCGAGGATGTTGATAGGCTTGTTGTCGTGTTTCGAGGTAATCCATCTCGCCATGAAATCCTTTCGAAACCCAGTCATTGAGTCGCAAAAAACCGGTCGGTTCCACGGCAGGCGTCACGCTGGCGAAATCAAAGCCCAATCGCCTGGCTTCCTGTTTTAACGCCTGTGTCAGTTGTGACGAATTCATCAGTAATTGGCTTTGATTCAGGATGATTCCAAAATTAAACGTGCCCTTCAGGCTGGAAAGCTTGCACGAACAAGTGTCCCAAATAGTGTGGAACCTGACCCATGACTTGCAGGCGTTTGGTTCAACGTCGTTGCTACAACATATGTAAAGGTTCCACAATGAAACAAATCATCGCCCTTGCGGTCGCGTTTGCAGCGATTGCCATCTTCTCCGCACCTGAGGCTTCTGCCCAGTTCTCGTTCAATAACGGATTCCAGTTTGGATCCGGTGTTCAAGCAGCTGGCGGCGGATTCGCCTCTGGAGGATTCGGACGAAATTTTGGATCTGCTTTCCGAGGCGGAGGTCGCTTCATTCGCCCGCCGTTCTTTGCAGAATTCCCTCCCGTTTACTATAGCGGAATTGTCCGACGTCCATACGGCATCAGCCCATTCGCGGCACCGGCTGGCGTTGCTCCGGTTGAATTGAATTTTCAGCCTGAAGATGTTCACCCGACTACCGTCAAGAATCCATTTTTTAACAAGAACCTGGGCACCCCCGCTTCCGTACTGGAAAGTGTGGACGAGAGTTCCACAAAGAACAAATCGACGCGAGTTGCAAATCCGCACTTTAACAACGTTCCCGAATTTTCCGGAACAACGCGGCACGCTTCTTTCGAAACGATTGAGTAAGTTCTCTTGCACCATTGGCGAAGTTCGTTACTTCTCCAAAAAAAGCGCCCTGTTGATTTCAGCAGGGCGTTTTTTATGCGCTACGTGAAAACTCCCAGCACACGTAACGTCAGGTAAATCAAACCGATCGCAACTGCGATCATAATCGTATTGTGAATGATTTTACGGCGGCGACGTTCTTCCGGCGTCAGGCGTTTTAAATGGTAGACCTGTCCTTTGTGAGTAATTGTCACGACATTGGCCTCCACTGACTGATAGCCACCGTCGCCGTCAGGCAGGATGACTTCATCGGAACCGGGTCGTGTCGGGAAACGGACCGGGTCAGGCACATCGCATCGAGGCGGCAAAAGATGATCCACTGGAAGTGGCTCAAAAACTGGCTCCGGCGGTGGTGCAATTGGCTTTTCTGATTTGGCTTGATCCGCAACGGCGGTTGCAGGCGAGGCGGCGCCGAGTTTGCGCTTATCGTCTTCAATCGAAGGAACTTCATCTGGCAACTTTACATCTTCATCAGTGTCAATCCGCGGCGCGGCGACACTCTCTTCAACGACGCCAATCGACACCAGCTGTTCACAATGCGGGCAGGCAACTCGTTGCCCGTGCATCGAATCGTCCACTCCAAATTCTCCGCCGCACAACGGACAGGAAAATATATCCGCTTCCTCCGGAGCTTCCGCTGGCACATCCACCGCAGGGACTTCTACAGTCGTATCGCACGTCGGACACTGAAACCTGTCACCAGCCGCATCATCGGGAACCTGAAAAGGGTTTTGGCAGTTTGGACAACCAAAAACTTGTGCCATGAACGGTCCCTGCTCAAGAATGAAGCGTATTGAATATTCGGTCACCCGCGTCGCCCAAACCGGGCACAATGTACGAATCCTCATTGAGCCGTTCATCAACCACGCAGGCGTGAACTTCGATTTGAGGAAAGTCGGCCTGCATTCGCTTGATGCCTTCGGGAGCCGCGATGATCGAAAGCATCTTGATGCTCGGCACGCCCCAATCGATCAGGGCCTGACAGGCCATCGAAGCCGACCCACCAGTGGCGAGCATCGGATCGAGCACAAAAGCCACATCGACAGGAGAGCTTTCGGGGAGCTTACTGTAATAGGAAACCGGTGTGGCGGTTTCTTCGTCGCGATACAGCCCCAGATGCCAAACTTCGGACGTTGGGATCAAGTCGAGCATCGGTTCAACCATTCCGATTCCCGCTCGAAGGATTGGGACCAGCCCGATTCGATTGAGCAGCTTTTTGCCCGTCATCGCTTGCAGCGGCGTTTCAATCGATGTGTCAGTCGTCGAAAGCTCAGCCGTCGCCGAATGGGCCAATAACATCGACAGGCGCCGGACTGACTGGCGAAATTCAGCGGGCGAAGTTTCGCGATTTCGCAAAACGGTGAGGTGACAGTCTACCAGCGGATGGTCGAGCACAACCAGTTTGTTCATTTGTGATCACTTCATCGTAAGAGTCTGAGGAGGACTCTCAATGATAGTCGAAGCTGTGTTTTTTGCGACCGCGGATAAATTCGCCCATTGTTTCTCTGGGCCATACATCAGGCGGCGACCAGTCATCGAGGATGGAAAATCCTGAAGTCAAAAGGAAAACCCATTCAATCCTGCAGGGATTCCAGTTTACATCTACTCGTTGGAGAACGGTGGTTCGTTGCCTTCAAGTTCAGCCAACGCATTGGCAGCTGCTCGTTGCTCAGCTTCTTTTTTGTTCGAACCCCAGGCTGGTGCATAACTCTGCTTGTGCACCACGGCTTCGATAAGGAATTCCTTTTCGTGGTCCGGGCCGCGGTCATCGACAACACGATAGTTCGGAGGAACGCTGAAACGCTTTTGCGAATACTGTTGCAGTTCGCTCTTGTAATTGATCTCCAGACGACCAGCCACCGCTTCATCAACGTGCCGAACGATCAATGGCATCAGGAATTCACGAACCGCTTCGATTCCGCCATCGAGGTAGATGGCTCCCACGATCGACTCAAAAGCATTCGCAACCAGCGAAGAAGGGACTCGGCCAAGCGTTCCAACTCCTTTGCCAACGACCAGTATCCGGTCGATACCAAGATCCAAACCAATTCGCGTACAGGTTTGGCGGCTGACGACGTTTGATTTGACTTTCGTCAAGTCGCCTTCCAGCCAGTTCGGAAAGCGGTGAAAGAGATACTCGCAGACAGCGAATCCGAGAATCGAATCACCCAAAAACTCAAGCCGCTCGTAGGAGTTGACTCTCTTTTCAGCAAACGACGAGTGAGTGATCGCTTCGGAAATCAGACCCTTGTTCTGAAAGTGGTAACCCAACAACTCTTCGCATGTCCCGACCAACTCGCTAAGCGATCCTGTTTGTCGAGGGGTAGTTTTCATATGAGTTCTTGGCAAAAAGGATAAACCGGATCAATCGAGCGATCCGAGCCGCTGTCCGGTTCACTCATTGTGGCTAGCCTTCAGCTGATCTGCAATGAGGAATGCCAATTCCATCGCCTGATCGTAATTTAATCTGGGATCAACAGCACTTTTGTATGCCTTGACGAGGTCAGGCTCCCCAATCTGGGACTGGCCTCCAATGCACTCCGTGACGTTGTCTCCGGTCATTTCAAGGTGAACTCCCCCCAAAATCGTGCCGTGGTCCCGGTGGATTCTGAACTGCTGCTGAACTTCGTCAACGATTTTTTCAAAGCTGCGAGTCTTGATACCGGACTTGGTCGAAAACGTATTGCCATGCATTGGGTCACAAGTGTGCAGAACTCGCAGATTGGCATCGGAAACCGCGTTCAGGATCACAGGCAACCGCTCGGCGACATCGTCAACGCCATAACGATGAATCAGCGTAATCCGTCCTGCTTCGTCGGTTGGATTGAGTGATTTGATCAGCGACACCAGTTCATCAGCTTCGAACTTCGGACCCACCTTGATGCCAACCGGATTCGAAATACCACGAAAGTACTCAACATGAGCACCGTTGACGTCTCGCGTACGGTAGCCAATCCAGGGAAAATGTGTGCTCATGTTATACCAGCCGTCACGGCGTGGAACGCGTCGCGTCTGAGCCTGCTCATAGTTGAGGTGCAGCCCCTCGTGCGAGGTAAACACATCCACCGAACCGCTGGACTTGAATTCCGCACCGCGGACGACTTCCATAAACTGAAGCGCGTCCGTGATCGAATCCACCATGCGATGGTACTTGTCTGCTTGCGTTGTATCACCGGTAAAATCCAGCGACCAGTTTTCCGGATGGTGCAAGTCAGCAAATCCGCCGCCGCACAAAGCTCGAATAAAGTTCAGTGTCAACGAAGCTCGTTCGTAGCCTCGCAGTAAAAGCTCGGGATCCGGCTTGCGATCGGATTCGGTAAATCCGGACCGGTTCACGATGTCGCCCCGGTAAACTTCCAGCGTCACGCCGTCCCGAGTTTCAGTATCGTTGGAACGTGGTTTGGCGTATTGCCCTGCCACCCGGCCGACGCGGACAACTTTCTTCATACCGCCATAGATCAACACGAAGCTCATCTGCATCAGCACTTTCAGATTGCGCACGATCGAATCGTTATCACAGTCTTCGAGGCTTTCGGAGCAATCGCCGGCTTGCAGCAGAAACGCCCGGCCTTCGGCAGCTTCAGCGAGCTGGTGCTTCAGGTTCTCGATTTCCCAACTTGTGACCAGCGGTGGAAGCTTTGCGAGACGCGAAAGTGCATCCTGAAGTTGAGCGTCGTCTGGATAGGTCGGTTGCTGCAGAACGACTTTTTGTTGCCAGCTTCCGGGAGTCCAATTGTTGGTGGTGGCCATCAGTTTTTATGATGTGAAAGAGGGGTGGTCATCGACGATTTACTGTTCGTCTTTTAGCCGATTGCGGATTAGAATGGGAAACGACGGTTTTTGAAAGTCAGATGCGAAAGTCGGATCGATTGTTTGCTGTGATTTTCACTTTAGGTGGGTATAAGGGAGCTTTCCATTGGAACCCAAAACGAATTCGAATCCAGGAAGATTGGAAATCCGCGTGAAGTATTCCGTATTAGCCACGTTTTTCTACCTGTTGAGTTTCCTGTCAGCGACCTCGATGGCTCAGGAAGCTTCACCGGCTGACGACCCATTGGCAGACGTCCTGGCTGGTCATTCCTACCACGGCAGCGCATTCAACGAAGGAGCCCGCCAAGCCGCGAGGCTCTTTGGTGGAACCGGAAAAGTCGATTTCCAAATCACGACCCGGTCCGATGAGGCTCGCAAGTTTTTCAATCAGGGCTTGGGCCAACTTCACGGATTCTGGGACCTGGAAGCCGAACGCTCGTTTCGTCAGGTGGCGATGATCGATCCGGATTGCGCGATGGCCTACTGGGGCGCTGCCCTGGCAACGTTCGAAAAGCCAAAACGTGCTGCAGGATTTATTGATCAGGCGTTTGAGAGAATGGAAAGTGCGTCTGAGCGCGAACAGCTATACATCAAAGCACTGCATCGATACTTTCACGGTGACCAGGAAGAAACTGAGAAGACAGAAGAT
>CAYUNP010000011.1:22508-41388 GCA_964446085.1 uncultured Pirellulaceae bacterium
ACCAGGAAGAAACTGAGAAGACAGAAGATGGGAAAAAGGACGATTCAAAAAAGGATGCCGATTACGAACCGATCGACAAACCAACTCGCAAGAAACATGCAGCACGATATTTGAAGGACCTGGAAGATATCGCGATTCAGTACCCCGACGATATCGAAGCCAAGGCACTGGTCGTTCATCGGGTCTGGTACAACGCCAGAGCTGGGTGGCAGATCGGCAGCTACGTCGCAGCAGAGGCTCTGTTGAAAGAAATTTTCAGAGTCAATCCGTTGCACCCTGCTCACCATTATCGCATTCATCTTTGGGACCGTCGCAAGCCGGAACTGGCGCTTGAATCTGCTGGAATGTGCGGTCTGTCGTCGCCGTCAATTGCTCACATGTGGCACATGCCTGGTCACATTTTTTCACGCCTGAATCGATACGACGAAGCCGTCTACTATCAGGAAGCTTCCGCGCGGACGGATCATCGCCACATGATCACGGACCACGTCATCCCGGACGAAATTCACAATTACGCTCACAACAACGAGTGGCTCACGCGCAACTATGTCTTCCTGGGACGAGCCAACGACGCGCTTGACCTCGCCATGAATCTCGTTGAACTGCCTCGTCATCCCAGGTTCAATGGTTTTGATCTGGATCGCTCCGGCAGCGCCGTTTACGGACAGCGTCGCGTCGTGCAGGTTCTGCGTGAGTTTCAGATGTATGACCGGCTTGACGAAATCATCAAGCGCGGTTGTTTTTCTGATCTGGGAGTCGATCAACAGATCGCCGCGTTTCGCCTACAAGGCTGTGCTGCCGCAATCAAAGGCAAGACTGCGGAACAGGAAAGCTTTACACAACAGTTGACCGACCTGTCGAAGAAAGCAAACGACAACTTCGAGGACGCAAAAGAAAAGGTCACATCGTTAAAGTGCCAGCTTGAAGAGAACGACCAACCGTCGGACGATGAAGACGCTGAACCGAAAGAGAAAACTGACCGAAAGAAGCTGGACAAGGACCACGAAGAGGCAAAGAAAGAAAAAGAGAAACTCGAAAAGCGATGCAAAGCCGCTGAACAGGCCATCAAAGCAATCGAGGGCTACGCGCTGGTCGCGAAACTGGACTTCATCGAGGCGGAAAAACTGCTTCGCGAAGCCAAGGGCGAAGACGAATCGTGGCTGGCCGAACTTCGATTCCTGGGCGGCGAGACGCAGGAAGGGCTCGACGAACTTCGAAAACAAGTCGAAAAGCGAGCCAACGAGAGCATCCCTTTGGCTCGCCTGGCGTGGTGCCTGTTTCTCAGCGGCGACCTTGAAAAAGCCAGGTTCCGATTTGAAGAATTGCGTGGCGTGGCGATCGGCGCAGATCGATCCGTTGAAGTTTTCTCGCGGCTTGAATCCCTGATTGAGTCATGCGAACTGGATCAGGATTGGGTTTCGGAAAAAGGTGCCACTCAAATCAAAGCACACTTTCGACCATCGCTGGAGTCGCTTGGCCCAGTTCATTGGGACGCTCCGCTGGCACCCAAATGGCAAGTCGCGGACTCCAACAATGAGGTCGCTTCGTCAGACAGCTATGCTGGAGAAAACTACCTGATGATCTTCTACCTGGGACACGGCTGTCTACACTGTGCCGAACAACTTCAAGCCTTCGGACCTCGGGTCAAAGACTTTGAGGATGCTGGAATCAGGATGATTGCTCTCAGCAGCGATGACAATGCGGGACTAAGCAAGTCGCTCGACAACTACGATGGAGAGATGCCGATTCGATTGGCCTCCAACTCGGCGCTGGACATTTTCAAGTCGTTCCGCGCCCATGACGACTTTGAGTCACAGCCTTTGCATGGGACGTTTCTGATCGACAAAAACGGTCGCATTCGCTGGCAGGACATCAGCTACGAACCGTTTATGGATCACGAGTTTTTGCTACAAGAGTCAAAACGGTTAATGCGATTTCAGGATTGATGTGACTCGTGTAGCAGAATCGAAGATCAAACTAACCCGACGCGCAATAGAAAATTGTATGGAGTGAGATCGCGTTCAATTTTTTGACTTGCGACAAATACAAGCGCACAAAGCGCAAACAAGTGAATACCGCGGTCGATTCTGTCGCCTCGGCATCGGGACAACAAATTTCAGGAACTGGATTCGATAGCGAGAAAAACAATGGAGGGAGCCTTGAGATTGCGGAGGCCACAAAATGCAGCCTCCCAAACCCGTTGCTCTACCTGCCGTTACAAGATGCACAGCCACAGCCGCTTCTGGCATTTCTTCCGAGGTTCGCTCCGCATCCCGTCGCCGAATCACAGTTGTCTTTGCTGCGGAGCCACGGAATTCCGAGGTGACCCGGGTTAACCTTCAGACCGCCGCTGCAGTTGCAAAATCCGGCCCACTCATCGCAACAGGTTCTGCGATCGATGCCGAAGAAAGTTGGATTGCCACCAAGGCCACGTACCGCGAACGGCTCGCCACCGGGGGAGAAGTGATCCACGGTGTCACGCATGGTGTCAGGTCGCTCGTCCCAGGAGTTGCGACGCTGGGACATTCCGATGTGATCCAGTGATGCTGCTTCAGCCTGCACTGCTTCCGGCTGAACTGTTTGCTGCTGGAATACTTCTGACTGATTCGCCTGAGGTTGCAAAGTTTCAGGTTCTGAGATCATGTCGTAGTCTACCGGCGGTGGCACAATCTCGACATCATTTTGAACTGGCTCAATCTGAATTGTGTTTTCCGGCGAAGGTCTGACGATCTGGTCTACTCCCGGAAAATCCTGCGTCGGTTCCTGTTGACCACGGACGAGGATTTCCTTGAATCTCCGTCGCGACGCCATTTGAATGTTGTTGTCCGATTTTTGAGATAGCGGTTTGAATTCGCCACCAGAAACGTTTTCCTGCCTGGCCGTTTGCCGAATCGTTGGGCCAACTTCTTCGATTCTGTCCGGAATCAGTTCGTCACGCTTCAAAAGGTAGTTCAACGCCGACACCTCAGGAACTTCAATGTCGAATTCCTTTTCGACAACCAACTTGCCAACAGACTGGTACGTGGGCTCTCGTCTGGCTTCAGCAGTGTTTGTGCCAGGCCACTGCAATGTTGCCTTGGAATTTTTAAAGACTGACATTTCGACAACTGGAGTCTTAAGTGCCGGAGCAATAACCTTTTGGACCACAGCCTGACCTCTCGTTTCGAGTGCGGAGCTCGGCTTTGAGAACACCACATGGTTGGCACTGTCGATGATTTTAGCCGGCACATCAGCGTAATAGCTATTGTTCGTTTGCGGTGCGTCCTGTGCGACAACGCAAAACGGGGACGCGATCAGAATCAGTGCCGAAAGAGAAATTGTTTTCATCGGTTTGCTTTGCTGAGAAAGGGCCATTTACGTCAACCAAAATCGTCTCAATCCCATTCATCGGAAGCTCATGATCAGGGAAACCACGATTTCAGATTCAACCGTTGGCCATGACCGTTTTGGAAGAATGCGAATCACAAAATTTGTTTGCCTGACCGTTAGCAAATCAGTAACCGGCATATCTTGACAATAGCCCTTTCCAAACATCGCTGCGGTTCGATAATGAATAGCGAGGCGAATCTGCCCCAGACGTGTGCGTGCGTTCTTGTCCCCGGACGGTCCAGGTTTCCTCTTCTGACAGCATCAATCAAAAAGCGAAAGCGGTAGCAGCGTGGCAAAAGAAACAGGCGAACCCTGGTACAAAGATGGCTTGAAGTTCAAATGTTCTGGCTGCGGAGACTGCTGCACGGGCGCTCCCGGGTACGTGTGGGTCAACAAGGAAGAGATCGCGGCGTTGGCCAAAGCGATTGAAATGGAAGTCGACGAGTTTGAAGATCATTTTGTCCGCAAGATTGGCATTCGAAAGAGCTTGAAAGAGTTTCCCAACGGAGACTGTGTTTTCTTTGACGGCGCAAATCGAAACTGCAACGTCTACGGAGCCAGACCAAGACAGTGCAAGACATGGCCATTCTGGGACAGCAACCTGAAGTCACCCGAAACCTGGGAGGAAACTTGCGAAGCTTGCAAAGGCAGCGGCGTCGGAAAGTTGTACTCGCTCGAAGAAATTGAAGATCAGCGAAAAGTCATGAAATTGTAGTGGAGTCGCGATGACGAATCCGTACCAGACGCCAAACGCTGTAAGCGATTCTCAATCCAGTCAGGAGCGAGGAGATCTGGTTGGCCAATTCAAACCTCCGCTCTCGGAGCGAATATTCTGGATGTTGTTTGGCTGCGGCTTTTTTTGGTTCGGCTGCCGACAAAGCTTACTGTTCTACCGAAATTGGAATCTGGGAAAAGAGCTCGGAGTCGTCTTTGCCCTCGCCGCGATCGCACTCTGTTCCTTCGGGACGTTTTTGGCGGTCGTCCAGTTCACTTACGCCCGCCTTCGCGTGTACCAAAACGGTGTCGAGACAGAACAGTTTTGGAGAAGAAAATTTCGTAAATGGAGTTCGATGGCTGAGATTCGTGTCGTTGGTAACGGAATCCAGTTCGAATACACCGATGGCAGGAATTCCCGATTTTTCCTGACGCTGAGCAAAGAAGATCGTAGTCGACTGATCAAAATCTTCGAACGGTTTTTATCTGGAAAAAACCGGCCCGTCACTTCGTGAACCTGGCCAGAAAGAAAGCATCGAACTCCTCGTTCGGCAACACACGTCGCGACAGCGTTGCAGCTTCGTCAAACTCCATGTCCCGAAAGCCCTTCAAACCCGGCTGCCAGTTATCAAACGGCATCTCGATGGCCAACGGTTTGGCGGCACCTTCGGTTGACTCCATCAGATGCGAAACAACGGCTTCGTTTTCCTCCGGAGAGAAACTGCAAGTACAATAGAGCAACGTCCCGCCCGGCTTGAGCGATTCAAATGCCGATACGATCAGCCCCTTCTGCTTTCGTGCCTGTTCGCGAACTTTTCTCTCACTCCAGAACTTCCACGAATCGGGTTTGTCACTGCGGATTCGCGAATCGCTACTGCAGGGCGCGTCCAGCATCACACAATCAAAGCGGTCGGGAACTTTGCGTCCAACTTTTCGCCCATCCATCAGATAGGTTCTGGAAATCGTTACGCCCAACCGTTTCAGATTGTCAGCCAGACGATACATTCTCGGCTTGATGGGCTCGACGACGGAGAGCTTTCCACGGTTATCCATCATGGCAGCGATGTGAGAAGCCTTGCCGCCAGGCGCAGAAGCCAGATCCAGATTCCACTGCTCCGGTTCGGGCTCAAGAACAGTGGAGGCGAAAATGCTCGAAAGTCCCTGAACATAGATGTGTCCGCTCTCAGCCAGTTCACTGTGAGTGAGTTTCGATCGATCTTCCGCAGAAACCGAAAACGCCAGCTCACACCACGAAACGGGCGCGACTGAGACACCTAGCGACTCAATCGCACCGATCGCAGGCTCAACGGGACCCCGAATCGTGTTGACTCGAAATGAAGTTCGCTTGGCAGCTGAAAAGCTGTGAAGCACTGCTGCGGCAGCTTCTTCACCCACGATTTCTTTCAACCGAAGCCCGTATTCGCCATCGATGAATTCGGTTTCCATTAAAAAGACTCGTGTTTTACCGCTCGGGAATGCAAAAAAGGTAAGTTGATAATTCAGAAGGTGGAATAGAAAATCCCGAAAATGTCGAGCCAAACACGTTAAACGGAGATCCAAAAGAGTCTCGTTGACACGTCGGCGTCAATTCCTGGGCCTCAAAAGAAGGTGGAAACGATAGCACTACCATCACGGGCACACAACATCGTGTGCCAGCACAATATTATCACGGAAGATGAATGAAATTTGTTGACAAGATTACTTAAGGCGGAAGAATCACGCATGTCGCAAACGAGTTGCGACGTATCAGCACTTCACGGAGGTTACCGACGAACGCTTAGGACGGGCCAGTCGGATTGGTAATAGACTTTACCACATCAAATAGCTCACTCACGAATCCGGTCCAAGACGGAACCGGCTCAAACGTGTCACTCTTTTGCGTTTATCAGTTTCTCCAGCGCTAAATTTGTTCCTCAGTCACGAACGAACTCGTGGCGATCGCTCAAGACGGGCAACCCTTAAGGAGATACTCATGCAACGTAAACCAATCATCGGACTCAACGCTGACTTCCGCCAAGCCAAAGGCAACCAGCCTTCATTCTCGGTTGTCACTGCTGGATATTACGACAGCATCGCTCGATCTGGCGGTATTCCGCTGATCGTGCCACCAACGACCAACGAAGATGACATTGCTCAGATTCTTGAGACTGTTGATGGCTTTGTGATGGTTGGTGGAGCGGATCTCGATCCACGCCGTGACGGTTTTATGTTGCACCCTGCTGTTCGCGAGATGGATAGGCGACGCGAAAAATTTGACCGCATGTTGATGTCCATGATTGCTGACAGTCGCACGCCAATCCTTGGTATCGGTGTGGGAATGCAATTGCTCAATGTCACCATGGGCGGCAACCTATTCCTGCACATTCCGGATGACCTCGATTCCGCTATCCCACACAAAGACCCTCAGGATCCTAACCATCGTCACGGTCTCGAAGTTGTTCCTGATTCGCTGATGGGACGCGTTTACGGCGACGGCGAGATCCGTGTTAGCAGTCGTCACCACATGGCGATCGATGAAATTGCCAGCGGGTTTACTGTGACAGCTCGTTGCCCCGATGGCGTTGTTGAGGCCATCGAAAGTGAAATGCAGGATTGGATTGCTCTGGGAACCCAATTCCATCCAGAAAACGAAGCTGCCTCGGCTTTGGATCTTCGAATCTTTGAGGAGTTCATCGACTTGATTCGTGAGCCCGTACCCGCAATGTCATTGAAAGCAGTTGCCTAGAGTCACAATGCACGATTATCACTCAATGGATTGAGGTAAGTTGTGCATTGTTCGCGATTGGAAAGAGTGGCGAAGTTCAGGATGGGCTTCGCCACTTTTTTCGTACCACGATCGCCAGAAGGAGACCCGGTTTTCCAACCCATAGAGCAATCGTCCGTCACCGGATAAAATTGCTCCATGAAAAAAATCTGCATCTTCGGAGTAGGGCTCATTGGCGGTTCCCTTGCGCTGGCACTCAAGGAGAACTCATTCTGTGAACAAGTGTTTGGCTGTGATAACGACGAAGCACAACTGAAACGCGCGCAGGAACTTGGCGTCATCGACACGTGGTCACTGGATCCTTGCGAGGCGGTTGCCAATGCCGAACTTGTTTTTCTGGCAACCCCTGTCGGCGCAATCGAATCCGTCCTCAGCTCGATTCGCGAATGCATTACCGATGAGATGATCATCACCGATGCAGGAAGCTGTAAAGTATCGGTAGTCAACGCAGCAGTTAGCGCGTTAGGAAGTTTGCCCAACCGGTTTGTACCCGGACACCCAATCGCTGGACGCGAAAAAAGCGGCGTCCAGTACGCGGATTCGAGACTCTATGCCGATCATAAAGTCATTCTGACACCTTTGGAAGCAACCGATCCTGTGGCAGTCGAAGCGGTCTCTCAAATGTGGCAAGCCTGCGGAGCGATCGTCCAGCAACTAAATGTCGAGCAGCATGATCAGGTGTTGGCGGCGACCAGCCATTTGCCACACGTTTTGGCTTATGCATTGGTGGAAACTGTGGCAAAAACAACGTATGTGAGTGAAATCTTCGAGTTTGCGGCGGGCGGTTTTCGCGATTCTTCGCGCGTTGCGTCGAGTGATCCGACCATGTGGCGAGACATCTGCATGTACAATCGGGATGCGATTCTGGAGATGACATCTCTCTATCGTCAAAAGCTGGAATCGCTTGAGCAGTTAATCGATGCTGGCGATTCCGAAAGTTTGTTCGATTTGTTTTCGCGTTCCAAAGAAGTTCGCGACGAACGATTCGGCTAGCGATCAACCACTGATACGATTCCGAGTACTTTTATGTTGAAGCTGAACGTTGCCGGGGTTCCGGAGCATTTTAATTTTCCGTGGCACATGGCGATTGAGTCTGGAGCCTTCACCGACTCCGGATTTGAAATTAACTGGACCGACTTTCCGGGCGGGACCGGCGCGATGATGAAATCGCTTCGCGAGGGCAAATCGGATATCGCAGTCGTGCTTACCCAGGGCGCCGTTGCTGACATTCTGCGCGGCAACCCTTCGCGAATTGTAAAAACGTATGTCGAGTCACCTCTTGTTTGGGGCATTCATGTTCCTGCAAGTTCAGACATCGAGACGATCGACCAAATTGAAGGTCGTAAATACGCGATCAGTCGTGAGGGCTCTGGCTCCCATTTGATGTCAATCGTTGACGCAGCCGAGCGAGGCTGGGACTCGGGTTCACCCCAGTTCGAAATTGTGGGCGGGCTTGAAGGCGCTCGCAAGGCATTGGCCGGCGGTGATGCCGACGTTTTCTTTTGGGAAAAGGCGACGACGGATCCCTTTGTTGACAATGGCGAGTTCCGATTGGTTGGAGTCCGCAAAACGGCGTGGCCTGCATTCGTGATTTGTGTTCGGGAAGAAATACTGCAGCAGCATGGCGATGCAATTCGCAAGATGTTTGAAGTGCTTAATCAAAACTGCAACGATCTGGTCGCTGACGAAGAGGCCGTCAAGACGATTGCTGCCAGGTATCAACTGGATCCACATGAAACCGAAATGTGGTTCTCGTCCACGATCTGGGATGAAGGTTTTGACATGCCTGATCGTGCTTTGCCTGTCGTGATTCAGTATTTGAACCGTCTCGATATTGTTAAAGCTCCCATGGCAATGGCCGAAGACGTTTGGCACCAGCTGTAGAACGACGCGGTGAACTGTCAATCAGTTTGCTTCAGTATTTCCTGCTCGTAGATTGAGCGTAGACTGGGACCGTCTTCCCGCCATTTGGTCTGGTAATCAAGCAGACAGGACTTCAGCAATTCCTCGTCGCAATTTTCCCAACCAAGAATCAATGCAGGAATGTTGTGAATGGCGTCCATCAAATCAGCAAGTCGATCAGGATTGACATTTTTGTGCCAGCCAGCGATTCGCGCGTCAAGCGATGCCATGTAGATCACTTTCAAACATGCACGCAGTTGCGGTTCCGGGGGCAATGCCATCGCTTCACCTTGTTGGTATCGAAAGATCAAGGATGCGGCAACTTCATCAACAAGACGCGCATCTTCGTTTATTGCTCACTCAGTCTCTGCTTCCCCAGCGAGCCGCTCAACAATGGCGGCACGCTGCGATTCAGCTGCTTCACAAATCCCTTTGTACTTGGGGTTGCGACCGAATTGACTGACGATTCTCGCAAGAACGTCTTTGCCCTGCATTAGTTTCAGCTGATTGGTCTCGCGGTCATATCCCGCAATCATCGCAGCCAGCATTTCAGGATCCTCCGGCAGTGACAAAATCCCTGACAACTGCGTCAGCTGTTTCGTGGCAGCATGGTAAACGTATCGCTCATCGCCTTCGGGATCAACTTCACTGACCAGTCGTTCAAACTCGGCTTTGGCGACTCGATGTTCGCCGGCAAGAAATTTCTGCACCGCGTCGATATAGGATTTGATGTTGCCGGTGTAAAAGTTCCGCGCTCCAGATGGAACGCCACTCCTGGCATTCATCTCCAGAATTTTTTCCTTGCTGACGAAATACAATCCGGTCGATTCATCGGCAATCGATTCGTCACTGCTATCCATTAGCTCTTTGAGTTCAACAGAAGCCGCACGCCAGTCTCCCGGATCATGTGATTCCAGTTTGACTTTCGCTTCTTCCAGAATTGCCGCATGACTTTTGGGAATCGCAAAGTAGACCAAAACTGCCACCAGCGCGACCAGGCTGGCGATCATAAACGGAGCCCCCTGATAGAACGGAGGCCGATCAACTGCTTCTTCGCGCAGTGTTTTTTTCCCAAGCACCCGGCGAGCTTCGGTTTTATCGACACCAACAGTTAGCGGATTGAAGTTTCCGGCAACCTGGGACGCAGCTGACTTTCGTGTCGAATCGATCTTTTTGATTTCTTCAAATGCAAACGTGATCGCGCGAGCCGAATGAGGACGTTGCCTTGGATCGGGCTGCAACATCTGCGTCACGATTTTGTCCAGCCAAATCGGGCAGTTCATTACCACTTCAGCCACCGACGGCGCTGTGACTTCTTTCTTGGTCCGGGCCATCCGCCCCATCGTGTCGGGCTCGTAAGGCAACTTTCCGGTCAGCAGTTCGTAAAGAATAACACCAAGTGAATAGAAATCTGATTTCTGTGTTCCACCTTCTTCAAACTGTTCGGGGGCCATGTAAGCAGCGATTTCAAGATCCCGCTTTCGTGCGGCGTCCCAACGCCGTTTTTTGGCGCGATTGAGTCTCAGATCCGAAACTTTAACTTTGTGATCCGCCGTCACCATGATTTTATCGGGCGTCAACTTCGAGTGGATGATCTCTTTGTTGTGAATGTATTTGAGTGCCTCTGCGATCTGGTGCCCGTATTCGACAACCAAATCCGGAGCCAGCTTTCCACGTCTGGCCAGGATGGACGAAAGCGATTCTCCCTCGATCAATTCGGTCGCGAAAAAGATCCTGGACTCCGGTTCGTGGACTCCGACCCCATAAACACGGACAAGATTGTCGTGACGCAGTTTCCTCAACTCAACGGTTTCACGCTCGATCTTGTCGATCGCTTTGGTCCACTCGATGGAAGAGGGGATCGTGATGAACTTGAGAACGACATCGCGATCCTGCGATTCCTGTACCGCATGGAACACCTGCTGACGCCGGCTCGTGCCAAGGCGTTTTTTAATTAGAAAAGGACCGACCTTTGTGTTTTCCACTGGCAAACTTCGTGTCTGAATGACTCGGGGAAGGATAGATAAGGTTGGAACCGACTCCGTGGCTCACCTTATAGTCTAACAATCAGTCAGCAAATGACGAATCAAAAGCCAACCGAATTCACAACCTGACTCAATTCACCGCGTTTAACCCACAAAATCGAATCTCCTTAACCTGTCCTGACGGTGGTCAGTTGGTAACAGGTTACTGCCAACTGGTTGAACGGATGTTAAGATTTACTCTTGAATGCGAGTATTGCTCTGACCACTTTCCTACGAGTATCCAATGTTCATCAAATTGGCCGAACCGTCTTTGAAGATTGCGGGAATCCTCGCGGTGATCCTGATTGCCGGTTGCGGTGGCACCAAAACAAAGCCGGCAGAAAATGTTAGCCAGGCTAATGTTCCTGAACCGTTTAACAACGAGGGAGTAATCGCATTTGACGCTGTGCCGGACTCGTTTGAAAAAGTAAACAATGGTCTCTATCGCAGCAAACTGTCAGTACCCTCAAGTGGAACCAACGAGACGAAGTTTACACGGCTTGCTGAAACAGGGATCGAATTCCTGAATGAGTTCGGCAGGGAACGTTCGGAGTTGTTTATCGAAACGGGAGCAGGCGTCGCCATTGCGGACTTCGACAATGACGGTTTGAAAGACATCTACCTTACCGGCACCGACATCGACAATCGACTGTATCGAAACCTTGGCGACTTCAAGTTTGAAGATGTTACTTCCACTGCCAAAGTCAATGGCCAACTCGATGGCGAAAACCTTTACGCATCGGGAGCTTCTTTCGCGGACATCGACAACGACGGCGACCTTGATCTCTATGTTTGCAACATGGCCGCGCCGAACATCCTGTACATCAATCAGAATGATGGCACCTTCAGTGAGCAAACTGTTGGCCGGGGTGCTGACTACACCGGCGGCAGCAAGCAAGCCGGATTCTGCGATTACGATCGCGATGGCGACCTCGACTTTTATCTCACCACCTACCAGGATGTTTCAGCCTGGGGCCCACAAACAACGACTTACGTCAGAGGCAGGATGCAGGTCAAGAAGGGCTTTGAAGAATACACGGTGGTCATCAATGGACATGGCTCAAAAGCTGGTGAGCAGGACATCCTTTTTGAAAATCTTGGAGATGGTACTTTTGAGAAACATGGCGAGGATGTGGGAATCAGCGGATGGGACGCAAACCTCGCAAGCATCTGGTTTGACTACGACAATGATGGCTGGCAAGACCTGTACGTATCAAGTGACTTCAAACAACCCGATCACCTCTACCGCAACAATCAGGACGGAACCTTCACCGATGTCCTGAAGGATTCAGTCCGCAAGACTCCATGGTTCGCGATGGGCCTGGACGCGGGTGACCTGAACAACGATGGCCATCTCGACTTGATGGTCGGTGACATGGCAGACCCTGATCATTACGGCCAGAAGGTCAACATGGGAAACATGAGCACCAGCGGCTGGTTCCTTGAATGGGGCAAGCCGCGTCAGTTCATGCAAAATTGCATGTTCATCAACTCAGGTAACGGTCGCCTGATGGATCATGCAGTGATCACCGGCATGGCAAAAACTGACTGGACGTGGGCGATTCGAATGGTTGACCTGGACAACGATGGAAAACTGGACGTGTACGTTACCAATGGACATGCCCGCGACAACATGAATGGTGATTTGACTGCCCAGTTCAAAACAGCAATGAAGCGCGGTCTGTCGAAGGAACAAAACGATGCACTCTTTGCAAAGGTCCCTGTTCGCGAAGACACCAACATGGTGTTTCACAATCAGGGTGATCTGAAATTTGAATCCAAAGGGCCACAATGGGGACTGGATCACAAAGGCGTCAGCCATAGTGCTTCCTTTGCAGACCTTGACGGCGATGGAGACCTCGATGCCATCGTCAACAACTACTACGAACCAGCTTCGATCTACCGGAACGATTCCGACCAGGGATCACGTTTACTGGTACAACTTCGCAGCAAAGACAGCAACCATTTCGGAGTCGGCTCCAAAGTCGAGATTTGGCAAAATGGAAACTACCAGCGCCGCGATCTGACACCCGCCAGAGGATACCTTGGCGCAGACCCAATGGAACTTCATTTCGGACTTGCGGAATCTGCCGCAGTGGAAAAACTGAAAGTGACGTGGCCGGACGGGACCTCGGAAGAGTTTTCTGACCTGGAAGTGAATCATCTCTATCGCATCGTCGAATCTTCTGACCGCATGCCTGAAGCATCTCCTGAATCGGTCAAGCCGCTGTTCGCCGCCGCGACCGAGTCAATGGGCGTTAATTTCCGGCACAGAGAAAACAGGTTCGATGATTTCAAGCGGGAACCACTTTTACCTTACAGACTTTCACGGCTCGGTGCGGGAGTTGCGATTTGTGATGTCAACGGAGACGGCCACGTCGATGCGTTTTGTTCCGGAGCAACCCGTCAAAGAAGTCAACTTCTAGTCAACGAGGGCGGCAAGTCGTTCAAGTCGGTTGATGGCCCCTGGATCAAGCATTTCAAATCAGAGGACATGGGGGCATTGTTCTTTGACGCCGATCAGGATGGAGACGCTGATCTTTATGTAACCAGCGGCGGTACGGAATACGAACTGGATTCGGAGGAATATCGCGATCGGCTCTATCTCAACGACGGCAACGGGCAATTCACTTTTGCCAGCGATGCGTTGCCGGAACTTTTAGACAGTAGCTTTGCCGTTTCAGCGGCGGACTTTGATCGTGATGGAGACCTCGATCTGTTCGTTGGCTCGCGAAGCATTCCTGGTCAATATCCACTGGTTCCGACCAGCCGACTGTTGGTCAACGAAGGTGGCAAGTTTTCCGAAGCCAGCGCCGACGTCTCTGGGGGTGCAACCTCAAAAGGATTGGTGACTTCTGCGATCTGGAGCGACTTCGATGGAGACGGCTGGATCGATCTGATCCTGACACTTGAGTGGGGACCGGTGGCGTTCTTCAAAAATAACGAAGGCAAGCTGGTTGATGCGACCGTTGATTCCGGTGTGCACAAAAACACGGGTTGGTGGCACGGCATCGCTGCGGGTGATCTCGATGCCGACGGAGACATCGACTATGTCGTCACCAACCAGGGAACCAACACCAAGTACCACACCAGTCCCGAACATCCCCATCGGTTGTACTACGATGATTTTGACAAGAATGGAACGCTGGATTTGGTTGAAGCTGAATTCGAAGGCGAAACAGAATATCCAGTTCGAGGACGAAGTTGCTCTTCGAGGTGCATGCCGTTTATTGCCGACAAGTTCCAGACGTTTCACGATTTCTCGAAAGCGTCCCTGTCTGACATTTATGAAACGGATGAAAAGGAAGCTCCCTTTCTGGAAGTAACGATGCTCGAAACGGTGGTGCTCTGGAATGATGGCGAAGGATTCTTCGAAGCGAAACCGCTTGGATACCTTGCTCAATCAAGTCCCGCTTACGGCGCGGCGATTGCAGATTTTGATGGTGATTCAAAGCTGGATGTGTTTCTGGCGAACAACTTCTTCGGCTCACAACCTGAAACCGGATATATGGACGGAGGATTGAGCTTGCTTCTCAAGGGCAACGGTGATCAAACCTTTGAGGAACTCTGGCCAAAACAGAGCGGTCTCGCACTGAGCGGAGATTCGAATGGCGTCGCGGTCGCTGACTTCGATTCCGATGGGGATCTCGACACGTTTGTGGCAGTGAACAACGAACCGCTGGAGATTCTACGAAACGAATCAGAACCGGGAGCGACTTGCAAGCTGGAACTGGCTGACCGTAGCGGCAATCGCAACCCGATTGGCGCCAGCGTTTTGCTGGAAGGAAGTTTTGGCAAGCAGCGATTTGAGACTTACGCAGGAGGTAGTTACCTTTCGCAGTCATCGGTTGAACTCAGAATTTCAGCTCAACGGTTCGAAGCACTCGAGAAGATCACGGTAACGTGGCCTGATGGAACGAAGACTTCACACGAGCCAAAAGAATCGAAGGATGGCGTGATGTTGCTGGAACAGCGAAAGACTCTGTAATCGTTGATGAAGTTGATTAAAAAAGCCGGGCGAGTAATTCTGTTCGCCATTGCGTGGGTCAGTGTCACTGTATTCTTTCTGTGGGCAATTGGTGCCATCTGGTACTTCGATCCGTTGCCGAAGTTTGTCGGCCCGGCTCTCGCGATCGCAATTTCGATTCTGGGCATTGCCCTGCTCTTTCGAATCAAACCGAAAACGATGTGGCTGACCTGTGCCGGCAGCTTGATCGGCATTGTCTGGCTGATGACACTGACACAACAACCGACTCATGATCGACAATGGGCGAAGGATCAAACCGTACTCTCGCAAGTCACCATTGAGAACGACGCAGTCACCATTGGAAACTTTCGCAACAACCTTTACCGCGACGAATCTGATTTCGATGTGCAGCGATCCGACTTCCGGTTCAAGCTTACGGACCTGAGCAAAGTTTGGTTCATCGTTCAGCGTTTCTCACCCAGCGAAGGGCTGGCTCATGTGTTTCTCAGCTTTGAGATTGAAGCGGAATCAGAATCACAGCGGCACTTCGCTGTCTCGGTAGAGATTCGTCGCGAGGAAGACGAATTCTTCTCTCCGATTCAGGGGCTCTATCGCCAATACGAACTGAATTACATATTTGGCGATGAACGGGATCTGATTGGCGTTCGTACAGTGATGCGTCCCAAAGATCGACTCTTTATGTATCCGGTTAACGCCACGCCGCAGCAGGTGCAGAGACTTTTCCGTAGCATCGCGGCACGCACCAACCAGATTCAGGACCGACCGGAGTTCTACCACACGCTGTTGAACAATTGCATGAACGGAATTCTTCGCCACACGTCCCAGCTCACACCCGATGAAATCAGCTGGTTCGATTCGCGAATCATCCTGCCCGGCTATTCGGATCGATACGCCTTTGAACAGGGAATCATCGGAACCGCCGACGAATCCTTTGAGGATCTGAAACGAAACTGCCAAATTGACCAGCGCGCCCGTACGTTTGGCATTGAACCCGGTTTCTCGAAAGCGATCAGGAATTCGGCGAACTGACACCTCCGATTCGGTGTCTTTCATTGAACAACGGATCGGAATAAAATACAGAACTGTACCCTTTACCGAACGGACCCTCCATGAGCCAATTTCAGGACGTGTGCGACGAGCACTACATCAATCTGAACCTGACGACTGAAACACAATTGCCGCAACAGCGCGAATCGGTCATGCATTTTTTCGAGCAGTTGCGAAAACGCTATCCCGGGATGAAAAATTTCTACAGTCGCGAAGTTGGCGACTACGTGCTTGAAGAAGACAAAGAGGGAGGAAGCTATCGGTGGGTCACGCTTGATCCCAAACGGCTTTCCAGTGGCTACATGAAACCCGATTCCTTTGAGTCGGGCTGCGAACAACACCTTGCGATTCTCGATGCGGTACCACATCAACTTTCAGTTAGCCCGCTGGATTGCGAAACCCTGAACCTGACTTATGGGTTTGAGTTTGCCTATTCGGGTAACCAGTACAGGCTTTTGGCAAACGCACTTGGACTTGGTCCTTCAATCGAGAAAGCCCTGGACATTCCTGGTGCGAAGATGGTCAGCCTCGATCCGACGATTCAACTCTCGCTGGTTCCCGACTGTCGGATTCAGTGTCGTCTGAGCTTCGAGCCGCGAACAACGGCCTATCATGTAAAGACGAACGAGTTTCCAGAAGAAAACCTGTCCGTGTTTTTTACGCTTCGAAAATACGGCAGCATCGAAGCCGGTGAGACTTTTGTGAGCACGTTTCAGGACTTGATGAAGCGAGGTCAGGATTTGGTGGACGACTATCTGATGGAGAACGTCCTGGTGCCGCTTCAAACTGCAATCCTGATAAATTGATGCTTCGAATACTGATCAAATTGGTGCTTGTCGTTTGGGTTTCGCCAAACACATTGATCGGTTTGTTCGTAGGCTTCATCGGCATGCTGACTGGCAGCAAAGTTCAGTTGCGCGAGGGTTGTCTCGAATTCTATGGCGGCATCGTTGAACGCGGCCTGGAACGGCTTGGCGTTGCCGGCATGACGCTGGGGCATACGATCCTTGGTCAAACGAGCAACGGCTTGCGAATCGTACGCAAACACGAGCAGGTTCATGTCCGTCAGTATGAACGCTGGGGTCCCTTGTTTTTGCCAGCGTATCTCGGCAGTTCGGCGTGGCTCTGGTTTCGCGGCAAAGATCACTACCGCCAAAACCCATTCGAAGTCGAAGCTTACGCGATCGATGATCCTTCCCGTCCTCGCTCCGACAACGACAACGACGATTCGCAACAAGCCTAGCTCGTCGGCAGCAGGACAACATTTCGATGCTCTGCGTTGATAATGAGCGACGGGGCTCACTCACCAACAGCGCATCGACATCCGCTTTCAACGCAATCAAAAATGCTTGCTTTGAGATTGCGCTGAACCATCTGCCAGCACTTCTGGCCTTCACAAGTGCTATCACAGAGGTCCTCAACCGTTAGGCACAACGTAATCCGCAAATCTTGCCAAATTCACCAATTCACACTGGATAAACTTTGACGGTTCTGACGATACCGCGAACTAAGTGAAGTCTGCGCTTTGAAAGTTAGTGGTGATGGTCAACAGCATATTCAAAATCTGCCAGTGGCAACAATGGGTGGCGACGGTCTCCTGTTTAGCTTTCGTGTGTTCAATTGCGACAGAGGTTTCGGCACAAAATCGAAACCTGAACGAGAAGTACCAAATCTTCGCTGGCCAACCGACACAGAGAATTGCCCGCTCCAACGCAACCCCAAGTCGACCGCAGCCGTTTCAGCCTGAACTTGTTGATCCTCCTGTCCCACCAAGCTATCGCGCTGAATCCAGCCTGAGACCCAGGACAGGAGATTCTGCCAAGTATTCTGCGCTTTCAAGAACCTTTGCTGAAGGCAAACGCTCAACCACAGCTCGATCTGGGCGGTTGCAGGATATTTTTGGGGAAAATCCACAAGGCGATATCTTTAACGAACAGGGCGCAAGCCAAGATGACAATGCTCCGATTCCAAATCCATTTCAAAAAGTTGATCCCGACTCAAACAGCGCACCGGGCGCTTTGAATCAGGATCCAAACAATCCATTTGGCGAAATCACGCCACCTACGTCGCAGGCTCCGAAGCAAAGTCCATTCAATGAGCTTCCATCGGATCCAAATCCGATCACGCCACCGATGGATACTCGCCCGATTCAGCAGCCAGAAAACAATCAGGTTGAGCCCAACATGCCGATTGGTAGTCAGTTCGCTCCCGACCCATCGCGGATCAATCCGACTCCGCCAATCCCGGGTGAGGCGGACACTCCAATCCCGACTCAGCCGCAAAGACCCGTCGACGATGACAATGAAGTCGTTACACCTCCAGATGACAATCAGGAAGATCCAGGCGGGATCAGCGATTCCATTTTTGACTCGCCGCCGGGCAACGAGGATTCTGATGCTCCAGACCTAAAAAACCAGGATGATATCGAGGACGAGGACGACGACAGCTACATTCCTCCTGTTCCGGCACCTGCAAGTTCACGAGTCTATTTGCCTGCACGAACACCAACAGAATACGCGACGCCAAATGGCTCCGGAACGGGCAACGGCGCAGGATCGGGAACGCGAACACCTCCGCCTGGATATGACCCACGTTCAAATGCAGCCAACCCCTACGCCGGTTTACCCGGCCCTTACGGCTACCCGGCGCAGGCCCCTTATCCAGGTTACGTGCCACCGGGCGGTTATGCCGCGCCGTATGGTCAACAAGCAGCTTCCGGCTGTGGTCCGGGCTGTATACCGACGCAATTCTGCGGCACCGCTGCGACGCCTGCATTGGCTGCAAGTAATTTTGCCGGCCTCGCTGGCCTTGCCGCCCTTGGAAATCGTTGTGGCGGAGGATGCGGAGGCAATTGCGGTGGAAACTGCGGAGGCTGCAACAGTGGTTGTGGCGGTGGTTGCGCTGGCGGATGTAACAGCGGTTGCTGTGGCGGTGGTTGCAACAGTAGTTGTGGCGGCGGTTGCAACAGTAACTGTGGCGGCGGTTGCAACAGTAACTGTGGCGGCGAATGTCGTCCAGCACTTGCCACTCGCGATATCGGCGAGCGAATCGTCGAGACCAGCGAACTGGAAT
>CAYUNP010000011.1:41488-47538 GCA_964446085.1 uncultured Pirellulaceae bacterium
GCACTTGCCACTCGCGATATCGGCGAGCGAATCGTCGAGACCAGCGAACTGGAATCAATCTCATCTGAATCGTATGTCGATGTCGTCAGCGAGTGCGACGAAGTATGTGCCAACTACGCCAGTTGTTACGTCGGCGTCTTTGGCGGCTGGTCAGACCTCAATAACTTCACAACCGTCGGCGAAGTTGGAACAGGTGACTTTTTCGAAGACTCTGGCTTCCTGTTTGGTGTGACGGTCGGACAGATTCAGGGACGAAACCTGCGTACCGAACTGGAACTTAGCTACCGCAACATTGACGTTAACGGACTGCAGCTTCAAAACGGTGCGGCATCACAGTTTGTCGGTTTGGGTGGAGATTTCGGCGCCTTCGCCGGTATGTTTAACGGCTACTGGGAGTTCGTTGATTTCGGTCCTGAACGGATCAAGCCTTACATTGGCGGCGGAATCGGCTTTGCTCTTGCCCGACCTGACCTGATTCAAACCGATGGAACCGAAGCGGTGATTGATAACAATGAATCAAGTTTCGCATGGCAATGGATGGCAGGTCTGAATTACAAAGCATCACCTACACTCGACGCTTTTGTAGAGTACCGCTATTTCACTGCAGATTCGTTTCGCCTCGACACCGAAATTCCGAATGTCCCCGGGCTAGGAAACGGATCCGGTCCATTCGACTTCAACAACAGGTCAGTCCTGTTTGGACTGCGTGCACGATTCTAGAATCGCTGCTTGTGAGCATGAATAAAGCTACGGGACGATGCTTCAAAAACGCAAACCGAATTCACCCAGCCATCGATGATGTCGCTCGAGACCCGGCTTTAGCCGGAAGCCACAGATAACGATTCCGGCTAAAGCCGGGACTACGAACAACAACAATGAATCGCTGCAGCTTATGGCTCGGGAAGAGGCTCGCTAAGGGTGCAGTGCTGTGCGAATCTTTTTCGCTTGCCACCAACTTCGAAAGTAACACACTTCCTTTCCACTTCAACGACTTTCCATTCCTCGTCATCGAGCTTGATCGATTCACCGCTTCGAAGCATCAGATCGCCTAAAGTCACGCCAGATACCTGAGCTTGCCATTGGCCATCAGCAGCCAGCGCAAACCCTTTCACGACACTCAGCGTGGCGGACTTTACAGCTTTAGCCTCCGCCTTGGGCTCATCTTTTTCTGGCTCAATGAACTCAATATTGAATTTGATTTCATTTCGTTTGGCGGGCAATCCACTATCGGAAACCGCCATCAAAACTGGAATATTCACAGCTTCCGACTGCATTGGCACGCGCAGCGAAATCCTTCGTTGTGATGCAGTGCGAGGCTGATCACCGAGCACCAATCCGAACTCATTCTCAGAACCTGATGGCTCAAGAAGCTCGAATTCCAACAGGTCGCCCTTGTCAGCGTCAGTGGCTGAGATTTGAATCGTTTTGTATTTCCCTTTTGCTTTTTCTTCCGTCTCTGCAATGTCGAATTCCAACCGTCTTGGCTTTTTGAGAACAGGAACATTGTTCGCTGGCCCAAAGATGTTTCGACGCAGAATTTTGGTGTCGTATCCCTCTAGCTCAGCAAGCTCAATATTCCAACTGGGAAACGAATCAATATTTCTGGGTCCGTCAACAAGAGAAAGCGTTTCTATTTTAATGTCCATCGTCAACTCGCCAGAATACACCGGTTCTTGTCCGGGTTTTGACTTGGACTCCGGTTTGATCGTGAGCCCGTTGATTCGATGCAGTTGATCGGCTGAATAGAAGATATGTAGAAACTTGATTAGCTGAGACAATGTCCCCGTGGGCTTCAAAGTGAAAACACTGCGAGTGGCAACCAGCTTATTCCTGTAATTGAGTGAACTGCCACGCTTATGCACTGGGTCATTGCAAGTCATACCGACTTCCTGCCGCGCAACGTCAACCAACCACTTGTCATAGAGACTGGCCGTACGACCTTCCGACGTTGGAAAACTGATCTTGCGATAGTAGCGCTGTCGCTGAGCTGCCAAAATTCCACGCTTGGTTTTGTCGTCCTCAACTTCGATTTCCGAAGTCAAACTTTCAATGTCACTTACATTTGCGTCATAGCTATCCATAAACCAGGTAAAACCAAAGAACAGAATCATGATCGGCGCAAGGGAGCCGACCACGATCACAAGTTTTTTCTCAAGGGGCGTCAGGTTTTCAAACATCAGTTGGCGCTCCCTTCTTTGGTCGGTGTCGCTTTGACTTTTTTGTTGAATTGACCAACATGTTTGTTGAGCTCTTTAAGCCAGGCATTATCATCGACTTGCACGGCAAGCAAATTCCCAAAAGTGAACGGGTATCCTTTACTTTTCTGAAGGTCTGAGCGTGACCTCGTCGGCGTGACAACGAAGGGTCGTGACTCCAATGTTTCGAACAGCTTTCGTTTTTGATTGCTATTGACCACCTTGCCTGCAACTTCGACCTGCGGACCGCTTTTGGGGATCGAAGCAACCCAGCTTGTCACAATTACTTCGTCCGGAGTCAGAAAGTGTTCACTGACCGCATTGAGTTCATCCAGCCAATTCACGTCGTCTTTTTTCCAGTTGTCGATCATTCCCGTTTTACCAAGCGTTATATCTACGCCTGGTCGGACCCCGTCTCCTTCGTTTAGCTGTCGCTTGCTGTCCAACTCCTTTTCCAGATCAGCAATTTCCGCAGCCTGGCCACGCAGCGTCCACCAGGCGAAAAAGACGGTCAACAAGGCTACCAGTCCAGCCAATGATCCGTAGAGCCAATAGCGAGTACGGTCGACAACCACTTCTTTGCGGCGACTCGGATTGAGAAAGTCGATCGCAGGAGCGCTTTCGCTACCGAGATGAGTGAGACTGCCCAGCAATGGCGAAAACTGCCACGGCGAATCAATCTCTCCTTTGGCCTGGCCGATACGACTAAGTCCATCGAAGGGATCGACCACATCCACATCAATTTTCAAACGCTCCTGCAGATTTCCTACGAGATGTCGGTTTGCTTTTTCGTCATCGAGCAAAATCACTTTCGAAACCGCGACGCCACCGAGTTGCCGTTTCGATGAAGCCAGCGTACGGCGAACTTCACTGACCAGCTGTTGGCTGCGCTGATCAGCTGAATGATCTGCAGACATGCGAATGGATCGGGTCGAAACGGTCTGATTCCCTTTCGCAACCACGACGTCCGTAAAGTCATCCCCTGGATTCACAACGAGTCGTGCCACAGAATCGCTGGTTCGACCCTGCAACAGTTCCATGATCGAGAACGGTCGCAGCACCATGCGTTTCAACTTCAAGCCCGATGGTTCGAGTATTGCTTCGACACGTTCGCTGATTGTGGGAGCAATTGCTGATGCAAGGACTTTGCGCGGCGCTGACTCGTTGCCATCGAGTGTCACAAAGTCCAACAACCACCGATCGTTAAACGAAGCGAAATCGCTCTTCGCTTTGAACGTCACCATGTCCGGAAGTTCATCGTCGGGCGCCGGTGGAAGTTCGATCTCACGAAGTTCACTCTGCGAACGGGACAGCACGACGGTTGTTTCGCTGCGAGCAAGGCCGTGCTCATCAACAATCTGTTTCAACTTTTCAGAAACCTGAGAATCATCCAGATCTGCCTCGAGAGGAATTTCGATTGCATGCGAAACTTCCAGTGGTCGATTCGAGGCTTTGCGACCTGCGAGCAACAGAATTCGATTTTGATTGATTTCGAGAGCGACGATGGACATGAGTGAGTTTGCTTGCTGCTTTTAACGCTTGGTGAGTTGCCTGATACGGCCTGACAATTATAAGTCGCCGGCAGTGCGATTCCCGGGATTTTATCGATCCAACTGGCCGCCGACGGCCTCAAGTTCCGATCCCAGGGCTTCGACCGAATAACCCGACTGGAGGTGGCTTTTATCACGCCAGAGAAGGATCTGTGGAACAGGCCGTGTCGTATCAAACACCACTTCAGCCCGTGACGTTCCTCGGGCATCGCCGAAATACCCGAGAATTTCAGCGCGGTAGACATCTCCACCGGCACAGATGTAGGGCATCAGTTCAATCATCCGTTGCTTGGCCACAAGCGGCTCCTCCCCAAGGAGACCTTCAACCAGCAGAAACGTTTCGTACTTTCGGTTGCGGTCCGTGAGCGCCGGATCATTCAGATCGACTTCCCGGACGCTGATGATACTCTCCAGCAACTCCTCATCCATTCCGGGAATCCCAGAGAGGACTGCGCGAGATGCGTGTCGAATGTTAATGCGACCTGGAATGGATTCGCCCTCGTAGACCGTCAGCGACTGCATGGCGTTGGGAATTGACGACGGAGCATTGGCGGATGTAATTGGCGACTCCAACCAAACCTGATTACCGTCTGCGTCGGTTGTCGAAATAAACGTGTCCATGATTTGAATCACGGAGAAAAACCTGTTCTCCGGATCTGATTCTGCATCGGCTGGAATCTCAAAGGGAACTTGTGACGCGGGTACGATCGTTGCCTCTTCCGGATCAGGGGGAGGAGTCCCAATGGGCGGTAGCCCCTCGATTCGAGCCCGCATAATAAAATTGGCCCAGTCATCATTGAAGGTTGATCTCAAGTCATCGAAGAGCTGATCAAGATCATCTGCATTGATATTGATCCTTTGCAGCCCGTCAGAAGTCAAATTGCTCTCTTTGCTGTAGAGCGTCAGATAGTTCGCCCAGCCCAAAACGGATTCAGCATCCGTAAGTGACACATTGCCAAGCGATGCTTCGCTGTCATCCAGAACTCCATTGCGATTGGTATCAAGCCCAAACAACAATTCAGGCGTCACACCAGCTACCTGCAACAGCTCGTCAATGCTGTCCAAAGGTCCATTTTTTGCAGCGTAGGGTGGATTGAGTCCACTGTAGTGACCGCTCTCCAGACCGGCTTCCCTGGTCTCATCGTCGGCATCAATGAAATCAAGTATCGAGTCCGCGATGTCCGTCGTCATTTCGGGCAACCCCAACAGGATGTCACGACCGATCGTCGATTCTTCGCCACCGTAAAAGTCGTAGTATGGCAAAACATTCACATTGATTTTGCTGGACTCGTCAACCACGCCGTAACGGGTGCCTTCTGGAACTCCGTCATCGTTCAAATCTGGCGCGACGAGCGTAAATCGACCGATCATCGCATTGCGGGTCGGGTTATTGATGTCGGCAACCGTTGCCACGCCGCGGAATGTTTCTTCATTGTCCCAGAGCCCGCCGTTTTGAACGATTTCAGACTCGGGTCGCGCAAGAAAAAGTCTCGTGTACTCCATGCCGGAGCCCACCAGATACTTCGACTGAACCCTGCGTGTCATCGCGCGAGCTGCCTGTTCTTCAACCAGCATCAACGACGAAAACGAAAGTACCGACAGTGCCAGAATCGCAACCGTCACCAGTACGATCAGCAGTAGAGAACCCGATCGTCGATGATGTCGAGTCGCACAACGATTTTTACGAAGCAACATCATTCTTCTTCCTCCAATGCGGGTTCCGCCATCGGCAAGTAGACGGTCAGTCGATGCCGTTCCATATTCGCCTCGTTAAATCCGGTGTACTGATAGCCAGTCGTTGCTGGAGAAGTTCGTGCAGGATCGACCACAATGAATATCTCAATAGCAGTCGGAAACCCACCTTCTTCTTCGGAATCCCATTGCTCCGTCCAGTCGTTTCCATCGAAGTAACGAAAGCCAACTTCCGCAATCTCCGACGCCACCAATTCACAAAATTCGTCAGGTTGCACACGCAGCGTTTCGTCTCCGCGGAAGTTTGCCACGGCGCGGTCAATCTGCCGGCGGTACATGCCACCAGTGATCTCGTTTTCACGCCGTGAAACATTTGGATCGTAGCCCCCGCTGGCGCTGCTAAAAAAGTAGGCAATTGATTTGATATCCGAAGCAGTGGCTTCTCTTTCGGAAGCCTTTTCCAGCAGCGGATTGAACTGATCAAGACGAGGCAAACGACTGATGTCCAACATGATCGCATTGCGTGTGCCAAACATGGTGGGCCGAAAGGAAACTGCCTCCTCATCGAAAACAGGATCCTCATCGTCATCTTCGCTTGCTTCTTCCTCTTCGC
>CAYUNP010000011.1:47638-57503 GCA_964446085.1 uncultured Pirellulaceae bacterium
TCGCCCTCGCCCTCGCCCTCGCCTCCGAGACTACCAATCATCAATGCCTGTGATTCGAGCAACGTGTTGAGTGCACCAAAATCTGTCGCTTTGTGCTGGATGGCAGCGCGAATATCGTTGGCGATCATCTCCAGCACATTGCGAGAAACGAGTTCACGTTCAACACGGGCTTGTTGTTTTGCAACCTGTACCATGTAGAGATTGATCGCCGTCGCAACGCCCGACATCACAATGACCGTGAGCGCCATTGCAAGGATCAATTCAAGCAGGCTGAAGCCGCGACGAACATTCGGTTTTGAAATTCCAATCACTGGCTATTCCTCATTACGCCGGGCTTCGAGCGGATCGTAATCAGGATCGATCACAAGCCGTGTGATCGAAACCGAAATCGGAGGTCGTGATTCCGTATTCTGGACCGTCACGATCGCAGTCAGGAGACCGGGCACATCAGCACTTTCAATCGCCACCGAGTACTGCCAACCGTCTTCAAACGGAATCGCCTGCGTCCCCACAGTTCTTGGCTCGATCACGCCAGCCGCCAGTTCCGCCATCGCAGAATCTGCAAGGCGGTTTCCTGTTCCTACCAGGCGGGCACTTCTGACACTGCGGTACCCCTGAAAGAACCCGTGGCCTATCACCACCATCGATCCACCCAGAATGGCGATCGAGAGAATGACTTCCAGTAGCGAGAAACCGTTTTGTTTTCTGCGAGTAGCGATCATCGCAACCTCTTCAGTCGAACTGATTTGGAAAGTCCGGTCAGACCTCGAAGTTGAACTTCAACAATGCCACCCGTTTCATTTTGAAGAACAATACTGGCATCCTGTGACGTTCCATCGGGATAGAACAGGACTTGCTGCAGCCCCCTGCCACCGGAACCTGTTCCGGCCAACAATTCGGCCGCGCGAGAATCCGAGAGGGTCTCACTGACAGTAAAGTTCACGCCGCGTGGCAAAAGGTTATCTTCAAAACCAGAGTTACCCTGAACCCTCGCGTTTTCCTGGTCACGGTTAGCTCGTGAAATCTGATTCTGCGAATTCGCAAACGGCCCGACATCAAACCAGTTGCCGCCACGAGACAAAAACACGGCGTAGACGTCGCCATCCCGGATCGCTTTCACCCGAGCTTCGCCCATGGCAGCTCTCAAGCGATCCGCTCCACGATCAAGCGCCGTGCGCTGGAACATCCGGTTGATCGAAGGCGTGGCCAATCCAACGACGACAATCAACACTGCCAACACCAACAGCAACTCGATCAGCGTGAATGCAGATCGGTTTGCTTTCGGTGTCTCGTTGCGTTGCCGTTTTGTCATCGTAAGACTACTGTTGCTGCCTGCCAGGGATGTCGTCAGCGGTTCCCCGTTGCTTGTCCGGGCCGTTGGAAGTGACGAAAACCTGATCCCTCGCTTCGTCAGCTGAATAGGCATATTCGTTTCGCCATGGATCTTTTGGAACGACGCCTTCCTGGTAGTAGGGTCCGTTCCATTCGGCTTGAGTCAATCCGCCAGGCAAGGTCACCAAATCTTTAAGCTGTGCCGGATAGTTTCCAACCTGTAGCTTGTAAGCAACGCAAAGATTCTTGATGTTCTTGATTTCGTACTTGGCAGCACGAACCGACTGGGCAGAACCCAAACGCGTGTAAGCTGCAGTTCCAAGACCTGCCAGCACAACGAGAATCGCCATGACGAGCAACAGTTCCAAAAGCGTAAAGCCCTTGTGACCGCTGCGGTTACGAGATTGTCGCACCATCGTGTTAAAATTCATATCAAGGTCTCCTGTAAAGTCAGTTTCAGATTAAAGGTCAGTTTCAAATTGATTTGGAGCTGGGCGCCATCGATCTAGCCAACGGTTTGTCCCATTTTCATGATTGGCAACAGAAGTGCAACAACAACAAATAGCACCACGATCGCCATAATCAAGAGCATAAAGGGCTCAATGAGCTTGACGGCAACATCGAGCCGCCGCATCGTCTGTTTTTCCAGCTGATCAGAGATTGTAACGAGCACCGTATCAAGCGTGTTGGACTCTTCGGCCACACTGATCATTTCGGTGACTTCCACGGGAAAGTGCCCCGACCGTTTAAGTGGCACCGAAAGTGATTCACCACTGGTGACGTTGTCGGTTGCATCTTCAATCGCCAATGAAAGCACTCTGTTACCTGCCGCTTCGCGACTAATTTCCAGACCTCGAAGAATGGGAACACCATTGGTCATCAGCGTTCCCAGAACACGACAAAATCGTGCCACGGCCAGGCTTTTGAGAATCGGACCAACGACAGGCAGTTTAAGCTTCCAGCGATCGATGAACATTTTTCCTGCGTCAGTCGCCAGTTGAGTTCGCATGATCGTAAACAGGACACCGCCGACGACCAGAATGATCAAGCCATAATTCCGCAGCGTATCGCTGAACCATAAAAGCCATTCGGTTACTGCTGGCAACTCGCCTTCTGCCTTGAGGGATTCGAAGACAGTCGCAAATTTTGGCACAAAGAAGATCACCAACACCGAGACGATCAGCGTTCCCATCGACGCCAGGATCATCGGGTAGATCATGGCTCCAATCGTTTTTGATTTCAGGTCTGCCTGCTGTTCCGTGAACGTGCCGACTCGGTCAAGTGCGTCTTCCAGAAAGCCACCTTCAGCACCGGCGCGCGACATGTTGATTGCCATGTCGCTAAAAATTGAGTCATGTCGCCTGAAACATTCTGAAAGCTCTTCACCGTCTTCGACTCGGGCGATCACATCCACAAGCGCTTCTTTGAGCCTGGGATTCTTGATCTGCTCCCTGAGCAATTTCAGCGACCGAATCAACGGCACTCCATTTTCCAACAGCGAAGCAAGCTGCTGATAGAACACCGCCATTTTTTGATCGTTGGGTCCGCCACCGCCAAAACCGAGATCGAGCTCCAGCGACTTTTTGGTGCTGGCCGCCGCATCGGTAACGCTGACGGGAAACAGCGAATCATTCGAGAGCCGCGTGATTACATCAGCTTCGGTACTCGCAGACATCGACCCTTCAACCCTGGTCCCTGATGGATCGCGTGCGATGTAAGTAAAATCTGGCATATCAAAAACGAAAGGTTTGCGACCGACGGCCTATCCGATTCGATCTCCTTTTGTGATTCGCAAAATTTCGTCGATTGATGTATCGCCCGAAATGACTTTCCGCCATCCATCATCACGAAGCGTTTTCATGCCGCCTTCAAGACAGGCTTTCTTGATCTCCCAGGTACTGGCACGTTCCTGAGCCAAAGCCCGAACGGCTTCGGTGGTGACGAGAAGCTCATACACACCCATTCGACCGCGGTACCCAACATTGCGACACTCGCGACAACCAACAGGCTCGTACAAACTGCCTTCAACCTGATCGATTGGAAAGTCGCTGGGCAGTTCCATCTTCCCGGGATCCATTTCGCGACGGCAGTTTCTGCAAAGTCGACGAACAAGGCGTTGCGCCATGATAGCTTCAACGGTACTTGCGACAAGAAACGGTTCGACACCCATGTCGCACATCCGCGTAAAAGCACCAGCGGCATCGTTCGTGTGTAACGTACTAAACACAAGGTGACCTGTCAGCGAAGCCTGAATCGCATTCTCTGCTGTTTCCAGGTCACGAATCTCACCGACCAGCACCACGTCCGGGTCATGACGCAAAATACTTCGCAGCGATGCGGCAAACGTCAAACCAATCTTGGAGTGCACCTGAATCTGATTGATACCCGCCAATTGATACTCGACCGGATCTTCAGTCGTAATAATCTTTGTCGCTGAATCATTAATTTGAATCAGTGAACTGTAAAGCGTTGTCGTCTTACCGGAACCCGTTGGGCCTGTCACCAAAACGATGCCGTGTGGCACCTTGATCAGCTCACTGAAAGTTTTGTAGGTATCCGGAGCCATGCCGAGACTTTCCAGCTCGAAAACCATCGCACCCTTGTCCAGGATACGCATGACAAGACTCTCGCCGTGAATCATCGGAATCACAGAGACACGAACATCAACCTCACGCCCTTTGACTCGCAGCTTGATACGACCATCCTGAGGCAGTCGTTTTTCGGCGATGTTCAACTTCGCCATAATCTTCAGGCGGCTAATGATCGCCGCGCGGAAGTGATTGATCTCGGGAGGGATTGGCTGCGTGTGAAGGATACCGTCGATGCGATAGCGAATGACAATCAGATCCTGCTGGGATTCAATGTGAACGTCACTCGTTCGAGAAGCAATCGCTTCAAGAAGAATTTCATTCACCAGCCGAACAACGCTGGCCTCCTGAGCCATTTCCGAAAGCTCGCTGCCATCGGTTTCGAGGTCTTCCAGAAGCTCGACACCATCGTCGATCTTTTGCTGCACGAGGCCTTCAATCGTTTCGCCACCGACACCAAGATGGGCCTTGATCAGCTTTTCGATTTCAGACTTCTCAGCCAGAACGGGTTCGACCACCAGGCCAGTCACAGCACTAACTTCGTCCATCGGATAAAGATCAGACGGATCAGCGGTGGCCACAAACAGGGTTCCGTTTTCCCGACGCACCGGAAAAATGATCTGGCGATAGATGACTTTCTGCGGAAACAGTTCCAACAGGGACAGATCTACCTTCGTGTTGGCCAGGTCAATGAAGTCGACGCCGAACTCTTCAGCCATCGCCTCGTACGCAGCGGTCCGCTGAACGAACTTTTTACGATCCAGTTCGGTAAGCAAAGATTCTCCGTCAAGCTCACGGGACGGATCAATTTGGCTGAGCTGTTGATCCGAGATCAATCCTCGCTCAATTAGAAGTTCGCCGATGTGGTTCATGGATAGGTCAGGAGCTAACGGGAGGGATATACTTAAACGTCAGACCCTTCAATTTAGATCAAAGCTGGCCATTCACCCAAGACACCTTTTCAATGAGTCAGAAACTGACATCACAGGCTGTTTCAGGTCGGCAATTGTGCCAATGTTTCTGGATATGCGGCATGGTTGCCATCGACCAAAAGCGAAGTCGACCGTAAGAAACGCACTGCTGTGTTGGGGTGAGGGTTACGCCCGAAGGCGTAAACAGTGCGTTTCCTGCGATCGACCATCCATGAAATCGATTCTCACATTAACAAACCCCTGTTTCCGATAGAGGTTTCGAGAATTCCAAATTTTGCTCCGAAGCCAATCCTGAAACAATGGTAGTCATTTCAGATGGCTTGTCAGGAGAGCCAGAATGGTGCTGGCAACAGGAACACATGATTCTCCAACAAGCTCCATGTTCCGTTCCAACTGATGTAGCGAGTCAGGTAAAAGATCACGGCAAAAACAAACGAAACCGGAGCCGCAAAGAACTGAATTGGATAACGCAACCACCAACGTACCGGTTTCTCTTTGTTAGCTGCCCGACCAACCGCCCAGCCAGAAATCATGTGACTGGGCCAACCAAAGGCGATGAACAGTAGCGACAACGACCAAAGAAATTCGGCTGGCACTTCTTCGATCTTCAGCAGAAACAGCGGCAACGCAAAAAGCAAAATCACGAACAGGCTCAGCAAGTGAGCAACCGGAGCTCTGGCGAACAGTCGCAACACCTGAAACGGCTCAAAGAATCGCCGTAGCTTTCCGTCGGTCGCGAAATGCGCCTGCACAAATGGCAACAGCGCAAACACGGGAACCGACACCACGATGCCGATTAGCAAACACAGCCCCGCAATGCCTGGCTTGTCGCTGGTCGATCCGGCAAGCATCAACGTCGGAAGCGCGAGCCAACAAACCGTTCCAACGAGTCCTTTGAGTCCCAGCATGAAATATCGCGGCAGTTGCAAACTTCGCAGGAAGTTCCAAATTCCATTCTGGGATAACGCAAACAGGTTCTCATTGAAAAGCCGTCGCAGAAAGATCGCAGGCAGGAACCAGTCACCGATCGGCTTGGCCATACAGATGTCGGCAACCAGTTTTGGTGACAGCCGGCCAATGGTGAAAAACAAAATCTTGCGCGTTATCAATGACCTTCGAGCCAACCAGATTGCCAGCGAGAATGGCGCCATCAGGGGCCAGAAAAAGTATCTCAGTTTTCCACCACAAATGATCGCGGCAAAGATGTGGGCAATGGTTGCAAAGGTCAGCACCCAATAGAAAATTTTCAACGCCAACGTCTGACTACTTTGTGGATCGATAATCGCTGCGTCGAGCCAGAACCCGGACACGATTCGCATTGGCCAAACCAGCAGCCACACCCCCAACATCAAGCCACCGAGCTGTGTCGCTTTTTTGATTCCTGAAAACTGAGTGCGAAACTTTTGCCCACGAGCCGCTCGCCCGCCCGAGTCCAACAGGAAGCCAAAGGTGATCAGTTGCAGCAAGGGAACGTTCGCAAGCACCGCAAGCAGGAAAATCGTGCTGCAAACTCCAAACAATCTGGCACAAACTCCTGAACAGAATCCAGCGGCGCGAAACGGCCAGCTTTTCACTTCACCAACGTTATCCGCAACAGGAACATCGGCGACATCTTCCCTGGCCAACTCGGCTACAATTTCACCCGTCGTTGACGCGGAGATCGAAAGCATGTCGCCTGAATTTTCCATGAGTCGGAATCTGCGGAAGATTTTCAATGGTGTTGGATTTTTGAAAACTTTGACTGACATCAAAGTGTACTATGCTTTAGGAAATTTTGTTTCACAGAAAGCGGTCGCGTGAAGTTCACCAAGTTGAAACTGTTTGCCTTCAACGGGCTCTTTCTCCTGGTTTGCGTCGGTGGCGTCAGCTTGTTCTCCATTCTTTGGACGTCGGCATCGGAACTGCGTGCCCCTGATTCCTGGAAGCCCGAATCGGCAGGAGCAAAAAGCGTAGCCGAAATCATCACGACGATCGATGCAGCCTTCGAGAAACAATGGAGCGACGCAAGCCTTGAAGTCGCCGACGTGGCGGATGACTTACTGGTTGCACGACGATTATCGCTGGGGCTGGCAGGCACAATCCCTTCGGTTCAGGAACTGAAGACACTGCAACAGCAACCCGCCGAACAACGAATCTCATGGTGGGTTTCGCGATTACTTGAAGACACGCGAACTCATGACTATCTGGCTGAACGACTGGCCAGAGCCTGGGTTGGTGTCGAACCGGGTCCGTTTTTGCTCTATCGAAGACGACGATTCGTATCGTGGCTTTCTGATCAGATCGAAGAGAACCGCAAGTACAACTTCCTGGTGCGAGACTTAATGAGCGATGAAGGGATCTGGACGGACTCACCCGCCGTCAACTTCTACACCCGAAACATCATTCCCGACACCGGCAAGGACGACAAACCCGATCCGGTTCTACTAACCGGGCGCACCGTGCGAGCCTTTGTTGGTATGCGAATTGACTGCCTGCAATGTCACGATGACTTTCTGGATAATATTTTCGTTGGCGATCCAGACGGTCCGCGAAATGGAGAACAAACGGACTTCCATCAACTGGCTGCATTTTTTGGCGGTACTCGAAACAGTTTCTTCGGCATCAATGACATCTCGAACGAAGAGGCTGGCTGGAAGTATCAACTGCTTCACGACGACAGGGAGACCGAAATCGAACCGGCCGTTCCATGGTCACCAGAACTACTCCCGGAGAACATGCCGCTGAGAAAACAGTTGGCTCACTGGGTAACCCACCCGGAGAATCGACCTTTCTCGCGAGCGATCGTGAATCGAATGTGGGCGATCATGTCCGGTCGACCGATGATGGAGCCCGTCGACAACATTCCTCTTGATGGACCGTTCCCCGAGGCGATGGAAATTCTTGTCGATGATTTCATTGAACACAAATTCGATCTGAGGCGACTGATTCGAATGATCGCCAACACGCATGCCTATCGGCTTGAAAGTTTCGCGGAGCATGACATCACGGCCGGGCACAACGAGGCACTTGCCGTGTTTCCATTGAGTCGACTGCGTCCCGATCAGATGGCGGGCGCAATTTCACAAGCTGCCTCATTGAGACCCATCGACAGGAATGCCCACATCATTATGCAACTCAGAAAGTTCGGCGAGGTTGCCCAGTTCGTGAAGCGATATGGTGATCCCGGTGAAAACGAATTCGAAGCCACGGGCGAAACGGTGACTCAAAAACTGCTGATGTTCAATGGCGAAATGGTCAACACCAGAATTGGAGACGGATCATTTTCGTCGGGACACATCGCGGGGCTGTCGCCCGATAATGAAACGGCAATCGAAACCGTCTTTTTGGCGACGCTTTCTCGCCGACCAACTGATCAAGAGTACGACTATTTCCTTGAGCGGTATAAAGAGAATGACGATTCCAAAGCAGCTACAATGCAACTCTACTGGAGTTTGATTAACAGTCTTGAGTTCGGCTGGAATCACTGAGCGAGTCAGGTTTTGTCAGGAGTTTGAGGCTCCTGCCGTAACCTGTTTGACCCTGGTTTTATTTCGACTTCAACCACAACACCGTTCAATGAAGGTGGGATAGGCTTCCAGCCTGTCAAATTTTATCGAAGTTATTTTACGTTTCGCCAGACTGCAGTATGTTCACAGGCTGGAAGCCTATGCCACCTTTTATGCTTAACCAAAGTAAACCGATGGAAGATCACAGTTGCGGAAGCATTGAACACATTCGCCGCAGGTCCTTGTTGAAAATGGCCGGGCTCAGTGGACTTTCGTGGTTGACGCCACTGGGTACCGCGCTGGCACGACACTCGGAACGCACACCGAAAAAGCGCCCGCTTTCGATCATCGTGCTGTGGCTCGAAGGAGCGCCCAGCCAACTCGAAACTTTTGATCCTCATCCGGGAACTGAAATAGCCGCTGGAAGCAAGGCGATTAAAACCAACGCCCCTGGAATCATGCTTGGCGACGGCCTGGTACAAACGGCTCAACAGATGGATTCGATTTCTCTTGTCCGCGCGTTGACTTCTCGCGAAGGCGATCATGCGAGAGCGATTTACAATATCAAGACCGGGTTTCGCATGGACCCCACGTTGAAACATCCATCAATTGGCAGCATCATTTGTCACCAACTTTACAACGAACGAGATGAAAAAGTTGACATTCCCCGTCACATCTCAATCCTGCCAGGTCAAATGCCTGGTCGTGGCGGATATCTTGGCGATCAGTTCGATGCCTTCAAAGTCAACGATCCGGTGAACACCATTTCTGACATCAAGGCGTGGGTTGGAGAGGCGGAACAGAAGGCACGGCTGAAAGATCTTTCCTTTATGGATAAAAGGTTCCTTGAGCGAAACAAAAACAACCAGGCAATTGCCGGAGTTCTGGGGACTCACCAACAGGAAGCAGCCTTGAAGATGATGTCTTCGAATCAGCTGTCCGCTTTCGATGTCATGCAGGCGCCCGAAGCGGAACGACTCGCCTACGGTGACACTGCTTTCGGACGTAGTTGTCTGGCGGCGCTGCGCTTGATCGAACAGGGAGTTCGCTGCGTCGAAGTAACACTCGGCGGCTGGGACACGCATGCCAACAACCATGAACTTCAGGCAGGGCGGATCGACATTCTTGACCCGGCGTTGGCCAACCTGGTTAGCGAACTCAAGAAACGCGATCTGCTGGACACGACGATGGTGATTTGCGGTGGTGAGTTCGGACGCACGCCTCACCTGAATCCCGTTGGCGGTCGCGATCACTGGCCACATGGATTCAGCATGGCTCTGGCAGGTGGAGGCATTCAGGGCGGGAGAGTGATCGGTGAAACATCACCAACGCCTGACCGCAAAGAAACCAAACCGAAGAAGTTGCTGAAGAACTCGCATCCAGTAGAGGACATCCACGCAACGATTCTTTCGCAAATGGGTGTCGACTATGAGCAGGAACTGGATACGCCCATCGGCAGACCGATGGCCGTATGCGAAGGACAACCAATCAAGGAGTTGCTCGATGCCTAGAATTGCAATCCTGTTGA
>CAYUNP010000012.1:0-11779 GCA_964446085.1 uncultured Pirellulaceae bacterium
TCGATTTCGATTCCGTAGCTTTGTTTCCAACTCACACTCGTACATCGAAAGTTGGGCTACTCGTTTCGTTTGTAGCGTTTAAAGTTCGCTCTGATTGGTCAATTCCGAATGTGGCATGACGACAAACAAGCGCGGCAGCGACCGGAAAAACAAAGCCTCGAAAAGACAAAAAGCCCAGCCCAATGTTCTCCTCAGTCGAGATTTCAAGTCGGGCTGACTGGATTTGAACCAGCGACCTCTACACCCCCAGTGTAGCGCGCTACCAACTGCGCTACAGCCCGATCAGATGATTGTAACGTCAATATGAGAGCTCACAACGGGCAGGCGGGTTCGCAATAACACACATTTCCGGGGCAACCTTGACCTGGCGGACCTGGCTAAATACGATTCAAGTGTGAAGAACCCCGCCACATCAAGACGACTCCTGCAAATCATGCGACCTCTCGCGGTAAAGCTGCGTGTTGCTGTGATGATTTTTGCGGTCGCGTTTTCGTCCATCGGATTCTCGCTGAATTCGCTGTGCGACTGCATCGACTGTGAATGCTGTATGTCTGCTTCGGATTGTTGCTCTTCAACTGATTCCTGTTGTTGTGCGACACCAACAACCGACAATTGCGCAAACTGCTGCGATTGCGGTGACTCGCCGTCCCAATGCCATTGCGACTGTTGCGATTGCGAATTGCAACTGGCCGTCGAACCTGTTTCGCGACCCGGGATCGACAATGCGGCCAAACCCATATTCACCGGAGCGGTAATACCTCCGATCTCGCTGGCTCAACATGAGTCAACGACTGGCGGGCTGAATCATCCTGTTCTTGCCATCCCTCAAAAAATCCAGGTGCAATATTGCTGCTGGTTGATTTAACAGACGCTGAATTTCCAGATTTAGTTAACTCTGTATTTCAATATGAGGTAATAGCCATGTCTATTTTCAAGCTTGGTTCCATCGCAGCTGTCCTTTTGGTGGTCGCCATTTTTGGCATCGCCGTTGGAAGCAACTCAATAACGGCGCTGGATTCTGATTCGGCATCCTTTTGCTGTTGCGGACCCGAATGCGGTTGCGAAACCTGTCAGTGCTCATGCACCGACGGCGTGTGCTCTTGCGACGCGTGCTACTGCGAAGGCGGAACGGATTGCGACAATTGCGATTCAAGCTGCCAATGTATGGATTGCGATTGTGTAGATTGCGATCCAACCAATTGCCAGTGCAAAACGTGCGAGTGCGCCGACACTGCAGCAAAGTAGTTGACCGTTGTTAAAACCTGAGGCCTGCGACAGCATCATTTGTCGCAGGCTTTTTTGCGCACACTTCGATCCACACCACAATTCTGTCGCAATGCTCAAAGAAGCAGCGAAACGGAGTCGCTCCGCCAGACATCCGACTAAAGCTGGTTCCACGAGCACATCTATCGTGACTCGCCAGGACCCAAATCCACTTCAAACGCCACTTTGCATTGTTGCTTTATCGAGCACCATTTGTCCCTGTTGGTGACTTTCTTCAAGCGATGATGAGTTCCCATTCTTGACAAACCAGACCAACAACAGGACACCCAACAGCGTCATCACAATGCCGGGCAATACAGAGTACTGCCAAACTGCTCCATCGTTACTGAAGAGAACCCAAGGTAGCACTGGCGAGCCATCAATGGTGGTCGCATCGACACGTGGCAACAGCACCGTAATCGAGTTGTGCGTTACGTGATAGAGCACACATGGAATCAGACTTCTCGTCTCGACCGCGATCACGCCCAGGATCATACCAATTGCAAACGTGATGATCGCTTGCTGGATCGCGAAGTGGGCAAGCCCAAACAGAACGCTGGTAATCAGGATCGCCTGCCATCGATTTCGTAACCCTTCCAGGCCAGAAAGGATGAATCCACGGAATGCGAGTTCTTCGATGACCGCAGGAGCGACTGCCATTAGTAACAGAATTGCCCAAAGTCCTGGTGCTTGATCAACCAGGCTACTGACAAATTCAGCCTTGCCTGTGGCATCACCTTGCAGCGGATACAGGTACAACACAAAACCGGTAAACCATGTCACCAGTGGGTGAAAACAGAGCGCCATCAGGACTGCGGCACAGGCAGCGGGAATTGAGCAAAGCCGTAAGCGTAAAGACTTTCGAGGATTTCGCGTCAGGAACATGGCCATCATAATCGCCGGCATGCCGATCGTGGCTACCAGGACAATCAGAATCGTTTTGGCCAAATCAAACCAGCTTGCAGGCATCGAACTGCCAACAGCCAGTTGCACAAAGAAGCCCAGGACCAGCACCATTACGCCCAGCAAAAACGCATTGCCAACAGAAGGTAATTCGTGTCGATCCCGCATGACTTTTTGCAACCACGTACCGATGGCGAACTTTTCGCTTGCCCGAAAAAGTACGGATTCAGAATTGAATTGTTGAACGACCCAGCGAATCGCCAGATAGCAACAAATAAATGTCACCATGCAAACCGGTGCTGCGTAAGGAATCACTTCCGCGTATTGACCTTCGATCAGTCCACGAAGCATCAACATCAGTCCGCTGACAGGGATCAAACTGGTTCCCAGATCAAGACGTGATCCAGGCAGCATGGGCACCATCATCAATGGCATCGAAATCATCATCAGCGGAATCAGATAGTATTGGCCTTCCTTGCTACTTCGAGCGAATGCAGCAGCTGCCAAAGCGACGGCACTGAAGAGCGCCGAAATCGGAATCAATGCCAACACCAGCCACAGCAATGAACTTGCAGGAGGAATCCCCAAGCCGCCGAGTCCAGCACCGCCTGCCATTTGAGACGCCACAAACAAGCCAGTGAACGCCATACTCACCAGATTCAACAATGAGGTCACCATGCTGAAGGACATGACCGTCAGCAATTTCCCAATCGCGATATCACTGCGTCCAGCAGGACTACTGAGTAGCGTTTCAAATGTTCCGCGTTCTTTTTCACCGGCACACAAATCGATCGCCGGGTAGAAGGCTCCCGTAAGTGACCACACGATCACAATAAAGGGAAGGATTTTGGACCAGGTTGCAGCCTGCCGCTTGGACTGCGCCGACACGTCAGCTCGTTTGATACTGATCCCCCGAGCCACCGACAACGGCACGCCATGAGACTCAAGTGATTCCTTGATGGAAGCTGATCGCCAACGACCAAGAATTTGAGTGAATCGGTCGGATGCGATTTTGGAACGATCGTTCGCAGAATTGTGCAACACATAAACGGATGGAGTTGGCTTTTCAACTTGCGCTTCTGGCGGACTTGATTCACCAGTTGATCTTTTTCCTGCGGTAAAAACCACAGCCAAATCGACACCACGAGACTTCATCTCTCTGTCGATCATCAGGTTGATCAGATCAGGATCACCCTCAACGGTATGGTCTTCATGGAATTGTCGGACAAGATCATGGAAGTTTTTGTCTCGCTTGCCAGGAGCACGAAACTGCAACAACTCTCCGCGTTCGTTACCCAGCCAGGCAGGATTGACCGCGCCATCAACGAGCAAGCTCGGCGATTCCGGAAGGTTCTCCGTGCCGACCATCCATATTTGAGTCGGATGTTCGCGTGTGAACTGAGCGACTTGCAGCATCGCCATGCCCATTAGCGGGTACAGAATCAACGGCATGATCGCGATCGTGAACAGCGTACGTCGATCGCGCAGCTGGTCGCGCGTTTCGCGATTGAAAATAAGTTTTACGTTGGCCCAGTTCATAATGGCTCAAACATCCCTAACGTTGCCGCAGGAGTTAGACGTGTTGTATTTCTTTTTCGGAATCGGAAATCAATCGATAGAACAATTCTTCCAGATCGTCCTCCTGATGATCTTCCGAGAGTTCGGAAATGGTTCCTTCAGCGAGAATGGTTCCATGGTTCATAATCGCGATTCGATCGCAAAGTCGACTGACTTCGGACATGATGTGTGTTGAAAAAATGACGCACTTTCCATGGTCAGCGAGATGTTCGATCGTGTCGAGGACTTCTCTGGCAACGAGAATGTCGAGCCCTGAAGTCGCTTCGTCGAATACCAGCACTGGTGGATCGTGGATGATGGCTCTGGCGATGGATACCTTTTGTTTCATTCCCGTCGACATTTTGCTGCAGAGCATGTTTCGAATGTCGTTCATCTGAAACTTGGTGAACAGAGCCTCCATTCGAATCTGCAGGTTCTCCGGGTCCATTTGATAAAGGGCACCGAAAAACTGAACCATTTCCCAGGCGGTCATTCGATCGTAGATGGCTGTATTGGTGGAAACGAATCCGATTTGTCGACGGACTTTGTCCGGATCTGCGGTGACTTCAAATCCATTGACAATTGCCGTACCGCCCGTTGGCTTGAGAACGGTACTGAGAATACGAAGCGCCGTTGTTTTTCCTGCTCCATTGGGGCCCAACAATCCGTAGATCTGTCCGGGCATAGCGTCGAAACTGATTCCTTTAAGAGCAAGGAAGCCTTCCGAAGAAAGTTCGTTGTATTTTTTGGAGAGATTTCGAACGTGGATCATGAATCAATCTGCGACGGTGCGCACGAATTGGGAGCCTGATTTTTCGCAAGCTAACCGAAAACGGTCGACACATGGATGCGCCAGAATGCCTGCGTGGAACCCTAGCTCACAGTTTTGACGGCATGTGGCTTTGCTGCGAATTATTCCGATTGTTCCGACATTTTCTTTGATGGACGGGCAATCAATCGATTCGGGCGTCAAAGTCCAAGGTTCGTTCGCCGTACAGTCCGTTCGAACCCATTTTTCTGGATTGAGGCTCGTCATGCGTCGAAGATTGATTCAAACCAGATTCCAACCGTTTTTTCACCAGATTGAATATGGACATCCACCAACCTGCCAACCAATTCGACGCTACGGGAACAGACGCTTACGTGCCTTCAACCTTGCCGCCTCAACCAGAGTTGGCAATGGGCAAAAGTATCAATGGCGAATGTGTACCGTCGGCGCCACGTACACTTGAAGACGCAGGCCTTCATCCAAACGATCTCTATCCGTTGGCACTGAAGTTTCTGTTTCTGCACGGCAATCGGTCTGGCAGTCGCATTGCTGACCAGATGAAGCTACCGTTTCACATCGTGGAACCCATTCTGACGTCACTCAAGAACGACCTGTTGATCGCACACAAGTCATCTGCTGGAATATCGGACTATACCTACGAGATCACGCCCAAAGGTGTCGACCAGGCGAAACTGCACCTTGCCAGGACCAGCTATTGCGGCGCTGCACCGGTAAACATTGAGGAATACAACCAGGCGGTCAAAGCTCAATCATTGAAGGAACTTCGTCCAACCTATGACGATGTTAAACGGGCACTGTCTGACTTGACGCTCTCTGATCTGATGATCTGCCAGCTGGGACAGGCGATTAATTCCGGGAAGGGAATGTTTCTTTTCGGAGCACCCGGAAACGGAAAAACCTGCATTGCTCAACGAGCCATTCACGCCGTTGCCGAGTTTATCTGGATCCCCCGCGCGTTGACTGTAAGCGGCGAAGTCATTCGACTCTATGACCCGATGCAGCATAACGCAGCACCGCTGGAAGATAACGAATCACTTACCGCGCGGGATATTGACGAGCGGTGGGTACGGATCAAACGACCAACCATCATTGTTGGCGGTGAACTGGAGATGAAGCACCTGGAAGCGACTTTGAATCCAAACACTGGCATCATCGAAGCTCCCGTTCACGTAAAAAGTAACTGCGGCTGCATGGTCGTTGACGATTTCGGCCGTCAACAAATTTCGACTACAGAGCTTTTGAATCGCTGGATCGTTCCGATGGAATCCGGTCACGATTTCATGAACCTGCCATCAGGTCGACAGGTTTCACTTCCGTTCGAGCAACTGTTGATCTTTTCAACCAACCTCGACCCGACGCAATTGTGCGACGAAGCGTTCCTGCGACGTATCCCGTACAAGATCGAAGTTTTCGACCCCACAGAAGAACAGTTCCGCCATCTGTTCCAGAAGACGCTATATGAAATGCAATTCCACGTTGAAGAAGGCGTTGTGGAACACCTGATTGAGTATCACTACAAGCGACCTGGCAGACCGTTTCGATTCTGCCATGTCGGTGACTTGCTGGGTCAGGCGAAAGACTTCTGCGAATTCCATCGCCGGGATCTCTTGCTGGACCGCAAAATCGTCGAGCTTGCAGTCCTGAACTACTTCAGCGGCATGGACAGCATCAAGAGCGCGTAACCTCGCTCGTTCGTGGCTGCGGCGTCTCGCCGCAGTTCGTTATTGCAAGATACTGGGGCCAGACGCGCAAGACGCTGACCAGCCACAGTGGTGTCTCAGGCTAGACGCTCACGCCCGACAACAGCCCGTATGCGCCAAGCGTCTTGCGAAGGAAGTCCAATTCGGACTCAGTAAGCTGAACCATCGGCAAGCGAAGAATACCCGAATCACGTTCCAGCTCACGCATCGCTGCTTTAACCGGAATCGGGTTGGAGTTGATTCCCAGCAAGTCACGACAAAGCGGAAACAACTGCGTGTGACGACGCTGTGCTTCGGCAACATCGCCGCTGCGAAACGCATTTACCAGAGCGATCATGTCCTGGGGCACAAGGTTACCAACGACGGAAACGACTCCTTCACCGCCAATGGAAAGCAGTGGCAACGTCAAGCTGTCGTCACCGGAAAGCAACGTCAGATCCGTCAGTGCCAACACCTGTGAAGCTTGATCAAGCGAACCGGTCGCTTCTTTCACCATCACCATGTTCTTGCATTCAGCGATCCGGGCGATCGTTTCCGGTTCAATGTTCTTACCCGTGCGGCCAGGAATGTTGTAGATGCAGTGTGGCACATCAACTGCTTCGGAAACAGCTTTGTAATGCTGGAAGAAACCTTCCTGCGATGGCTTGTTGTAGTACGGAGCAACCTGAAGCGTCGCGTCGGCACCCTCTTTGGCTGCCCATTCCGAAAGGCTGATGGCTTCGTTGGTACTGTTGGAGCCAGTACCTGCCATCACTTTCACACGACCGGCCACCGTCTGGATCGTTTCCGAGATAACGCGCTCATGTTCGGGATGCGTAAGAGTTGGTGACTCACCAGTCGTGCCGCAAGGAACAAGACAGTTCGTTCCCGCTTCGATCTGAAATTCGATTTGCTGTTTGAGCCTGTCGATATCGACTTTACCACCGTTATCAAACGGAGTAACAATAGCGACGGACAAACCTGCGAAATCGGATCCACGGCGGCTCATAATTGACCTCGAAAAAATGGAGTTGTTTTAGGTGGCTAGGTAGCTTAATTGGCAATGGTAAGCGACGGAAACAGAAAACACCAGCGTTCGTTAAGGTCGCCACAGTCGGAATAACTTACCCGGTTTCTACCGCAGGCAAAGCTGCTTCATTTCAGATACCGCTTCCTCGAGCCCAACGAATACGGCTCGGGAGATGATACTGTGCCCAATATTCAGCTCTTCCATCCCTTCGATGTCCGCAATCGCCGTGACGTTGAGATAGTTGAGACCATGACCTGCGTGCAGGATTAGCTCATTTTGCAGCACGTGTTGGCTGGCGTTTTCCAGCACGATCAGCTCGGAATCCTGAGCTTCATCGTCGTCGGCATCGGCATAGGTGCCAGTATGAAGCTCAACCGCTTCCACATTCAACTTCCGGGATGCTTCGATTTGGCTCTGCTCTGGATCGATGAACAGGCTAACAAAGATTCCCGCTCCATGGAGCTGCTTTACCGCTTCGGAGACACGATCGAAGTTCCCTACGACATCGAGGCCGCCTTCGGTGGTGACTTCTTCACGTTTTTCTGGCACAAGGCAAACTCGCTGGGGCTTCGTTTCGCAGGCGATCGCCAGCATCGACGCTTCGCAGGCGCACTCGAGATTCAGTTTGACGTGCACGGTTTCCTTGAGCAGCCGCAAATCCCGATCCTGAATATGACGACGATCTTCCCGCAAGTGCACCGTAATCTGATCCGCTCCGCCAAGCTCTGCTTTCATTGCGGCCCAAACCGGATCCGGTTCACGTCCGCGACGGGCTTGGCGAATCGTGGCCACGTGATCGATGTTGACTCCAAGTTTTGGCATTGGTCTCTCTGTGCAAGGCTACAATTTCGACAAGCCACGGACTCTCATCCCAACGTTGTCTACGGAAACGACTTCTGCGTGGCAGGCAACATCATCCTCGCCCTGAGCAAGTTTTTCAACGAGCCAATTGGCATCTTTTTCGGAAGGTCCAATCGCGAAAATGGTCGGTCCCCAGGAACTTTGCCCGACAGCAAACTGGCCCAAACCACGAATCCTGTCGACGATTGCGGTCGCTGCTGAAGATGCATATGCTCCACCGGCAGCATCGCTGTAGTACAAACCGCTTTGATAGCCGTACTCAGTCACCGCATCGGCGAAGGCAGGAAAGTCCCTGGCCAGCACCGCAGGCACAATCCCGTTCTTGAGCAACGACGCCAAATTATCAGCTTGCGTTTGAGTCGACCCGGCCAAATCGCGAAACGCATTTCGTTCTGCCTCGCCGAACACAGGCGTCGCCTGCGAAGTCAGCGGTTGAATCAAAACGATCTTCCAGGCTTCCGGGAAATCCGTCCGCATATCCAAAGGCGCGATCGATTCCTTGTCGATACCACGATCTACAAGAAACCCTCCTTCAAAAAAACCATAGCTACCAATCGCGGATCTTTTTCCGCGGCCCAAAGCCATCGCCATTTCTTCAGCCGAGGGCAGCGGTTGATCGAAAGCCAATTGCAAAGCAGTTGTGACTGCAAAAGCCAATTGTGTTCCTGATCCAAATCCACGATGCCGCAGTGGACTGTTCACCGCAAGTTTTACCGGAAGCGTTGCCAACGGGAGTTCACGTACTGAATTGGGCGCAAACGACTTCTGCCACAGACGAATCGAATCGGAGATCGTTTCCTGAGTATCATCTGCTGCGACGACCTCCAGTTGATCGTTGGCAGCAACCGTGACTTCGGTTCGAGGCCCGTCAATCATCAAGCCGGCCCCACCATACTTTCGCGCCGTCAAATCGCCGATCGCGAGCAATCCAAAATGCAGCCGACTGGGAGCCGAGATTGTGAGTGAATTAATTGGCAACGAATTGCTCCAACAATGACATGGCGTCGCACTCAACTGAACCGCCGGTCTTGTCAACGATCACGCGAAGTGATTCAAACTGACGGCGAATCTCTTCGGCCGGCAGGAAATCGATTCGCGTCGCCAGAATGGCTGCTTCGATCACGGCATGTTTCGCTCGATTAAACCCCCAGAAATCCCGCTGCCGCCCTGCAGCAATCGCTTTGCAACGAATGTTCTTGCGTGGTTCAGAAGTCTCAAAATAAACCGCTTCGAACTCGTACCAACGACACGCATCTTCGAGCACAAACGCAAACTTACTCACCTCCGCCGGTCGGACAGCAGGAACTTCTTCGAGCTTTCCAATCGCGGCTCTGGCAAACAACATGACATCGTCCGTAACATGCAACACGCCGAACGGCCTTTGCTGCAGGTTTGCAAAAGTCCGGGATGTCTCAAATGGACGCAGTTCAAAACCATCAGATGGATCGCCGTCGACCAGCGGCCCCATTGGAGACACATTGACACTTCCGTCATCGTTTGTCGTCGTGATGATTGCTTCGAGAATCATGGCATCGGGTTTCTTTGGTGAAGCACATCGATTGCTGAATCGATACCGGCCATTGAGCAAAAGTTAGCCAACATTTGATATCCGTGCTCCGTCAAAACAGACTCCGGATGAAACTGTACACCAACGACTGGATAGTCTTCATGTTCCACTGCCATAATTGTACCGTCATCCAGCTTTGCCGTGACGCGCAGACAATCGGGAACACTTTTCTTGAGGGCAATCAACGAATGATAACGTCCTACCAAAAGCGTTTCCGGAATGTCCTGAAAGAATTCGCTTTCCGCATGAACCATTTCGCTCTGTCGACCGTGCATCGGTTGCCCGCTACGAATCACTTCGCCGCCGAATGCCTGCACGATCGCCTGGTGGCCAAGACAAACACCAAGGATTGGAATCGTCGCTGCAAAGTCACGTACACAGTCGAGTGAATATCCCGCTTCGTCGGGAGAGCAGGGGCCGGGTGAAATAACAATGGCACGTGGCCCGATCGATTCAATGACGTCACGGTTAACTTCGTCGTTACGCATGGTCGTCGTCTCACACCCCAACTGCCTGAAATATCTGGCCAGGTTGTGGACAAAACTATCGTAGTTATCAATCACAAGAATCATTGAACAGCGTTCCTTGCCGCCTCGATGGCACTGAGCATTCCAGCTGCCTTGGTCCATGTTTCTTCGTATTCGGATTTTGAGTCAGACTGACTGACGATGCCACCGCCCACCGGAATTTGCCACCAGCCTTTGGAAGCCGTGATCGTGCGAATAAGAATGTTCAAGTCGACGGATCCGCTGGCCGCAAAGTAACCCAACGACCCACAGTAGGCGCCGCGAGCATCCGGTTCAAGCTCGGCAATAATTTCCATCGCTCGCACTTTCGGTGCTCCAGTGATGGAGCCGCCTGGAAAGATGGCTTGCAAAAGTTCGCTGGGGCGACATCGATCATTTTTCAACCGGCCTTCAACCGCCGACACCAGATGCATCACGCTCTGATAGTTTTCGATCTCGCAAAACTGAGTCACCTTAACCGAGTCGTCAGTGCAGATTCTGGATAGATCGTTTCGCATCAAGTCAACGATCATCGTGTTTTCGGCACGATCTTTTTCGCTGGCTTCCAGTTTGCGGCTGGCATTAATATCGACCAGCGGTTGACCAGTTCTGGTACGCGTTCCCTTAATCGGCCGAGTTTCGATTAGACCATTCGACACCGACGCAAGACGCTCCGGTGAAGCACTGATCAATTGGCCGCCGCCGAAATCGAAGTAGCCGCCAAAGGGAGCCGGATTACAATCCCTCAACTGTTCGTAAAGCTCAACACTTGTCGATTCGGCTTTCACGAGCAGCCGTTGAGCGATGTTCGCCTGGAAGATATCACCGGCGTAGATGTAATCAATGGCTTTGCTGATTACCGACAGATAATGTTCCTGTGAGAAATTACTTTTCAGTCCTGCCGGTCCCGGAACTTCATACTGACATTCGACTCCCAGCGGGTGCTCCAATGCAGGTTCCTCGGCATGTTCCTCTCGCTGCAACAGGTTAAGAAAGAACATCAGGCGTTGCCCTGCGTCGCCATTCCACCCTTGCGAAATCAGCCAAGCGCGATCCGATTCGTGATCCCAGGCCAAAACGACATCGTAGAGCCCAACTGCGATGAGAGGCGTTCCAAAATCGTCCTTGGCGGGTGCCGGAATATTTTCAAAAGCTCGATTCAAGTCGTAGCTGAAGAGTCCTGCAATTCCGCCCTGCATTGGCGGCAGACCATCGATCGGCTCGCACGAAAATTGCTGTAACAACTGATCGATTCGCGTCAGTGCGTCGGGGGCATCATCTACAGATTGGCATCGGATCGATTTGACCGGATCAGCCATTAAAAACGAATATCGCCCCAGTTGCTTTCCATCCCCCGCGACGGTCTTACGCGAACTCTCGAGTAACAAACAGTTCGGCAGCGTCGAAAACTGCTTCAGCGCAGCGGTAACCTCAGGACTGGTTTCCAATTCGTGGACCAGAGGTTGCAAGGCGGGAGTCGTACCGGAGTCGGCGATTGTGTTACCTGAGATTCGGATTCAAAGTCCCGCAATTTTTAATGCCTGCGTCGCATGCGTCAATGGACTCGAATTTATCGCCCGCGACCGAACCAAAAAGCCATCAGGACACCCAAGCCCATCATCA
>CAYUNP010000012.1:11879-57376 GCA_964446085.1 uncultured Pirellulaceae bacterium
ATTTATCGCCCGCGACCGAACCAAAAAGCCATCAGGACACCCAAGCCCATCATCAAGAAAGTAACCGGCGTTTCGTTAGGCAGATCTTTTAAAAACTCTTCCAGCGTTTGTAGATTCGCAAAAAATCGCCATTCACAAGCCAGCGTGAGAATGAATGCGACCACAGCACAGAAAACACCTCCAGCGATCATCGGACGTCGCGACAATGCACCGAAGCCCAGCCCTACAGCCGCTCCCGGCAATACCAGTGCATAGAAGCCCTGGCTCACCAGCCAACCAAAAATAAACCAGCCAGCGAATGCACCCAACGCCGCTCCGACAACCCCCATCCCCCAAGCTTTCGCCATCGAATCGCGACTCGCATCAAGGATAGCTTTGCCTTCGTCGGAAAGCTGACGTTCGTCGATGGGCATGACGGGAACTCCGTAAGTGAAACAAAATTGGTCGTCGGAAATTTTCTACCAGTTGTTCTACACCAACTGGAAGAACTTGTGGTGCGAAATCCCTGATCACGAACCCAAATCTGGTCGTGTGACGCGAAAACATGTGGCTGCGACGTCTCGCTGCAGTTCGTTGTTTTTATGGTGAAAGGTGACTTCCAGGCATACTTGATGATATTGGTAAACGACTTCTCGCTGATGCCAGTGATGTTGATCAACTTTATGCTCGCCTTGCTTGATGACTGGACAATTCCTATTGGCTCGTCCCGCCCGGAATCACGTTGTCTTCAATCAACTTTTGCAGGAATAACTCACTGCCAACTGGATTTAAATGAACATTGTCAGCGAATCCATTCGCAATCAGTGGCAATCCGGAATAATCGAAGACTTCCTGGCCGCTATATTTTTCTAACTGCTGGATCCAGTCTGACAAGTTCGTCATTTTCCCAAGATACTGTGGCAAATAGGGCGACAAAACGAGTTTTACCTTGATGCCCTGCTCGTTGAGGTCACTCGCAAGCTGGCCGATCAGCTCTGCCTGTTTCTTTGACATCGCGAGTTCAATCGGATTACCAGCTTCAACTCGCCGGATAGCAGCCTCATTAATTGTTCGACGATTTATCCAATTCTGATCTGATCTCTTGAGATAGGCCAGACTGCGGAAGAAAAGTTCAGAGCTCATTCGATGCAGGTGGCTAACCTGAGAGCGACGGTGTTCAACTGGAACTTTATCTTTAAAAAGGGTTTCAAATCTCTCGGAAAAATTCAAATAAGGACGGTAGTTTGCAATTGATGAAGGACGTTCTTTACTGCCAACACAGGATATCTCAATGACTACCAGTTTGGGTGATTCGTTCATTTGCACATAGTCGCGCACCAACGTATCGACGATGCAGGCAGGCATTCCATTGTGCGAAATATTGAATGTCGACTTACCCGTCACGCTGGATATTTTTGGTGCAAAGAATCCATTGACGCCGCGCGAGTTACCCACAACAACGATGTCATGCTGCAGTCCACCGCGATAAAGCTCCGCATGACGCGATGAAGTACCAAGAAATAACTTCGAAAGCCCCCAAGCTCCGACTCGATCGATACAGAACACCAACACGAATATCGCAACTGCCCAAAGTATGATTGCGCGAAATTCATTTTTAGAACTGGAAGTAGATGAACTGATTTCCATCGAACGTACCTAACAGGAATATCAAACTGATAATGAGTGAATATACGAGCATGCTCTTGTAAGGGCTGTCTACGATAGCGGACACAACACGAGGGCGCCAGATCGTAAGCAATTCCCCGGCCAGTAGGAGCATCACAACGAGTACCGCTCTTCCGACAATCACCTTGTGCGAAACACTCGCTGGATTCCAGTTCCCTTCGAATGTGATGACTTGAATAACGGCGAAAGCCTGCTCGAACGTCTCACTACGAAAAAAGATCCACGCGAGGCAGGTAAGCAGGAACACGATGCATACCGAACAGGCGCTAACAATCCTGGATTCCGCCAAACTCGGCATTCGTGCGAGCCTGAGCCCCATAATTCGCTGGGCAATCAGATAAAAGCCATGTAAAGCGCCCCATACGACGAATGTCCACGACGCCCCATGCCAAAGACCACCCAGCAACATCGTCAACATTAAATTGCGGCAGGTTGAAACGAATCCGCCGCGGTTACCGCCGAGTGGAATGTACAGATAATCGCGCAGCCACTGCGAAAGAGTAATGTGCCATCTTTGCCAGAACTCACTAAAACTCTGTGAAAAATAGGGCATTCTAAAGTTCACAGGAAACTCGAATCCGAGAATTCTCGCGATCCCTATCGCGATATCAGAGTAACCGGAGAAATCGCAGTAAATCTGGAATGCGTACAAGACAACGGCGAGTGCCATGCTGATTGAATTTAGACTCTGCGGATCTTTAAAAGCCAAGTCGACAAAAGGCGCCAATGAGTCAGCGACGACGACTTTCTTGAAGAAACCAACAATCATCAATCCCAAACCGATACGAAAATTATCGAACCTAAGGTTCTGGTCATGGTGAAATTGGGGAAGCAGTTCTTTCGCTCGAACAATTGGGCCAGCAACCAGTTGAGGAAAGAACGCCACGTAGGTAGCAAATCGCAGGAAATTCCTTTCGCTCGGTATCACCCCACGGTAGACGTCAATCGAGTAGCTAAGGGTCTGGAACGTATAGAACGAAATCCCGACAGGTAGAATTATATTTAGTGAATCGAGACTGACACCAACGCTCGCCATTGCGACGTTCGCGGAATCAATAAAGAAATTCGCGTACTTGAAGAATCCCAACAACCCGAGATTTGTCAGTAAACTGAGCAGGAGCAGCAAACGACGACTGGACAGAGATTTGGCCTTCTCAAGCAGAATCCCAACACAAAAATCCACAACCGTTGAAAGAAGTATCAGCCCCAGAAACCGCCAGTCCCACCAGCCGTAGAACAAATAGCTTGCCAAAAGACAGACTGCAAGTCGCTTTTGACGCGATGTCAGCGCATAGGCAACCAGAAATACCAAAAAGAACAAAAGGAATGTGGCACTATTGAAGATCATTACTGACAAGGCTGAAAGGATTCTGAAGGAACCCATGATAACCGCAGGCATAGTGATTGAAAGCGGCAGACAAAACCTGGCAAAACCGTTTCTCAATCTGTGTGCTCGCGCGATTAACTCTTAGTGGCGACAGGCAGCCTCACAGACACCGGTCCCATCTGGTTGAACGCGATTGCCTCGCCAACAGCCATCTAAATCAACATACGCCGTCTCGCCGCAGTTCGTTGTTGCCTCGAACTACTGCGAGACGCCGCAGCCACAATCACCGATCAGTCACTTGACGATTTCCTGAACTTCTTCTCCAGCCGATGGCGATTCTCTTCCTCTACAGTTAAATGCCCCCAACGAAGCGCCTCGTCCTGCGTGTAGTTCTTTCCAAGTTGATTCGCGATCATGGCTTTGCACATTTCATAGCCAAGATAAAACGCGTGAGACGCGTCGAGGTTCTTCGGTTCAGTTTTCGCAAGCGCATCGAAAACTTTAAAGGGATCCGCATCGTGCCAATGTGTCCGATTTCCCAGCAAATGGACCTCTCCGTCTTCAGCCATGATGCGATAGTTGTGATCCTTGATGTTTTGAGCCAGGGCCGCGATGGCTTCGGCGCCGAAACTTAAACGCTGTGGATCACGCAGCGACACAAGATCGTAGCCCAGATTCTTCGGTGGTACTTTTTCCTCAATCGCGTACCTCACCAAACGTCTGGCGATGTCACATTCCCTGACGCTCGACCTCGCCCAGTTGATGACTTGCGTGGTCAGGACACTGCGGATCCCGAGTTCCTGGCAAATCGCCAACAGCAAAAAATTCACACCCGCCGAATCCACATCGGTTAGCTCGGTCAAATTCCCAATCCCCATCATCATCTCGGCTTCCGGCCAGCGACGACGCGTGTCCATGTAGCGTTGCAGGCTTTGGGCGAATCCCATTCCGATCGGCTCAAGGATTGGATCGAGCCGCAGCGGAACATTCTGCCCCGCAAGAAATTCAATCGTATCATGCATCGAATCGATGTCCCGAATGTCGTCGGGGATGACGACCACTTCACAACCCCAATCGATCGCGGCTTCCCGGTTGGAAGCATTCACCGAAAGCACCAGCTCGGCGCCGGCAGCCACAGCGGGCGCGATCTCTTTCGGGTTGAGACTGTCAACTGAAACGCGCAGCCCAAGTTCCTTCAAGGCCTTGACGCAATCGCCCACTCCATCCCAACACGAATTCGGCTCGCAGCCGACGTCGATCAATGTCGCTCCATCGCGGCGATAACTTTCAGCCATCGCAACAATCTCCGCCATCGACATCCGCGGCGCGTGATTGATCTCCGCAATGATGTCGATGTCCCATTGATCCAGCGAGGGTGGGTCCTGTTTCTGCCCAAAGAACTTTGGCAGCTGACGTAAATCCCTGGGGCCAACCATCAACGGAACCGACGTCACTGATTCGATCGGTGCAAGGTCGCCATCACAGTAACCGGGCAGGACAACCTTCGTCGTCCCCTCTGGAACTTCGATCCGTTTTGCAATCCATGCGGGCGTCATCAAGGCCGCGACGGTGATTGGAAACACCTGGACTGTCCACTGAAGTTCAGCCGACCGGGACATCTTTTCCAGCGTTTTGAGCAGAGCCGGTTCAGCCAATCGACCTGTAATAAAATGGAATTGGTCGTTTGCCATGAAAGTAATGTCTTAGGTGAACCCGCAACGGGCGATCTTGTCCGTGTATACTTAGGGGGATATTGTTAAGGAAACGCATCGGCCCGAATCCTTCCCGAGAATGCCATGAACTCTTTGCGATCGATAAAAGCGCTCCGTTATGCCAAGCGACTGATCGGATTCGACTCGACCAGCCATCTTTCCAATCGCACCATCGCCAAATACCTCGAAATGAAGCTTACCAAGCACGGTTTCGTTGTCGAGGTGGTCGAATACGAAGACGAAAACAAGCAGCGAAAAGTTAACCTCGTTGCCAAAAAAGGGAACGGAACTGGAGGGCTCGGCTACTTCGCTCACTCTGATGTTGTTCCCGCAGAACGTTGGTTCACTGACAAGTTCACTCCGTTTCAGCCAGCAATTGCTCGTGAGCGACTCTACGGCCGTGGGGCCTGCGACATGAAGGGTTCCATCTCCTGCATGCTTGCTGCGGCGCAGAAAGTCAGCTGGGATGACTTGAAGGAGCCGTTTTACTTTTGCGTAACCGCCGACGAAGAGGTTGGCTTTCACGGCGCACACTGTGTCGCTGAACAGAGCAAACTCTATCGCGAGATGGTTGACCACAAAACGAAAGCCATCATCGGCGAACCGACATCACTGGAGATCGTCCACGCTCACAAAGGCTCGATCGAAATAGTCGCCAAGTCCAAAGGAAAGCTGGGGCACTCGAGCACTGCCGTTCATGACAATGCCAACCTCGCCATGATTCCATTTCTGACTGAGATGAAAGCCATCTTTGACGAAACCGAATCGGAAGACAAATGGCGCAACGAACTCTTCGACCCGCCAACGCTCAGCTTGAATATTTTGATAAAAGACAATTCTCCGGCACGCAACATCACGCCCTCGCGATCCCTGGCGACGGTTTACCTTCGCTCGATGCCTGCGATTGATCACGAACCAATTCTCAAACGAGCCGCGAAAGCGGCCGAAGCGAACGGCATTCGATTGAAAGTGATGCGACAGGCCGAACCGTTTTTTGTTGACCCGTCGTCGAATTATGTCGAAGAGATGTTAAAGATTGTGCACAAGAAACGACCACGCACCGTTTCGTACGGGACCGATGGCGGCGTCTTTTCGGAAATCGAAGAGAAAATCGTCTGTGGCCCTGGCAGCATCGAGCAAGCACACACCGCGAACGAATGGATCAGTCTTGAGCAACTCGACCGCGGCACGGAAGTTTACGAAAAAATGATTCGACACTGGTGTTGCTAAGGTAATCGCCAGTCTCGCGAATCTGTCATCAACGAGAGTTCCATGGAAGAAAATCTGTCTGTTCGCGTAGCCGAAGCCAATGAATTGGCCAAAGTTAGCGCTTTCTTGCAACCGTTTATGGATCAGAAGTTTATCCTGCCACGCACGTCGGTGGAGATTGAAATATTGCTGCGCCACGCGTTTGTCGCCGAAGTCGCAGGTTCGATCGTGGGCTTTGCTGCCGTTGAGATTTACTCCAAAAAGTTGGCAGAGATCCAGTGTCTCGCAGTGTCGAGTGATTTCCGACGCATGGGAATTGGCAAACAACTGGTAACGTGCTGCGTGGAACGTGCAAAAAAAGAGAAAGTTCGCGAGGTGATGGCGATCACTGCGACAGAGCAGTTGTTCCAGGAATGCGGTTTTGATTTCGCGCTGCCTGGACAGAAACGCGCCGTGTTTGTGCAGACAGATGAATCTCTGTAGCACGTTGGCCTCCAACGTAACCGCTTCGTTGTGACTCGGCGTCTCGCCCCATCATTGTCTACGCTTTGCAAATCACGGTGAAGATCACCGTGCCACGTTACCAAATCAAAAAATATCCAAGCACAAAGATTCCGGCATCAACCACCATGTGGCTAACCCACGGCCAAAAGAGCGTTCCTGTTCGCTGATACAACCACGCCCAATACATTCCGCCGATGGCGACTCCCGCGCTACAAAGCCATGTCATCGGTGAGGTCCAGCCAAGATACACGCTCAGCAGCACAACGTGATGTGCCATGAATCCGAGACCGGAAATCAGATTGGCCATCGGGACGTTTACAAATCGTTTGAGCAAGTCGTAAACGAACCAACGCCAGTAATATTCCTCCAGGAAGCTATGCACCAACGCATAAAACGTACTCAACATGGCGAACTTCCAAACGCTGTCCATGCCCAGGCCAGCCACTTTTTCGCCAACTTTCCCCTTCATCTCTTCCAGGACGTCACCGCCCGAGAGCACCCAATAGGCGATTCCCATGATGATGCAAACATCCAACCCAAAACCGATTGCCCACAGCCAGTTTGGAATCCGTGACTCCGATGATTTCTTTTCTGCCGCCAGTTCTACATTGCGTTGTCGGTGGTCGCGTTTGAATCGGTAGCGAAAAAATAGCCATACCCACACCACCGGAAACGCAAACTGCAGCGTCTTGCCAATCGAAAAGGCCGTCTGTTGAACCGAAGTCGCGTAGTCATTGAGCCACTTGAAATACACCAGCGTCACCAACGTCGGAAACGCGAGCGCAAAAACAAGGGCAATCAAATTGAGCGTCGTGCGTTCGTTCCTTGTAACTTCATCCATCGAGACTACTCAATACTTTCTCAAATCCGGAAACAATCTGCTGTCGAGTATCGACGGACTCTAACAGGGCAGGGTGGTGTAACAGAACAGTGCGACCCGCTGCACGTTGGGCGTTTTTCAAATCACCAACTTTTCTACACCGCCTCGCAGTCCGTTTAGCGAACCCACGAAAACCAACATCGATCGGTACGCCTTCGGCTTTGAGCCGGGAAACCACAACTTCTCGCTCATCATTACCTCCCAGCAACCAGGGAAGTTTGTACCAAGCTGAATACTTTTGTGTTTTTGGACGAATCATACTCGAACCGCCTATTTTCGCCACCGAGTCAACCAACTGCTCAACGGCTGATTGTCGGGTTTGACTTCGATCAGGCAGTTCATCCAATTGGGGAATCAATACAGCGGCCTGTAACTGGGAAAGCGGAAAAGCATCGTTGCCGCGACTTCCGAAATGCTTCGCTCGGCTGACAATTGATTCATCTTCTGAAAGCAACGCACCACCTCGGCCAGCAGACAGCAGTTTGCTACCACCGAAACTGAACGCACTTACATCGCCAAAGCTTCCACATGGCTGGCCGTCAACCGAGGCACCAGGAACCTGACAGCAATCCTCAACGACAGGAATCTCTCGCGGCAAACTTTCACGAACGGTTCGCAAGTCGCTCAACTGCCCATGCAAATGTGAAACCAGAATCGCAGCAGTCTTTTCACTAACGGCGTCTGAAATTTGGGAAACATCGATCACCCAACCATCTTCAACAACGTCAACCAATACGGGCATCGCTCCGATGGCTTCGATTGCACGAAAGTTTCCCGGGAAATCGTAAGCCGCCAGAACAACTTCATCGCCCGGTTTGACGCCGACGCCCCGGAGCGCTAACTCGACAGCCATCGTTCCACTACACGTTAACAGCGAATGTGGACAGCCAAACACATCCTGCATTTTCGCTTGTAAGTCCTCAGTGGCTTGACCATCGTACAGCCCCCACGAATGCGAATCGATCAACGAAGTCAAAGCCTGCTTGATCGCCTGGTCGGCAATCGGCCACGGCGCAATCGGATTGGTGACCGATTTGGGTCCGCCATTGATTGCCAGTTGCTCCGGATGCGTCATGGGATCAAAGAGTTGATATACTGAGGTGATGAATATGACAGACGACAAAAAGACGATTCGGTTCCTGATGGTAGGCGGTTTTCTGGGTGCCGGAAAGACGACAACCATTGGAAAACTCGCCGCGCATTACGTGGCCCAAGGCAAGAACGTCGCGTTGGTGACCAACGATCAAGCTTACAACCTTGTCGATACCGAGACGCTTCGCGGGCAGGGATTCCATGTCGGAGAAGTTCCTGGAGCATGTTTCTGCTGCAAATTTGATGATCTGATGACAACCGTTGATACGCTGTCCGAAGAGAGTATTCCTGACATTGTCATTGCCGAGCCGGTCGGAAGCTGCACCGACCTCGTGGCGACCGTGATTGAGCCCATGAAAGCCCTGTTTGGAGATCGTTTCCAAACGGGACCGCTGGTAGTTCTGCTCAAGCCATCCCATGGAAAGAAGATTTTGTCCGACAGTGGCGGCAGAGGCTTCTCACCAAAAGCCGAATACATTTTCCTGAAACAACTCGAAGAAGCTGACTCGATCGCGATCAACAAGATCGACCGCATGAGTGAAGAAGCTCAGCAGAGTCTTTTGCAACTGACTCAGGATCGCTTTCCTGAAAAATCCGTGTTCCTGATGAGTGCTCGCGATGAAGTCGGAATGGAGCGTCTGATACAGGCCGTTGAATCTGAGCCAATCGCTCGCAGCGGCATGATGGACATGGACTACGCAACCTATGCCGAAGGCGAAGCTGAACTCGGATGGCTAAACTGCCAGGTGCAAGCCAAATCGAAAGTAGCTGACGAAAAGTTCTCGCTCGATGAAATTGTCCTGGCATTGGTGCGTGACATCGGCAGTCAACTTGCTGAAAGCGGCGCAGAGATTGCTCACCTTAAAGTTCTCGGGCAGACCCTCGAAAACTCTGCGATTGCGAATCTGGTCAGCTCCGACGGCATCGCAGAACTGAGCCTGGCGAGCGAGATCAACACTTCTTCTGTGGAACTCCTGGTCAATGCACGAGTTGCCACGTCGCCTGAGTCGTTGGAGACGATCGTCAAAAAGGTGACTGGCGACTTGCAACAGTCGATGCCAGTTCAATTTTCGATTGGTGAGATGCAGAGCTTTCGTCCCGGCAAACCAGAGCCGACTCATCGGGCAGTTTGACTCAAGCAAGTTACTTGCAGGTTACTCATCGCCGAAATTTTCTTTCAGCCACTCAAGCTCAACGCCCAGCACCGCGGCTGCGAAAGACTCGTTGGAAGTGTGATCTGATTTTTTTACGGAGCATCGATAGTCAAATTCTTCAAGAATTTCTTCGGCTCGATCTTCGGGTATTTTTTTCTTGATCTGATTGAGCAACAAATGAAAATCTTCGTACTCAAGAGCCTCAGTAATTGACTCCCAACGTTTAAGCATATGTCCGTGATTTCGCTGCAGAACCACTGAACGGCAGAAATTTTCGACGGCCTTCATCTGCATCATCGAAGCACAGGCACCGCCGATAACCAGTGCTTTGTCGCGATCCTGCATTTTGCGACGTTCCTTGAAAGCCTGCGAAAGACGCAAGTAGAGGATCAACTCTCGTTTTGGATCGATAAACAAGAAACGGCCTGCAAGGTGGGAGGGATATCTGGAAAGGTAATTTTCGTTTTAGTATTGTAGATCAACTTCGCTATGCAAGCTAACATCGACTTATGGACTTCGATGCGTTTGACAATTTTTCCTGGCTAAGCTCGCCTGCAGCTGACGAACACTTACGAATTGCGACCAAGCTTTTTGAGAAAAACCTGAACCCTCTCAAGACCGCCAAACTGCTGCGAAAGACGATTACTCCGCAACAGGCAGCTGTGGTCATGGAACAGGCACAACTGCGAATTCGAGCTCGTCGAAAATTCCCCCAGGCCGACTCGATGTTCTTCACCGGGCGGAGCCTCGAACAGTCGACTTCCCTGTTGATTGCGACCTACAAAGCGAAACGATTCGCAGAAACCGACCGCGTTGCGGATATCTGTTGCGGAATCGGCGGAGACCTGATGGCACTTGCCAATCGCCCACATTCGCAGTCGGCAACCGAGACCGTGGGAGTTGACAGTGACCCAATCGCATCCTGTTTTGCCGCAGCGAATGTGAAGGCTTTGGAGATCGCAAACACGCGAATTGAGTGCACCAGTTTTGAGGAATTCGACCTGAAACCTTTCGATGCGATCCATATCGACCCGGATCGTCGCACCAAAGGCCGCACTGTTATGGGGAGTTTCTTCGAACCTTCTTTGTCATCTGTTTTCGAAAAAGTATCTTTGGATCGCCAACTGATTGGCGTAAAAACGGCTCCGGCGACCGAGGAGCAATCACATGACTTTCCCGTTGAACGCGAATGGATCGGTGGCTGGCGTGAATGCAAACAACAGATACTGTGGGCAGGACCACAAATCGAAGAAGGGTCACGCGTTGCCACGATCATTGCCAAAGATGGAAAACATTGCCACTTCCGCGTTGCTGACTCCTGTGAGAAACCGGAGGGTCTCAAAATGGCAGAAGAAATCGGACCCTACATTTACGAACCGCACGCTTCAATTTTGGCGGCTGGTCTTGGAGAAGCACTGGCGCACAAGTACTCAATGCAGTACCTTTCCAGAGGCATCGCCTACATGAACAGTGAACGGGTGCACAATGATGCTGAACCAATCCTCAAAGGATACCGGGTCGACAAAGTCATGCCTGTCGATCTCAAGCAAATTCAGAAGACGCTCAAAGCAATGGAAGTCGGGCAACTGGTCATCAAGAAACGCGGCGTTGACCAGGTACTCGCAGATAACATTTCCAGATTGAAACTCAGCGGAGATCAAAAAGCGACCATCATCCTGACGCGACTCAACAAAACCAGACGTGCGATTCTGGTGACGCGACTGAGCTAACTAACGTCCAACGGATCTTCAACGCCTGACAGATCGGCGAGAACTGAACTACCACCGCGACTGCATGATCATCTCTGTCTGCTTCTTTTGATCACGGAGTTGTTTTTCGCGCCGCGTCTTTTCAGCATCAGAAATCTTGCGGTTCAAATTGAATGACCGTTGAGATGAACAAAGATACCGCAACGAATTGTCGATAGTCGTCTTGTAGTTGCTGCGATTGAATCCTCTACCATGGACTTCCAATTCATAGGCACCGCGATAGCCATTTCGATTCAGTTTGTCGATCCAACGATCAATCTGAATTCCGCCATCACCGGGGATTCGACGGTTCTCAACGAGACGTCCTTTGGACATCGAAACAGGCGGTGCATTGATGTCGCGATCCGCGATCTGGACAAGTGCGAGACGATCGGCATACTCCGGGATTCGATCGAAGGCCTCCGCAAGATGGCCGACGTGAAAAAGATCGATCGACAAACCAACGTGTTCTGGATCAAAAGCACTGACAAGATCGAGATACTCCCCAAAACGCTGGTAAAACGTCCATGAACTGCCTGGCTGATGTGGCATTGGCTCCAGCGCAATACGAGTACCAAAATCGGCGGCAGCTTGAGCAAGATTGTCAATTGCTGAACAAAAAATCCGCCGCGCGTGACGGTCGGTGTGCCCATTCTGGGCTCCAGGATGAACGATCAGGCAATCCGCCCCGACCTGAGCAGCCAGTTGCACTGCTCCGATGCCATCGTCAACAGCATCGACAAACTTCCGGCCATCGGCACCAGTGAATCCACCAGCCCAATGAATGCTCGACACCTTCATCTTCATTTCGAACAACAGATCAACCGCTTCGTCGCGATCAAAGTCGTCCATTTTCGTCCGCCAAATCCCTATCTGGTTAATCCCTTCCGAAGCATAACGCACAACATCCTGGTAAAAACTCCAACGGTGTGTCGTGAACTCGCTGACAGAAAGTCGTTCCAGCATGGCAGGCCTCTGTGGGAAACTTTGAAAGAGTTGGAACAGTATCCGAATTTTGAAACCCGTTGTAAACACTTCTTACAAAACATTTTAGTTTGAAAAAAAAGTGCGCTCGGACTTGACAGGCAAAACGTCATTTGGTGGCGTGTCATCAATGTCCAATGACTCTTCAACAGAAAAATGCTATCACACTTTTTTTGGAGAATTCATTTGGATTACTGTCGCAAACCATTACACTCAATGCCTCAAAGTGTCGGCAAGCACGCCGATGATCCCTTCCATGAACCACTCCATGAATTCGCACCAAGGTCTCATCCGGTTCTCTCCTCAAAGATCCGTGGTTAGTTTAAAGGACTTTGCAATGGGCAAAGGATTGGAATTCGCGTTGGTTTACCGCGATGGTGATATCGCCATTCGCGTCGAAGAGTTTCTTTCACGACAACACTTCCCGTCGTTTCAACAACTTGAACTGGAAGTGTTCGATGGAAAGCTGACTGTTCGAGGTCAAGTCACCTCTTACTACGAAAAACAGGTAGCGATGTCGGTGTGCCAACAGGTGCCTGGCGTGCTTCAGTTCGTCGACGAGATTGGCGTGGAACTTTCTGAACCAATTTCTGGCTAACGCAGCTTGCCAGGACGTTCTTTGCTTGGTGCGCGTGCGGTTGAAATCTGCTTATTCAGTTGATTGTATCGACTGTAGTTCGCTCGCCATGATTCATTCAGCTTCGCGATGCCCTGCGACACATTTTCTTTTAGCTGAGCCAGTTCACCGTTAAGCGTACGGTTGAGCAAAGTTTCTTTCTTCCGTCGAACCAGTTGCTGAGAATCGTTGAAGACCGACTCCAGTGCCCTCGCCACCTGTGGACCAAGATCACTGGCCATTCTGGTGGTTGGATTTGCCAGCGTACCGCCAACAGTCGTGGTGATTTGAAACGAGTTGATACCACTGACCGATTCATTGAGACGCGCAGCCGTTTCGAGCCCGCCAGCAGATTGATGAACATCGTCAGCATGTAGCACCACGTCATCAAACCTGAACTTCATCGTCCCGCCAAGTTCACCTTTTGCGCCAGCGTGCAACGTCGCCTCAACATGCAGTCTGCTTTGGTCAGTCATTGAAATCAGAATGCTCTCATCTTCACCCAACAAGTATGCGGGCTGAGGAATCCCAATACCGGTGAATTGAATTTCATCAATCATGTTGCCTTTGGTTCGATCCAGCACTCCAGAGACGATCACCTGAGGATCCCCCTGGGCACGCAACTGGAATTTGACCGGATGTTCACCAAGATGTGGAGCATCCGAAACGTTTTCCAAAGTGCCTGCAAAGTTAAAATGTGCATTGGCGAATTCGGCAGCGCCATCGATTTGCAACTTCTCAATTTCGACTTTTGGTTTTTGCTCAACACCAAAATACAAATCTCGCCCGCGTTTCATGGGACGAAAATCAGTCGCTGGATTGGGGATCGAATTTCTGAACTGCTGAAACCAGCCAAGACCATCGGCAACCAGTTTTCTTTCCAGTTCACCGACCAACATCTGGTTGAGCAAATTCGAATCGAATTTCTGAACACTGAGACTTGTCGTCAAAGATTGCTGATCCCGCATCTGCACTTGTGACAACTCATAAATGTCTTTCTGCGATTGAGTTTCGAACCTGGGAATCAGCGTCCCAACGTGACTCAGGGACTCCAAAGAAGAATCAAGCGCCGCAAAGGCATCCTTGAGTTTGTCTTCGCCACGGAGCGGATTCAATCGATCAACTCGTCCTGAAAGAACCTCTTCGACCATCGACAAGTCAGCCTCGACGCGCGAAATTCGCTCAAACGGTTCTTTGAATCTCGCTGCCCACTGTTGTGATTTCTGATTCACGAGGCTGCCTGTTTCAAACGAGTCAGCCACGGGTCCTGAACTCTGATTCACATCCACGATCAGGCTGTCACGCCAGCGCTGGGCCAGCGGATAGTTCCGCAACGATTCATCAACCTGAGGGACGCCAGCGACCGGAGCACTCCTTGTTGTATTTTCCTTTTCCGGCCTGTAAGCAGCATCGAAAATACCACGTTTTATTTGCCCTGACTTTGTCCGCGGCGCCGAAAACTTGATCTGGCTCAGTCGACCTTCCTTGATGACGACTCGGCGATCCTTGAGTGAGTCAAAATCGAGCTTCAAGGACGCAGCCTCGAATTGCAGGAGGTTTTCCATTTCCACAAGCGGATTGGCAACTTCAACCTGACTCAAAAAAACGGTCGCTTCGTTGTTGTTCAAACTCAAATGCTTTGCATCGACTTGCGCACCGACGTAGGACTGCAAATGATAAACCAGCGCCTGCTTTCCAAGGTGCGCACGGCCAATCCATGCTGCCACTACGATAAGCGCCACGATCAACAATCGGGTTACAAGTTGGTTTAGTCGTTCCATGTTTTCTGGCCATCAGGCCGATCACGAGAAAATTAGTTCTCAATAATTAGCGGAGAATCGGAGCTCTCAGCTACCTCTCCTTGAGTTTCGCCGAACAGCAACCTCATCGGTCGCGAGTTCATGATCCTGCGGATCATCGCAATTCCCCAAACTCGAAAGAACACCTGGCTGAGCAAGTAAACTGGCAACCAGGCGATCAATCCGATCGCCAATGATCCACTGACAACGGTGTTGTTGAATCGGGTCCATGCGACCCAGGACAAATCCATCCAGGAAGCGTAGATGGTTTGCATTGATTCTATGGATAGTAACGCCATTCCCATTTTGTCGGACCAAACGTCAATCAGCGGCCCAACGACAGACATCCCAACCGCGGCCAAAATGCCACATAACAGGTTGCCGCGACCAAGAAGAAAAACCAATCCAATGATCCAGGGAATCGCTGAATCCTTGGGCATCAGTCCAATCAACACACCAAAAGCAACGCCAAGGGCGAGCTCATGTGGAGAGTTGATTGCGGAAATCCGTTCGTTAGTCCGGTCTGGCATCCTGTCGAATCCGGCGGTTGGTTCTGAGCAGTGGGGGTATTGGCGCAACAAAATCTGTTGCATCAATCGATAACTAACAAAATCGAATTTCCGTGTCGATACGATTTGCAACGGTCCTGTTGGACACCTTTTCGGCTTTTCCTCCCTGAAAAAATGAGATGCAGTCGACTTTCAACGGTTGACAGCAGTTTCAAGGGACAAGAAAACAAGTCCCGAATATTCACACTCCTTTTTTTTGGAACGTATTAATGGCTCAATTGGAAGAATTTTTCGCGGACGGAATTGGCGAAATTACTCTCGCTGGTGGAATGGTTCGGATGGATTTGGTTTCTCTTACTGGAAAACAGGGCAAAGAGGGGGATGAGCCCCGTCTTGAGGCCACTCGTCGGGTGATTATGCCTCCAGATGGTTTCCTGCGAAGTTTCGGCGCAATGGAGAACCTGGTAAAGCAGCTTGTTGACGCTGGAATTGTCAAACAGCGTGAGGGTGGGGCTGACGGGAATGCGACAGCTGGTACGCCTGCGACCGACGGTGGCGGAGCAAAATCGCCGAATTTTTAGTCAATTCCTCCTACTTTTCTGAATCGCAAATATAATGCGTTTGCAGATACACAGTAGTACAGCCGCCAATCAAAACTGCTGATTGGCGTCTTTTTCCTTTTGAAAAGTGGTATTTTCTCATGACGATCCCTGTCGTAACGGCCAACTTTACACGTCTGGCTCTTGGTGAAACCATTGCTCTGAGTTCGATGTTTGATTTTAGTGACGCTGATGGCGATCCAATCGCGGAAGTCATTGTCACTGACTTTAACATCGGAGTAGGACAATTCTTCATTAATGGTGTTGCCCAACTTCAAGGAGTTCCCCTAACGGTTAGCGCCGAAGATCTTCCCTTCACGTTCTACTCGGCCGGATTCATCACTGGAGGCGAAAGTTTCTCGGTTTCGGCATCGGATGGATCTGATTTCAGCCCGGTTTCCACCAACGTGATTCGGGTTGGAAATGTGGCTCCCACGGTAAGAGCCATTCCGTCGGTCGTTCCACTGGGATCACAAATTCCGTTCTTTTCGATGATCGAAGTCACTGACATCGAAAATGATCCGATTCTCGAGTTTCGGGTGCGTGACAATGGTGCCAATCCAAATTCGGGAAGCTTCTTTCTCGATGGCAATCTCCTCGCACCCAATGTTTTCCACGATTTGACCCCCGCAGAGGCAAGTCGACTCTTCTACAGAGCTGGAAACGTCAGTAATTTTTCAGAGTCATTCAGTGTGACTGTTGATGACGGCATTCGAAGTCCGATCTCGGCAAACAACGTTACCACCGGTAACTCAAGTCCAGTCATCACGCCAATCCTGAGTCAGCTCAATGTTTTGGAACAGACCAACCGCTCGTTTTCTGACTTCGTCAACATTACCGATGCGGACAACGACAATATCGTCACCTATTTTGTTGTAGATCGAAGCAGCAATCCCAACACCGGATTCCTCGAACTTAATGGCGTGGCTCTTCCGTCAGCGACGTTCAATTCTTTGTCTCCAGCGCAGTTCGCAAACCTTGATTACGTTGGTGCGGACAACGGACCAACCTCCGAAAGTATCGGCATTCAGGTTTTTGACGGTTTCTCCCTGAGCGAGACTGTTGATTTCCGTGTCAACACTACAGCACCAGTCGTTATTCAGCCAACCAATCAGACTTCTGTACTGCCCAATGAGTCTGTTCTTGCCAGTTCATTGTTCAACGCTTTCGATCCCGATGGCGGCGAAGTTCTGAGTTACTTCTTTGTTGATCGTCGTCCCAATGCGAACGGCGGATTTTTCACACTCAATGGAGTCCGGCAACCGTCAGCACAGTTCTTCCCTGTTTCAGCAGCTGAACTGCCCAATCTTCGATACGTTGGTGCTTCCTTTGGTCCCGACTCCGAGTTTATCGGTATCCAGGCTCGGGATAGTGATGGATTCACCGTCGCTGTAGACATTCCAATCCTGACTGACACTCGTCCAGTTGCGTTCGGAACTGATACGTCGCTTCTGGAAGCTTTCACGATTGATGTTGCTCCGCTCGTTAGTGGCACCGACAGCGTCGGTAACAGCCCAGATTTTTATCGCTTGACGGATCTTCGTTCGAACGTCAACGGTGGCTTTTTCCAGCTCGAAGGGACTCGCCTTCCATCGGGTCAGTTTATTCAGGTAACCCCGGCACAGCTCCAAAATCTGGAATACGTTGGCGGTGCCTTTGGTGAGCAATCAGAGAACATTCGACTCCAGGTCAGTATCGGGGGAGTGCTCAGCAATCCTACGTTCTTTGAAATTACCACGCTTGAAAATCAGTTCCGCCCTGAGGTCACTGCGTTTGACATCAATGCTCGCGTGGGAACTTCCGTTGATGTTGCGTCCATCTTCTCATTCACTGATGCCGATGGTCCTCAGTCAAACTTCACTGAAGCACGTTTTTTCGATACCGGACAGGAAGCTGACAGTGGTTTCTTTTCGGTCAACGGAGTTCGGCAGCCAGCGCGAGAGTTCTTCACAGTTACAGCAGATCAGATCGCGTCGGGAGTGGTTCGTTACAACGTCTCAAACCGCAGCGATTCAGAACTTTACCGTGTCACCGTCAACGATGGTCGCTTTGTGAGTGTGCTCGACACCGGGCAAATTCAGGCCGTCGCCAGTCCGGTGTTAGCTGCGACTCAAAACGACTTTTCAGTCGATACGCTGGAAGATGTCCTGCTGTCAGACTTTGTCTCGCAGACCGACTCGGGCCCGTTCATCGATCAGTTCCAGATTCTGGATGAGAATACAGATGATCGCTCTGGTCGAATTCAACTCGACGGAGTGGATCTTCAACAGGGCATCGTGCACACGCTGACTGCTGCCCAGTTTGAGCGTGTCGTTCTTCAGGGTGCTGAAGCAGACTTTGGGCGCCAACTTGACGGGTTCATCGTTCGGGGAACCAACAGTGTTGGTCTGACATCAGAGTGGACTCGATTCAACGTGACCACCGATCCGGTCGGTGCCGATGCTTTGACCACCGGACTTCAGATTGCCAACACTTCTGGTGGCCCTATCACCGAAATCACCTACACGTTTATTGATTCTGGTGGACAGACCGCTGGCGGAACAAGAGCCGTTCCTCAACGTCCGCTTCTGCCTGGTTACTACCCAGACGGTCAAAACTGCGTCGGTGGTGCTGTTGTTCCTGGTGTTGAGGCTTTGGGAACTCTGGCGTGGAACCAACCGCAACGCGAAGAGGCACGTAGGGTATTTGAATCAATTCAACAGTATGCCAACATTGAATTTACTGAAGTTCCATACGATGGAACTGCTTCTGATGCTCAAATAACACTTGGATCATGGGGCCCTCATGATTGTGGTGGTGACGCCTACGGGTATTTGCCGTTTGACTTTAGTGGCGAAGGTACCTTTTCCAGTGACATCTGGTTTGACTGGAATGTCCCTGGTTGGGATTCAAGAAACTTTGACATCAATGGGCCAACAACCGTACAAGGTGAAGGCACGACCTTCACCCGGTTCCTGCTCCAGTCAATTGGCACGACACTCGGCCTCGGAGCTGCAAATAGCTTGTCGATTTTCAACAACTTCGATTACAACACGGTTCAGTCGAATCAGCACTTCAATGGCAACAGTCAATTCGATGAAGCCTTCCCGGAAGAAGTTTCGTCGTTCCAGTTGTACGACATTGTAGAACTGCAGCGTCTCTACGGAGAGCGAACTGATTTCAACACCGAGAACAATCAGTACCGGTTCACCGATGCTCACCAAATCGCGATTTATGACTCGGCTGGAATTGACACGCTGAACCTGACCACAAACCAGGTCGATACAATCATCGACTTGCGAGAAGGACAGCGTTCGACTCTTGAAGATCGTACTATCGATGCCAACGGTGATGAGGTATTCACAGCTTTCGCTAACAGTGTTCTGATCCCTTACGGAGTGACGATCGAAAATGCCCGCTCCGGTTCCGGCAACGACACTGTCGGTGGTAATGAAATCACAAACTTGCTGATTACAAACGCTGGTGAAGATACACTGATCGGTCGTGGTGGTAACGACGTCCTACGTGGTGGCGATGATGCAGACACCTACATCTGGAATCTGGGTGACGGTCGTGACACAATCATCGACGTTGACATTAACGTCGCCGCACTTCCGTTTAATCGGGAGCGTGACCGAATCGAAATTGTCGTGGAAACTGGCGAACTTGACAGCCTGGAAGATGATTTGCTCTTCCGTCGACTTGGAAACACTCTGCGAATTGACCTGAATCTGAATCGTGCCGAAGCTCAGGGCTCGATCGTCGTTCAGAACTTCGATCAATTGGCCAACCAGGTTGAGACACTTGCTCTCTTTGGACCGCCAGCTACACAGGGTGGAGACAACGTACAGATTGGAGAGGACATCGATCTCGTATCGATCTTCGAACAATCTGGCACACTTGGCCAACGATTCCAGACCACTTCAATTCCTGGAAACTTCGGCAACATCGCCGTGCCTGTCTAAATAACAAACGGTCAAACAACTCAGCCCAGGCATATTTCATGCCTGGGCTTTTTTGTGCGCTGTTGCATTGCGCGATCAAACCAGCCATCGATTCAAATCAATTCACGCGTTGTAAACATTCACAAAACTGTTTTCCAGTTCGATGTCCGGGAAGATTTGCTTCAAGTGATGTTTCAGGTGTTCCACATAGTCTGGCATGATGAATTCGAGCGTAAACGGCCCGACTGATTCGATCGTGATCGAATTTGAAAGACTGCCTTCATCGACGTTTTCGATCAGAAAGGCGATGTGCCGGTTGTAAGCCATCCACAGGTCAATCATTTCAGACCAGTCAGCTTTTACCCATTTCTGGGCATCGACCCAGTCGTCTTGTCGGTAACCTGGAAACTCAAGTTCCTTCTGCAGCATCGTCCGAACGAACTTCTGCTGGTTATTGCATGCAGAATCAATCAAATGTCCAAGGATCTCCTTACGAGACCACTTTTTGGGTGACGTTCGATTCGCAATCGCATCGCCGTCGAGTTCCCGTAACTTCGGCTCAACGTCCACAACAATTTTTCTGATCTCAGCTGCAACGGACTTCATCGCCTGATTCTCCCTACTTGTAAATGAATCGTAAACATCGGTAAGACAGTGCCTCCGGTAACCTACTTAACTGTCAAGGAGATCGGATTGTGAGGATTGACTCAATTTGTCAGCCGTCTAACAGCAATTGCAATCAAGACTCAAAATTCGCTTTTCATACCAATAAGGGGATAACTGGAACGTACAATCTTCAACACTGCCCCCGGTTTTTGCCACGATTATGACTAAACCCAATAACGATCCCAATTCTACGGAAAAGCGTTTTTCAGCCGAAGATCTGGATCGCATTATGGCTGAATCTGGAGACGGGCAGTCTCCTGAGACGAGAAAATCGACACCTGAATCACCGTCGCAATCGCAACCCAAACCGCAGCCACAGCGGGCTCAACCTTCGAAGCCAATTGGCGAAACAAATTCGTCAAACCAAAACGGTCACGACCCGCGTGGCAAACACACCTCGCTCCAATGCCTGTCGCTCGTCGCACGACATCATGGAATTGATGTTAGCGCTGATCGACTGATTCACGACTACTCGCTTGAGTTCGATGAACCAAGTCTCAAACGCGTACTGCGCATTGGAAAAGATACCGGCCTGAAGATCAAGCACTCCCGCCTCACGTGGAAGCAGCTCACAAAACTGGATCAGGCGTTTCCTGCGATGATCCGCCTGGAAAACGGCAACTTTGTGATCGCTGTTGGAATGCGGGAAAGCGACGAAGAAGGTGACTCAATTGAGCAGATCGCCATTTTCGATCCACTGGCTGATCAACAGGGCTTCATTTTCCTTACGCAACAGGAATTTGAAAAATCCTGGAAAGGCGAAGTGATTCTCGCCAAAAAGAAAACTGCCTTGCTGGACACCAAACAGAAATTCAGCTTGCGCTGGTTTTTGCCAGAAGTCTTCAAACAGCGCACCGCGTTTATCGACGTTGCGATAGCGGCCCTGTTCATTCACTTGATCGCACTGGTCGTTCCGCTTTTCTTCCAGATTGTGATCGACAAGGTTCTGGTCAACTATGCCAGAGCGACACTGCAGGTGTTGACTGTTGGTATCTGCTTTGCCCTGATCTTCGATGCAATTCTGGGTTATCTGCGAAGTTACCTGTTGCTTCACGCGACGAGCAAAATCGATGTCCGGGTCGCCACGCGTACCTTCGGGCATTTGATGAAGTTGCCTTTGAACTTCTTCGAACAAATCACTGCCGGCGTTCTGACAAAACACATGCAGCAGACCAGTCAGATCCGTGAGTTTCTGACCGGAAGCCTGTTTCTGACGATGCTCGATGCCACGGCATTGTTCGTCTTCCTGCCGATCCTGTATTACTACAGCCCACAACTCACTTTGGTCGTATTGATCTTTTCGGCCCTGCTGGGAATCAACATCGGTGTCCTGCTGGTGCCATATCGCAAACGTCTCGAAGCGCTCTACCACGCCGAAGGTGAACGTCAGGCGATGCTCGTAGAAACCATTCACGGAATTCAAACCGTGAAAGCACTGAGCATGGAACCGGTACAGCGAAAACACTGGGACGACAGTTCTGCTCAAGCCGTCGCCATGCATTTCCGCGTCGGCAAGATTTCGATCGCTGCGACCACGATGTCCAAACTGCTTGAAAAATTATTGACGGTGACGGTCGTTTGGTACGGTGCCAGCCTTGTACTCGGAAAAACACTCTCCGTTGGTGAACTGGTTGCATTCCAGATGATCTCCGGACGCGTGACAGGACCGCTGGTACAGCTTGTTTCGCTGGTACATTCGTATCAACAATGTGCACTTTCTGTTCGCATGCTCGGTACGGTCATGAACCGCGACGAAGAGCCTGGTATCGGTCGTGGACTGCGTCCGATCATCGACGGAGCGATGGAACTCGAAGGAGTCACCTTCCGCTACATTCCGACTGGCGCACCGGCTCTGGACAATGTTTCGTTCTCGGTCCCTCGTGGAAAGATCACTGGAATTGTGGGACGAAGTGGATCAGGAAAGACAACGCTCACGCGCATGATTCAGGGGATGCACCAACCGCAATCCGGAATCATTCGCGTTGACAAGCTGGACATGCGAGAGCTGGACATCTCCCATGTCCGTCACAACATTGGTGTCGTGTTGCAGGACAACTTCCTGTTCCGCGGATCGATTCGTGACAACATTGCGATGGCCAAGACCAACGCCAGCTTCCAGGAAGTCGTCCATGTCGCTCGACTTGCCGGCGCTGCAGAATTTGTTGAACGGATGCCGCAGTCCTACGATACAATGTTGGAAGAGAATGGTTCAAACCTTTCCGGTGGTCAGAAGCAACGATTGGCAATCGCCAGGGCACTTTTGAAAGAGCCCAGAATTCTGATCTTCGACGAAGCGACCAGTGCTCTGGACCCTGAAAGCGAAGCCATCATCCAGAAGAATCTGAAACGAATTGCAAAAGGCCGTACGGTCATCATCGTTTCACACCGTCTAACAACGTTAACAGACTGCGATCAGATCATCGTGATGGAACGCGGCAAGATCGACATGATTGGGACGCATCAACAACTATTGCAATCTTGTAAGGTGTATCAGGAACTATGGTATCAACAAACGGGACGAGTGTAGATCAACCGGCCACAACCGAAGATCCAAACACTGAAGACAATGACAAAGGCCTGACAGTTCGCGAACAACGTCAGCTGCGACGTGAAGGCGCGCGTACCGAAGCCGTTCGTCAACGGACCAACCACGACCGATTGCTCACTGAGTTCCAACCCGATGCAGTCGAGATCGAAACCCGTTCCGTTCCCGGTGGAGCACGCTGGACTCTGTACACAGTCGTTGCACTTTTGATATTTGCCGTCGCGTGGTCGTGTTGGGCAGAAGTGGACAAGATTGTGACCGCTCAGGGCAAGCTGATCACGGTTGATCCCCCTGTCGTCATCGACACTTCTGTGGCTTCTCAAATTCGCAGCATGAACGTCGAGTTCGGCGACCGCGTCCGGGCTGGCGACATCCTCGCGACACTCGACCCGACCTATACCGAAGCAGACCTGAGACAACTCGAAGGGCGTATCGAAGCGGTCGATGCGCAGATTGCACGACTCATAGCTGAGCGCGATGGCCTTGATTTTAATCCGCCGCAAGCCGAAGCCGAAGCTGATCCGATCATGGCCATGGAAAGATCTATTTTCGTTCGACGAAAGATCGAGCTGCTCGCCAAGCGACGAGAATTCGAAGCAAATGAGAGAAAGTATCAACAGCAACTCATCAGCACCCAAGCTCAAATCGAACACGAAGCTGCCGGCGTTAAAAAATACCAGGGGATTCGTGAAAAGACTCGCGGACTTGTTGAAAAAGGCGCCCGATCTCAACAGGACCTCGATGGAATCGAGATTCAGCTGGCAGGCGAAAAGAAAACCCTGATGATCACGATGGCACGAAGCAAGGAACTGGTCAAAGAGATCGAAGCCGTCCAGGCTCAAATCGAAGCATACAATGCAAGTTGGCAGTCACAGGTGATTGTTCAACTCGCGGAACGAACCCAACAAAAAAAGGACGCTTTGCAGGAACTTGCCAAAGTCGTTCACACTAACTCTCAGGTTGAAATGAGAGTTCCAGCTGACTTGCCGCAGAAAGAGTTCTTTGTTCTCGAAGTCGCCGACGTTTCCGTTGGATCCGTCTCCAGCCCAGGCGAACCAATTTTCAGACTGGTGCCCCTGGAAGGACTCTTTGAAGCCGAAGTCGAGGTGCTTGGAAAAGACATCTCACTTGTCCAGGAAGGTACCCGCGAACAGTTTGCCAACAGCACACTTCCCAAGGGCAGTCAGGTCCGCATCAAGCTGTCTTCATTTCCCTACCAGAAGCACGGCACCATCGATGGAGTCGTCAGAAAGATCAGTGAAGGCTCGTTCGAGAAAGATCAACAAGCCGCGCTGGTCAATCCGGAAGCAGCCACGATGTACCGCACACGTGTTGAAATGATCAACCCGGATGGATTGAAAAAAGTTGGCAAACATTTTCGCTTGATGCCTGGCATGACGGTAACCTGTGAAATCAAAGTCGGCAAGCAACGGGTCATTCAATATTTCCTCTACCCGCTGTTGCGCTACCTCGACGAATGGGGACGCGAGCCAAACTAGGATTGCCGCTGCCACTCAGAATTTCAGCACAACCCAGGTCGCCTTTTCTCCGGCAAGCGGATAGATGCAGTCAAACTTTGGTTTGCCGATTTCCGGATCATTGCATGCCAGGTCATAGACCGATTGCGGCATCAACAGGTAGCTTGCCCTGTATTCTTTTGCCAGCTCAGCAAGTCGCTCATCAGAATACGTCAGAATCTGCATCTCCGAATACTGTTGCGGTTCCTGAATCGCCTTCAACCGCTGATGCCATTGCACAATCGACGCGGCATCCTGAGGAATATCCTTCCACGCGACCACCTCCGTTCGTGACGCATACCATTTGAATGTCTGTTGCTGAAAGGGAGTGATAAACACCGCATCTTCGGGTGTCTCTTCCCTGATCCAGTCACATACTCTCAGCCAGTTTTGCCATGACTCCCGAAATCGGGTATCGTTTTCAGGATACTGCGGCAATGACCGAACATCCGCATTGGGAATCTGAAGTCGGTGCTTTTCAAGGAACAGCAACCCCGCCGCAAGAAAAACGCAAACGGCGAAAATCACCGACGAAGCACGCCGAAAAACATCGTTTTCCAGCTCCAGCCAAAACGCGATCACGAAACAACTCGCCAAAGCAATCGTTGCCGGCACCGCAAAATCCGCCAGGCGAAACCAGTAGAACTTCAACAGTCCAACACAGAACATGTTTCCCGATTCAGCGAGCCCACTAAGGATCAGACCGAAAAACGAAATCAGTAGTGCTCCCGTTGCAAAATCCTGTAACGGTTCCAACTTTCGGTGAAAGATGACCGGATTGAGCATCAATCGATTTCGCAACCACTGATAAAGCAATCCCCAAAAAGCAACCAAAACCGCAAACCTCGCCACATGCCATGTTGGAAACGCCGAGAAATCCAAATGGTGCGCAATCCGCTGCCCAACGTAAACCTGTGACGCAAACTGTTTGTCTGCCGCAGTCGCTCCCCAGTCAGAAATCAGCGGTGGCAAAACGCCGACCAGTGAAATTGCTCCACCGATCGCCAGCGGGAACCACCAGTTGTTTGTTCTCACTTTCCAAAACTCAAGCGTCGTCGATCGGTTGCTGGCGCGTCGAATTTGAACGACCACTGACGCGAACAGACACGCCAAAACGGACCAGCCTCCAACGAGCACATGAAAAGCCGACGCCGCGCCAAGCAACGGCCACACGTAGCGCCAGTTTCCTTTAACCAGTTGCGACAGTCCAAGGATCACAAAAAAGTAAGCGATGCCTTTGGCCTCAAAGCCTCCCACAACCCACTCGCCGGCCAAATGAAATTTGTCATTGAGTAACAGAAAGAACAATGCAGACAAAACCGACATAAACTTCAGCGGGACGATCGCGTAGCTAAGTCTCTGCCAGGCAAACGCGGTCAGGATCCATGTCAAAATCCGCCCCGTCCACGCGAACACGGTCAGCGACATGAATTTGGTCATCCAGCCGAAACACGCGTAGAACAACCAGTGCGAAAACGAGGAACCCAAAAACAGATCGCCGGGACAATACGTCGCGTCCCAGAAGTGTTTTGCTTTTGTGAGATAGTGAGATTCATTAACGTCCGGAGCCGGCTGGCCAGCATAGAGAAAAAAACAGACGGCAATAAACAGCGATTCGAACAGCCATTGATAGTCTCTCGTCTCTGGCGATGGCTCCCGCTCAGCTCCGCTCTCAGAGCTTGCCGATTTCCCGCCCTTGCGCCCTGTTCCAGACTGGTCACCTCGACTAATCTTGATGAGAATCGGCAGTTTTGAAACGGCATCTAACATCGCGGAATTTCACTCAATGGCATCTAACAAAGCTAAGCACACGGTTGTACTCCTGGGAGTCGGGCACACCAATGCCCATGTACTGCGAATGTGGAAAATGAACCCGATTTCGGACGCAAATCTCGTTTGCGTGTCGAACTATCCGGTCGCGACCTATTCGGGAATGATGCCAGGTGTACTCGCAGGCCAATATCCAACAGATGCCATGGAGATCGACCTGGTTCGACTTTGTCGATCTGCGGATGCTCGTCTGGTGATTGGAGAAGTCAACGGCCTGGACGTGGAGAAGCAGGAGCTTCTTTTCGCCAACCGTCCGCCACTGCGATTCGACCAACTGTCGATCGGCATCGGTTCAATCCCAACTTTCGACGGCGTTGATGTCAATTCTGAAGAAAGCCTGTTTGCGATCAAACCAATGCAGACCTTTCTGGAGAGACTCGAAAATCGTCTGGATCAGTTCGACAAAGATACGGAAGTGCGTATCAGCATCGTCGGCGGCGGCATCGGCTCGATCGAGACTGCGTTTTGCCTCAAGAAAAAATTGCTCATCGAAGGACGCTCGCACGCGATCTCGCTGGTGACCAGATCTTCACGAATCGGCAAAGGCCTGGCGACCTCTACTCAAAAACTGATCGAAGCGCAACTGGAAGAGAAGCACATCGAGCTGATTACTGATCGGTCCGTGATCGAAATCAACGCCGACTCGATTCGGCTTGGTACTCAAAAGCTTATCGACACCGACATTGTCATATGGGGCACCGGAGCCGTCGCACCGAAACTGCTCGACGCACTGCCGGTTGAAAAAGACAATCGCGGTTTCATCGCGACTCGACCGACGCTGCAAACCATCGACAGCGATGTGATTTATGCGGTTGGTGATTCGGGCACCATCACTGGAAGCGAAACCGATAAAGCTGGAGTGTTTGCAGTAAGACAGGGGCCCATCCTGTGGCAGAACATTCGCAACCACATCGATGGCGATCGTCGGATGGCTCCTTACGAGCCACAGACTGACTATTTGAAACTGATCAACACCGCAGACGGAAAATCAATCGCACAGCGAAAAGGACAAGGCTTTTATGCCAAATGGTGCTGGTGGCTGAAGGACCGCATCGACCGAAAGTTCATGGAGATGTACCAGGATTACACTCCGATGCCGATGGAAGACATGCCCGTCGATACCGAATCGCTGATGCGCTGTCTTGGTTGCGGTGGAAAGATCGGCGGCCAAATTCTGTCGTCGGTGCTGGAAGAACTTGAAATCCCGAAGCACCAGGACGTACGAATTGGCCTGGAAGAACCGGACGATGCTGCTGTGATTCGCACTCCCGGAAAAGAAATCAGTGTCACGACGGATTTCTTCGCCAGTCCCCTGGATGATCCGTACCTGACGGGTCGCATCGCGGTACTCAATTCAGCCAGCGATTGCTTTGTGATGGGCGCCCAACCGAATGCGGCGTTGGCGATCGTGCAGCTTCCGATGGTTCACGGGCGACAGCAGCTTCAAATCATGCGAGAGCTGATGGCTGGAAGCGTCGAAGAGCTGGCCAGGATGGGAGCCACAATCGTTGGCGGCCACTCGATCGAAGGTCCACGTTTGTTGGCTGGATTCACCGTAATGGGCAACCAGATCGCAGACCTTAAAACAAAAGGACAATTGGAGACTGGCGACTTGCTGGTCCTGTCGAAGCCTATTGGCAGCGGCGTTTTACTGGCCGCGTGGATGCAGTGTCTCCTGGCGGGCAAGTACTTCCAACCCCTGGTGGATTCACTATTACTGAGCAATCAAATCGCTTTGCAACTGGCGACACGCGGCGACATCACCGCAATGACCGACGTAACCGGATTCGGCCTGGCAGGTCACCTGAAAGAGATGCTTGTGGCGAGCGACAAGTCTGCAAAGCTTGATCTGAATTCGATTCCTTTGCTTCCTGGTTGCCAGGAGATGTTGGACCAGAATGTCGAGAGCACGCTGGCTCCCGACAATCGCCTCAACGTTTCATCGATTGGTTTCGAAGGAGCCGACATCGGCGACCGCAGCGTCGCGAGTCTGTTCGATCCACAGACTGGCGGCGGCATGCTCTTTGGCGTGAGTGCCAAATCCGCTGACGAAGTTCTTGGGTTCATGAACGATGGAGGATTCGAGCATGCGTGCGTGATTGGCGAAGTCACCGATTCTGACAACTCCGGAACCCGCATCTTGCTATAGGCTACAGTAAGTTCGAAGCGCAATCGAGCAAATCGATCTGGTATTTGCTTGAGCATCGTCCTGTATCGTCAACGCAATTTTCTGGCGTGCGAGTGAATACTCGGCGCTCCTTGTTCGCTCGATCAGCATCTTCAAGTTCCGAGAGAACGTAGCCGCTTTCTGGTCGCAAGTTCATTTGGAGCAATGAGCCAAACTCTATCACGCACACGAGGAATCAAGAATGCGTACGACGCAGCGATTGGATCGGATGTAAGGAGTTAACATGAACTGACATTTCTGCCTGTAACGAATTGAATTTCGATAAAGGCGCAATCTGTTTCGCGGCGCAACATTTCTTCCGAGGCCAGGCATCTTTTTTAGTAACGTGGGGCCTTCTCACAACTGTTTGTCTTTTCCAGGGGCGCGCAACCATGATTCGAAACGCTTTTTTCCTACTCTGTTTGGGATTTGCTTTCCCCACAATGGCTTCTGCCCAGACTGTTGAGGCTGTTGAGGCTGAAGATACAGGTTGGTACCGGGATGACGGATTCCATGAGATCGACAACGAAAACTATCTGACTGGCATCTTTGAATTTGCCAGCGAACGCTCAGAACGCAACAGTTTTTTCGTGTTCGATTTGAGTGGTTCATCCGAATTAAGCAGTGCCACTCTAAGACTGTCTTTGCCAACTGATGGCTACAACAGCCCGGATACTGTCGAATCGTTTTCTCTATTCGAATTCGGTGGAGACGTCACGAGCCTAATCGATGGCACTGGTGGGATCGGCGCATTCGATGACCTGGGCCAGGGAATTTCATTTGGGTCCGTTGACATTTCACAGACGGATGAAAATTCGTTTGTCGACATCGAACTGAATTCAGACGGAGTTGCCTTTTTGAATTCGTCATTGGGTGGCACAGTCGCAATCGGTGGTTCCGTAACATCACTCGTGAGTACTGCTGGCAACGAGTATGTTTTTGGTGAAACTGACGCTGGTCTGATTCCGATTCCAACTTTGGTGACTGTCGCTGTTCCAGAGCCATCTTCCATTGCCTTTATTGGCCTTGCATTCGCTTTGGCCACATCACGACGTAGACGCTAACCAATTTGACACGGCGCACTGGCGGAGCTTCGAGGATTCGCAAAGTTGTTTGTATTACCGGCTTTAGAAATCGCCCGCCTTAACCAGGCGCTTTCGATTCGGGGAATCGAGCGACAATGTCGCTCAGCTCTCCGAGCTTTTAGCGGAACGACGTTTCAGAACGCAAATGACTCTCAATGAAATCGCCGAGAACGAAAATTACAGGTTTTTAAGCCGGACGATCTCTTTAGGGTATCATTTGGGATTGAACAAACAAATTCGATCAAGAAAAAACATGCGACATCAATTTGGTCATCGTTTCGAAAACCGAAACGTCACCTTTCAAACCTGGGCGCCCAAATGCAAAACGCTTGAACTCGAAACGCGGAATTCCAGGTTTCAAAAGATGGAACGTCGGGACGATGGCTGGTTTGAGATTACGGTTAACGACCTGAAACATGGCGATGCCTATCGCTTTCGTATTGATGGAGACAAATCACGTCCCGATCCGGCAGGGCATGCATTCGAAGAATCAGTGCATGATTGGAATGTCGCGGTCGATCATGGATCATTTGATTGGCAGGCAACCAACTGGAAGGGAATTCCTAAACGCGATTTGATTGTGTACGAATTGCACATTGGAACGTTTACCAAAGAAGGTACTTTCCTGTCGGCAATTAACCGAGTCGACGAGCTTATCGAGCTTGGCATCACCGCGATTGAAATCCTGCCCGTGGCTCAATGTCCTGGCAAATGGAACTGGGGCTACGACGGCGTCGGTATCTTTGCGGCGCAAAACACTTACGGTTCACCCGACGAATTCAAACGGTTCATCGATGCCTGCCATCAAAAGGGCGTGGCCGTCATTCTGGATGTCGTCTTCAATCATCTTGGACCGGAAGGAAACTATCTTTCTGAATTTGCTCCTTACTTCACGAAAAAACGAAAGACTCCGTGGGGTGATGCGTTGAATTTCGACGGTAAGGATTGCGAGCACGTCAGAGCTTTCATGTCGCAATGTGCCGTTCACTGGATTGAGAATTACAGACTCGATGGTTTGCGCGTTGATGCCGTTCATTTTATGTTCGACGAAAGTGATGTTCCAGTTTCGATGGCAGTCACCCAAGCCGTTGATGACTTTTCAAAAACGATTGATCGCGAAGTCCATCTGATCGGAGAGACCAACGTTCGCAACGCTTCACTTACGAAAGGCACGTCGCCACATGGAACCGGGTTCGATGCCGTCTGGAGTGACGGAATGATGCACTGCGTGTTGTCGATTGGACAACCCGGCCTGGATTTGTGCCACCGCGATCACGACGGGACAACCGACTTACCGATCGCGCTCCAGCAAGGATTCCTCTACGAGAACTTTCCGTACGAACGACATGATTTGGGCAAACAGGCTGATCTCGATGCGTTTGTGATTGGTTTTCAAAATCATGACACCGTTGGCAACCATCCGCTGGGACATCGAATCCACCAATTAGCGTCGACGGAGTTTCAAACAGCTGCTGCTGCGTTGTACCTGCTCTACCCAGCGATACCGATGATCTTTATGGGAGAAGAATTTGCTTCTGAAGATCCATTTTTGTTTTTCGTAGACTTCAGGGATCCGTGGGTTCGCGACGGCGTCGAAAAGGGCAGGGCGGCCGAGTTTCCCGAACTCAACGAAAAACTGGCCGGGCTTTCGCCGCTGGATCCGGTTTCGTTTCAAAAGTCAAAACTTCGCCCGTGGCAGGAGGGCAATGGTGAAATGAGAGCCTGGTATCGCGAACTGATCGGTCTTCGCAAGAAACTTCGCAACTGTGGTTTGTTGGATCAGAACCACCTGACCGTTGAGTCCAACGCTGACGAGGGACTGTTCATCCTGCGGTACAAAGACGCAGCAAATGGAAAACTGACCGTTGCAGTTCGACTTGCGGAACCAACATCGGCGCACGAGAAAATCGCCTTGAGTTTCGAATCAGGTGATCCGTTGGTGTTGGATTCTCAAAACGCTGACCTGGCGAATTCGAATGCTCCCTTGACGATCAATGTCAATCAAGCATTGATCTTCCTGGAATTGGGTTAGCAGTTGGGGCGTCTCGTCACAGAAACCAGCAGTGTGGCGCGACTCGCCAGCGACACGATTACGGCTTCAACTGAAAGCAAGCCACCTTTTCCTTGCCGCGCACGATCAGCTTCCCATCAACCACAATGGGAGCCGACCAGCAGGGTGAGCGAAACTTCACATCGCCCTCATAAGTCGCCACGCGTTCGAATTTCTCAGGCGTCGCACTGGCCAGAAACAACTCGCCTTTCTCCGTCATCACAACAAGGTGACCATCGCAGAACGTCACCGATGACCGACCAAGCCGCGGCACCGACCAGCGGACTTCTCCCGTCAGAAAATCAACACAGCGAAGCTCCGCATTGGTAAGCCCTTCGCCATGGCAGCCGTACAGAGACCCTTCGTGCAAAACTGGCGTGTTCCAGTGCGGAGCCATCGACTGGTCACGTTTCCCGTCGTCGGACCAGACAACTTTCGTGGCCCACGATTCATCGACCTCCAGCAACACACCACCTTTTTGATACGTCTCCCCAATGAAAATCCGATTGTCAGAAACAACTGGCGTGCTCGCATTGACGCTTTCCAGCTTCCGGGCTCTCCATTTAAATGAAAACAACAACTCACCGTCGTCAGGCCGAAAACCAAGCAGGCTTTCCCGCATCCAGGCAAGGGCGACTTTCTGCCCGTGCATGTCGACAAGACGCAGCGACGTGTAGCTGGCCAGATCATCTCCCATCCGATAAACCTCTTCGCCAGTTTTGCGATTCAAGGCAATGATGGCGGAACCGTTGGGCTTCACCAAATTAAGCTTGCCCGGCGCGATTGCTTTGGACTCCTCGGGACTCCCACCAACCATCACGATCAGTAAATCCTCATGCACAATCGGGCTGCTTGAGACGCCGAAGAAATTCTGGATAACACCGAACCTTTCGAGCGTACCAATCTCCCATATCGGATCGCCCGTTTTGATATCAAGGCACCAGAGCGTTCCTTCGGCTCCGTAAAGGTAGACTCTTCCGTCGTGAATCAGCGGGCTGGTACGTGGCCCGGCGTCAAACCCATAAAGGTCTTTATAGGAAGAAGGAGCCGCAAAGGTCCAAACAACTTCGGCAGTGTCCAGATCGACGCAGCGCAAGCGGGCTTCGTTTCCTTTGTCGCCTTTGGTCACATCAAAATGAAAGTACTTGCCATCCGAAACCGAACCGATCGCGTAGCCCTCGCCAATGGGCAACGTCCAATTCAGTTTTAACTGGTCGCTGGTCCAGTCGGTCAGGATTCCGCTTTGAGCCGAAATACCGTTTCGACCTGGTCCCAAAAACTGAGCCCAATTTGAATCGGTGGCTTGTCCAAATACCGTCATCGTCAACAATGACATCGTCAGAAACACAGCGGTCGTGGCACTGGCACGAACAGGATTAAATTTCCACATGTTAAAAATCACTCCGAGCATTCAGATTCCACTGACTGAGTTCAAATTCAGCTATGCGCGTTCACCTGGCCCAGGCGGGCAGAACGTAAACAAGGTGAACACAAAAGTCATTTTGAAGTGGGACGTAAATAATACTACCCACCTTCCAGAAGCCATGCGGCAGCGACTGAAGAAGAAGTATGCCCGACGAATCTCCAAGGCTGGTGACTTGATCGTCATGAGCCATCGTTTTCGTGATCAGGGACGCAACGTAGCCGACTGCCTTTCCAAGCTTCGGGAAATGATTGAGTCGATCCGAAAAGCGCCAACGGTGCGAAAAAAGACCAAGCCATCAAAGCGTTCCAGGCAACGACGACTGGATTCGAAGAAGAAAAAATCGTCGGTTAAAAAAGGGCGACGTCCGCCTCGAATGGACGATTAAAGACCCAAATGCGACTTTATGGCTAAAACAGGTGTCCTGTTGATAGCGTGGGAGGCAAAAATCCGTTGAATCGCTAGAATCCGTTTCGGTTAATGACGACTTCACAGGTTGGGCTTTAAGTAGGGGCAACCAAACCGAACACGAGTGTTTTACGTATCCAATACTGGAGTGGTACTTCGCTCACACAGGTATTCAAAAATGGACCAAGAACACAACATCGATGAACTGCTCAAGCAATGGCCGTTTGATCCTTTTGCGATCAACGTTCGAATGCTCGAATCACGGCAGCGTCAGATTCTGCAGATGCGTGTCGACATGGGTGTGCTCCAACTGGAAACAGAAGGACGTCCTGACGGCATGACTCCTCATGGAGCGACCACCTACTACGATTTCCTGAAAGCCAAATCGATCGAGGCAGATGAGTTTTCTCTCGATGAGCAAAACTGTCTTGAAATTGATCGGGAGTTCGTTCAGTTCTACCATCGTCGTGTTTGTTGGCTGCAATTGAAAAAGTTCCGCAATGCGGTTGCTGATGCAGATCACACCCTCGGCTTGATGGATTTTTGCAAGCACTACTCGCCTGATGACGAATGGACGCACAATCATGAGCAATACCGCCCGTTTGTGATCTATCACCGAACTCAGGCCGCCGCATTGGCGTGGCTGGAGGGAGACGATGGCGTCGATACCGAGCGTGCGATTCAGGAGGTTAACGACGGCCTTGAGCGTCTTCGAAAACTGTTTATCGAATACGAAGCAGAAGAACAATACGAAGAAGACGACCTGGTCGTTCGCTTGACCGAATTCCGCGAAGGCGTTCGCGAGCGGTACGATATTGGCATGACGTTGCAGGAGCAACTGGACAAAGCCATCGAAGACGAAGACTACGAAAAGGCAGCCGAACTGCGTGACCAGCTAGAATCACGTGAGTAAAAACACGATCACGCACTCAGTGTGAACTGCCTGTCCTGAACGACAGGCAGCCCAACCGCTGCATCCTATTCATCGACGAAGTTTGAGCCTTCGTCGATCAGCCCCAACGAGAACGCGTTGCCCTGGTACGAATTGCCAGTCACAAAGTTGTCATCGGTAGTCCGTGAAAAGAAAGCACCAATGCCGGTGTTGTTGTTACTTTCGTTGTCCATAAATGCGTTTCCATCTGCATTATCGAGAATCGCTCCAACATCACCGCTGCGGGCAAACAGGTTACCTGCAAAGAACGAATCATTAACGTCATAGGCCAACAATCCAAATCGTGTGTTCCGGTTGGCTGTGTTATTGACGAAACCGTTGGAGTCACTGCTGACCATCAGGAAACCCATGCCCAGATTTTCCGAGGCAGAGTTATTCTGGAATCCCGAATTGTCGCCGATGAAGAAGAAGCCTGCACCAGCACGGTTTCCAACCGCATCGCAACCACTGACAAAACCACCATTGGAGAACATTTCGAAACCCGCGCCACCGCTGCCGATCGCAGAAGAGTTGGTGATCACGAAGCCTTCAACCTGATCCAGCAAAACACCGCGACCTTCATTTGAAGTCAGGACGGTCCGGTCGATCGATACATTGCGGCAACCAATCGCTCGAATCGCATCTCCGAAGTTATTGTTAAAGCCACAGTTTTGAATTCTCAGGTCGTGAGCAGTGCTGAATGCTTCGACCCCAATCGCCCCACGATCGATATCCATATTCTGAATCGTGACAAAATCTGAAGTCACCTGGATCACTGGGCGATCACCCCGAGCAGCCATCAGCCGCGAATTCCCGCGTCCGCCCAACGTCAACGGTTTGTCAAGATTCACGTTCGCGAACCAGTCAGCTGACCCCAGCAAGATCGTGTCGCCAGGATTCGATGCGGCAACCGCGGCACCCACTGATGAATACTGTTCAGGAACGAGTCGTTGTCGCGGGATCGTGATTTTGAAATCATCGAAAAAGATTGTTTCCTCTTTGCTCGATCGCCATGCATCACCGCCACCAAAAAACGTGCTGAAGAAGAATCGGTCGATGGCCAGGTCCGGAATGTTTCGAAACTGAATGTCTTCGCGATTGAGCACCATGCGACCATCAAGCCACACACGGAATGTACCATCTCGTTCTCCTGGCGTATTCATGCGGACGTACTGCCGAATCGTGTACCAGACATCCGATTCCATCACTGGTTCTGAACCATCACGCTCGACCCAAAACTCGTCGTCTTCCTGTCGACCATCCTGCGCGAATCCAGAATGTACGTGCTTGGCATACGAAATTCCGTTGCACGTCAACTGTTCGGGCTGGCCTGATACACCCAGAAACCTCGTACGCCACATCAATCGTCCCGCCCAACCTCGCACTCCGTCAGCTGGTGCACTTCCACTGGGTGCGGATCCACCAGCAAGCCCTGGAAGTTTTCCGCCGCGAACGAAGTCAAAGCCATCTTCAAATTTAACGCGGTACTCGAGATAAGCTTCTTCGTATTTATCTTCGAACTCAACAATCCACTGTGCTCCTCCTTCACGTGGCCCTTCACCGTTGGCGTCGAAATCTACTTTCAATGACGCTCCGCTTCCGCCAAAAGCTCGCTGTCCTCTCACGATCTCAACGCGACCTTCGTCAACGCCGTTGGTAAACCGAAGCTCACCGAAATCATTTTCAATGTCGTCTTCGTTTAGAGTGCCGGCTGATCGTTGATCAAAGTCAACTTCCAACAAAGATTGAGCATGCAGCGAGAAGCTCAAAGAGGCCAGGACAAGAAAAGCGCAAAAACACAAAGCCGATCGGTAAATCAGGTGAAACATTTTAGGGGCTCAATGTTGCAAGTCAGTGGAGTTGAATCGCAATCAATCAAGGCGAGATCGCGACCCGTTAAAAGTGGGGAGTCTACGCTAGCAGGGAGCTTTGCGTAATTTCAGATTTATACCATAGTCAGGCACTCCATATTGTGAATCCATCAGCACAAGAATTAAAAAATGTCGCTTTTTGCCGTGTCTTGGCACATTTCCAAGGTCATTGGCGGCTTCCCGAGCGTGTAATTGCCAACATTTTAGGTCGAATCGGTATTCAAATTCGCTATTCGAACCGCCCTGAAGGCCGCAAATCGGCTGCAAAAGCCCTGAATTGGGCCTTCACGTTTTCGGGCAATCCACGCGAGTCAACATCGTGAATGGCTCCATGGACCGCCGCCAATCTTTTTCGACGGCGGGCCCCAGATTTCGCATCCTGGAAATCGCTCGTTCATCAGTCACGTCACGACTACTCCAAAATCATCTCATCGCCCATTTCAGGGATGATTACTGGTTTGATTTTTCGCTTCTCCAAACGCGACTTAAAATCTGTGGCAGGTTCGATCTCGCAGTGAACCAGAGCAACTTTCTTGACGTTGCCTTTGTCACAGGTTTCTTTGGCCCAATCGAGTAGCTCTTCCTGATCAGCGTGGCCACTACTGCCTTCCAGCTTGGCGACTTTGCAGTTCATTTCATACTCTTCGCCGTAGATTTTCACTTTGTCCAAAGACTGGTCCAGCAAAATTCGGCCAAGGGTGTGCGGAGCCTGGTAGCCAGCAAAGAGAACCGTCGTGTTTTCTTTTTCGATGTTGTTCTTCAGGTGGTGCAAAATACGACCGCCCTCACACATCCCCGACGCACTGATAATGATCGCAGGTTCCTTCAAATGGTTGAGCGCCTTCGAAAGTTCCGTTTTGCGGACGTAGGTCAGATCGCGGAACATCAACGGATCCTGATCGTCTTCTTCGAGAATCGCGTTGACCATTTCATCGTCGAAACATTCAACGTGCGACCGGAAGACATCCGTCGCGTTAACAGCCAACGGACTGTCAACGAAGACTTTCATTCGTGGCAGTTCATTCTTTTCGGCCAGCAAATTCAACCGGTAAACGATCTCCTGTGTTCTACCGACAGAGAACGCCGGAATGATCAGCTTGCCACCAGAGTCAAACGTATCCTGTGCGGCCTGTTTCAGAACTTTCGTTGCGTCGGCGGTTTTCAGATGATTCCGATTTCCGTAGGTGGACTCCATAATGATGTAGTCCGCGTTGGCAACCGTTTGCGGATCTCGCAAAATCGGAACTTTGGCACGGCCAATGTCGCCGCTGAAGACCAGTTTCGTCGGCTTGTCGCCGGGGTTATCCCGAAGATCAAGCTCAACCGTAGCCGCGCCCAACATGTGACCCGCAAAATGGAACTCGCACTCAACGCCTTCAACGGGTGAGAATCGCTGCATGTATTCAACGGTGCGAAACTGTTTCAGCGTTTGCTGTGCGTGTCGCTGTTCGTACAGTGGCTCAAATGACTTCTGCTTTTTCTTTCGACGCTTTCGATTGACGTATTTGACATCGTTGACCTGAATTTTTGCACTGTCGAGCAACATGAACGCAGCCAGATCACGAGTCGCGGAAGTCGAATAAATCGGACCGCGAAATCCACCCCGAACCAGTGACGGAAGATTTCCGCTGTGGTCAATGTGTGCGTGCGAGAGAACAACTGCATCAACTGACTTGGGGTCGAAGGGAAGCTTTTTGTTTCTCTCAAACGCGATCTTGCGTTTCCCCTGGTACATGCCGCAATCGAGCAAAACTCGCTTACCCGCGACGTGGACCAGGTGCATGGAACCGGTGACCGTTTGAGCTGCGCCCCAGAATTGAACTTTCATCGGCTCTTTCATTTTCGGCGGCATCGTCCGCCTGAGTTGTATCGAGTCCTGCTTCGCCCCAGTTAACTACTAGGACTTCACACGCTCAACGTATTCGCCAGTTCGCGTATCAATGCGAATCACGTCGCCCATGTTGATAAAGATGGGAGTCTGAAACTCACCACCCGTTTCAGCTTTGACAGGTTTGCGAACGTTCGTCGAGGTGTCGCCTTTGGCGCCCGGTTCACAGTACTCGACTTTCAGTTCTACAAAGTTCGGCGGCGTCATCAGGATGGCGTTGCCGTTGAAGAAAGTCATTTGGCAAACCATTTCGTCCTTGAGATACTTCCAGTCATCACCAATTTGCTCGGCCGACATTTCGAACTGCTCAAACGTTTGGTCATCCATGAAAACGTAAGTGTCGCCACTCTTGTAGAGAAACTTCACATTGGTCTCGTGGATCTCGGCTTCTTCGAGCGTATCGTTGCCCTTGAAAGTCCGGTCAAGCGTCGTGCCGCGCAGAAGATTTTTCAACTTGCAAATGAAGAGCGCGTTCCCTTTACCAGGCTTCTTGAACTCCATGCTGGTCATGACGTAGGGTTCGCCATTGATCTGAACTTTGAGTCCCTTTTTGAAATCGCTTGTTTTGTAGGCCACGGCCGGTCTCGCTCTGGGTCTGTTGGATTGATTTGGTATAAAAGTGCGATTCAGGTTTCTTTTGCTCAAACAGCGATCGCATCGAAGTGGAAATTCTAACGACTTCTGACCATTCTGTAACTGCCAGCTGTACATGGCAACAGCACATGAAACAGGCTGTTCGTTCGGTGGATAAGCTACTATCGCTGGTCGGATTGGACCCACAAACTGAAAAATTGCCATCAGAAGCACTCGACTTTCCCGTCTTCGTGCCAATTCCGTATCTGAATCGAATTGAAAAAGGAAACTTCGCTGACCCATTGCTACGACAGGTTCTCCCGGTCGCCGAAGAAGGACAATCGCCACAACATTTCTCAACCGATCCACTCGGCGAACAGGCCGCGACGCTCTCTGATGGGTTGCTGCAGAAGTACAGGAAACGGGTTTTGGTCATTGCCAGTGCCGCCTGTGCGATCAACTGCCGTTACTGTTTCAGGCGACACTTTCCCTACGAGACTGCGGCGATCGGTGACCGTCGCTGGACGGAAACGCTGGACTCAATCAGTTCCGATCCATCAGTCAATGAAGTCATTCTCAGTGGTGGCGATCCACTGACAATCAGCGACGAAAAACTTGAATCGATTTTCGAACGAATTGCCGACATCGACCACGTGCAACGAATCCGGATTCACACCCGTCTTCCGATCGTCATTCCACAACGCGTGACCGATGCCTTGCTGGAGACATTCTGGAAGTTTCGCAAGTCGGGCAGCGGGCGACAGGTCGTTGTCGTGGTTCACTCGAATCACGCGAATGAACTGGACAATGCGGTTTGTAATTCCCTGAGAACCATCGGCGAATCGGTGACGCAATTGCTGAACCAGTCCGTTTTGCTCGCTGGCGTGAACGATCAGACCGATACGCTTGTCGAACTGAGCGAACGTCTCCTTTGGGCGGATGTGCTGCCGTACTATTTGCATCGTCTGGATCCAATCCGGGGGACGGCCCACTTTGATGTATCCTCGGAACGGGGCATTGAACTGATCCGCTCCATTCGTGCCGAGTTGCCCGGATATGCAGTTCCCCGATTCGTCCAGGAACTTGCTGGCGAACCGGGCAAGACGGTTTTGGCCTGATTCCAGAACCCAACCTTAAAACGTATAATCCAAAGCTTGCCAACAAATCGTTTCGCCAAATTCAATCGACCATGGAAAATTCTCAAACACATCGCATCCTGATCGCCGACGACAACCAGGCGAACTGTGAACTACTTGAGGCCTATCTGGCCACGATGGATTGTGAAACTGAAATCGCGGTTGACGGCCAGGAAGCTTACGACAAAGCGGTCTCCTTCAAGCCGGATCTGATTTTGCTGGACGTGATGATGCCCAAGCTTTCTGGATTTGAAGTCTGCCAGAAAATCAAATCCGACCCGAATCTTACAGGCATCATGGTCCTGATGGTGACGGCGTTAAATGAGCTCGGCGATATCGAACGAGCTGTCGATGCGGGCACCAACGACTTCTTGTCCAAGCCCGTGAACCGGGTCGAATTTCTCAAGCGAGTTGAAAATCTGCTGAAGCTCAAAGGTGTGACTGATGAGAACGAGCGTCTACGACAGTACATCCAGCAGATGGAAGAGTAGGATTTCGAGAGCAACCTTTAAAAGTCGTTCCTCGTAACCAGTGAAATCGTTCCTACGACGATGATCAACGTGCTGTAGGCAACGCTGCGAAGAATCAGCATTCTAATGCTACTCATCACGCCGACTTGCCAATGTCTTCGGGCTCCAAAGAACACGATATCGAGAAAAAAGAAGCCCAGCAGCATCAGTACCAGGAACGAAGCCGAAACGAGTGGCACCAACACGAATGACGGGACGGCAAGGACTACTGCCACAAAGCTCGTGAAGAAAACCATATCCCAAAGACTGAACCTGAATCGTAAATCCCGATTCTCGTCTGGTTCGTTCTCGTGGTCGTGATCTGGCATCAGTTCGTCGCGAATCATGAAACAGCAATCCCATTTGCGAATATTGACCGATTTGAATCGTAGCGACCAAAGCGAGGTAACACAACATTGACAGTGATTCGTTTGCCAAGGTTCAGCTAGAGCCAACAACAAATCGATCCCGATCAGCTCGATACGATTTGAGACGTCGCCCTCCGACGCGCCGGCCAAAAGTCCCGTATCGCCCATAAAGACGCTTTCGACATCTTCCGGCATGCCGACAATCGCAAAACTGACATCCGATGCCGCAGCAACTTCCTTTGGTGAATCAACCCAAGTCGCGCCGGCATCAATTAAAGACTGAGCCTTCGATTTCGTCCACGAGAAAATGGTTGCCTGGTAGCCAGCGTCCATCAAGTTACGATACATGCTCAAGCCCATGACTCCGGTGCCGACCCAGCCGATACGTTTGTTTTCTGGCGTTGCGGTTTTGTATTCCATGTTCCCTGTTTCCATTGAAGAATCGAATACAACAGGAACGCATAAACCACAGATTTCACCCGACTGCGTTTCTGGCTTGCATTGGCATCCCATCCTATAAAATCAACGACACCAAAACGCCGGCGGATGTTTAAGCAATCTCCCTCAGAGTTTTCTCCATGGAAGCTTCCTATCAAAACGAAGTAGTTGACGCGATCGCCACGCGACTGCGCAAATTCAACGGGCGAATGCTCTTCTTTGACGAAAGACTGGAAGTTGCACGCGAGATGGCGGAAAGAGGCCTGTTTGAAACTTCTCAACTTCTCGATACCGTCAGGCAGGTTTTGGCAAATGACAACAAGACGATCGATTGCCCTGTGGACTATGCGCGGTTTTGTGTCGACTGGATTGCAAACACGCCCGATTCCGCCGAAATCCTGTTCAACGTCGCACTCGACAAGAAGCTCGCCTGGTACGTTCGCGAAGAAGCATTTCATTGCATCGGGGCACTTCCATCAAAAGACGAATTGACCGATGAGCAATGGGCCCAAATCGCCCACGTCGTCAGAACAGAAACGACAACTTCTTCACTTTGGGCTCTGGTGGATCAAGGAGTCACTGAATCCTTTCCGGTCATCTTTGAGATTCTGGCGCAGCTAATAACCAAAAGCCCAAACTCGGAATCACGATCATGGGACGAGAAAAACGATATTCGACATTTCACTCTTGCAGCCGCGGCCTTGGGAGCCAACGAACTCATTGAAAACGTCATCGAAGATCTCTTCGCCAGCAGTTACTACCATCAGCGAGACGCCAAAAGAGCGTTTCAACAAATACTCAATCGAATTGGTGACAGCGAAAGCGTGGCGTCCGAATTGCTCAACCTTTCCGGCATTGAATTCGATCGCGACAACCTTTGGTCACAACTGGCCATGCACCAAAACCCTGCAGTTGTCCGATGGGGAATGACTCAAACTCCAACCAGTGAAGATCGATATCAGGCAACTCTTGTTTCGCGGTTAGGCAACGCTGACTGGGGAGTGCGGAAAGAAGCTTGCCAGCTGATCCATCAGGCCTGGAAAGACAACGAGCATTTCGATCAGCAACCTCTATGGGATTTATTCAACGATCAAGCGGCAGAAAGAATCGCACGCAGCTGGGCCGCCAGCACGTTGTTGGAACTCGACAATTCATTTGACGATGTTTTCCCAGTCGAAACTCGCAATGACGTCAAAGAAATTTGGCATACGCCTTGGCCTTTCGAAGTCGATCCGGCGATTCGACATGCGGTGGTTCTTCAGTACGGCCGCTACTCGAATCAGCCCGGCACCGACATTCGCTACCGAATCGAATTCGAAATGTACGCTCAAGCTGACCAGCAACTGGCCAATGCGGATTGCGAAGCGCTGGTCGCTGCATTGAAGGAATCTGGCATTGAAGCCAGTAGCATTCTTGCGGCGGATGACCATCGTAGTGAAGGCGCGAGCAGTTTTTGGGTGATTTATTTAGGCGATGAATTGGATTCAAACGAACTCAACGTTAGCAAGGTCGGGCGTTTGTTGAGCTACACGTACGTCGCTCGCACCAAAACCGAAAACTCATCGAGCATTCGCAGGTCGGCCGGTTTACCGATTGATGAATTCGAAAAGGAGAAACACAAAGCTGAAAAGATACAATGCGAATCCATTGCTCGTCGTCTCGGCTATCTGGTGCTCGAACGGGACCTGCTAAAAAACGTCGTTCCCGGACTCAACGTGTACCATTTTGGAAGCCGCGAACCGCTGCCACTGAAAGATCTAATATACTTTTGGCAAGATTGAGATACGTTTCGCCGAACTACCGGCCCGCAAAACCGATGCTGTCGAACCCTGGAACGGTAGCAAGTAAAACAGAGTCGTGATTTCTCGTGCTCTTGCCTTGGTCGGCAAGATCGGCCTTCTCGTCTGGAACCCCATTGAAAACGAAAATGGCCCCCTTGTCGCCAATAGCATTTCGAACAGAAACCGCCTCATCGGTTGTCGCTGTGAATAAGGTTTTGCAGCCGATAGAAGCAAGCGTCTGAGAAACCGTTTCCGCGACATGCCCATAGGCATTGGCCTTCACCACCGCGCCCACCTCTCCAGGAGATGCAATTCTGTAGCAACTCGTAATTATGTGCCAAATTCGAGCGAGCTATGGAGGCGCGTGGCTGTGTATGCATGTCTATGATGTTAGTGGCGTTTGAAAACGGCTGTCAGCCCTCAATGCATGCAGAGACCTTAAAACTCGTCGTCTCCATGACCGTCGGTGCGCGCGAGATTTGCAAATCTTGCAGATCATTGTTAAGGCAATCGCAACGCGCGTGCCACGATGCTTTGAAACAGGATCGGCCCCTTTTTCGCAAACCGAAAATACTCGGTGTGCTCATGCGTTATGCCGGCGTCGGCAAAGAAAGCCGGATAGTCATAGTTCTCATGCCATGGAACCAAACCCATCAACCAGAAGGACCCCATCGCCATTTTCAAATAGCCCACGTTAAACGTCTTCGCCAGCAAATTGCCCTGAGCCGTCGCGACATCCGCGATCAGATACTTTCCACCTTCGCGAACAAACCTCGCTGTGTGTTGCATCATCTTCGCCATCTCTGCACGACGAAAAACATTCAGAAAATAGTTCGCCGCCACAACATCGTAGTGACCCATGCGATCATGATCGTAAGCGTTAACGCAGATCAACTCCGCCGTCAGATTATCTTCGTCGAGCTTCTTCTGAACCTGGTCGAGCATTCCTTGCGAGATGTCGATGCAGGTCACTCTGGCCCCATGACGCGCCGCCATCACCGCATCCTCTCCTGCGCCGGCTCCCAGATACAGAACCGACTGGCCCGGTTCAATGTGGTTTAGTTGATAACGTTTGCTGGCCCGAATCTGGTTCGTCGAATAGATTTTGGCACTTTTTTCATAGAACCAGGCAGCACGATCGTAATTGCGGCCAAGTGCTTTGTCCTTTTCGGATATCTTCGGTTGGCTCACTCGCTGGTTTCCAGTTGGGTGCGAAGTCATCGCCATATCGTTGCCGATAGTGCAATTCGTCGCAACCGCGACCAATAAAGGAGAGAAAAATGCAATCGAATCGTCAACCTGGTTTTTTGTTGATCCTGACGGTAGCTCTAATGGGATTGCTGCCATGCGGATGCGAAAAACCGAAATCAGACGTCGCAGTAAACCTTCGAGCATCGACGGCTGAAAAAGCCACCATGAACATCGAAAGGGATACTGGCTTCAATGATGCCTCCATTTCGAAGTTGATCCGAATCGCTGAATTCGCACTGGCGGAGAACGACATCGACACCGTCACCAAATCGATGACTGAGTTTCAGAATCGGGACTCCAAACCCTGGGGTTCCAAGATGGAAGCTGCTCGAATCCTTTATGCTACAGGTGACATGAAAGGTGCGGTGGCGCTGTACGATGAAGTTCTTCAGGAACAGCCCGACATCAAGGCTCAACTCTGGCAACGAGGTCTGGCACTGTATTATGCGGGCCAGTTCGAGAACGGAGTTGACCAGTTTGACACGCATCAAACTTTCTATTCACAGGATGTCGAGAATTCGGTTTGGCAACTGCTGTGTCAGGCCAAATTGACCTCAGTTGATGAGGCTCGCAAATCGATGATCCAGATTCAGGAGGATTCGAGGATCCCGATGAAGCAGGTTTTCGACATGTTTGCCGGAACAGGGTCACCGCAGGATGTATTCGATGCCTGTGGCTACCAGGAGGATATGGAACCGCGCGACGACAGTTCGATATACCACGGTTTATTTTATGTTGGACTTTTTTACGAAATGACTGGTGACGTTGAAGCGTCAAACAGATTCATGATCAAATCGCTGTCGTTCAAGCCAATAATCCCCGGCTTGATGGGTCATGTAGCAGAAGGTCATTTGAGAGCCCGCAAAGCTTATCCAGATGACCAGGACAATTGATTCGCTGTTGTCAGTTTGATTTTGGCCGACACGTAATTGACGACAATCAATTGAACAAAAGACGCTGTTTTGCGAGGCATGAAGTTTGGCATGCCATTTGAAACAGAGTTTTTTCCAGATGTAAAACTCCCCACTTCCAAACGACATGGTAAACGCGATGAATGAAACCAAACCAATTCAAAGTTACGATGCCAAACGACCTTACCTGATTCTCTTTTGCGCAGCGCTGCTTGGCGTGTTGACCAGTACGCTGATCAATTAAGACCAATCAATCGCTCTGTCTTTCCGTAAGGAATCGTGGCTGCGGGCGACTCCGCAGTAGACAGGTGCAAGAAATTGTGGCTGCGGCGTCTCGCCGCAGTAGGTACGCACTGTGGCGAGACGCCCCAGTCACACCAGCCACACAAAAACCACTACTTTCCAGACTTCTGAAATCCCTGGACTTC
>CAYUNP010000013.1:0-36756 GCA_964446085.1 uncultured Pirellulaceae bacterium
GGTGGTGGATTTGGTGGTCGAGCAATGTCAGGTGCCGGTGATGAAGATTCAGGCGTCGACGTCAGAACAGCATTTCAAAACTCAGCGGAAACAGAAAAAGTTTCTCAGATGGTCGTCTATCGGATTTCTGATCCGGTCTCACTGGGGTCCGGCAAAAGTGCCGCTTTGCCAGCATTTGAAATGGAATTGCCAGGCGAATTGTTGAGCATTGCTGATTTGACTAATCGAAACGGGGACATCACACCGGTTCAGGCGATCGAATTGGAAAACAATACTGACTTTTCATTGCTCTCGGGTCCAATTTCAGTGATGAGAAAAGGTAACTTCTCAGGAGATGGGAGCCTTCCGCGTGTCGATGTCAAACAGAAAGCGTATGTTACCTTCGGTGTTGACCGACCTGTAAAAGCGAAACAATCCAAAGAGGAAGCGTTCAAGGAATTGTTAAAAGTTGAACGTCAGGGCAAGAAGCTCTTGCACACTTACAAAAAGAGGCGAGTCGTTACGTTTGAAGTTGTGAATCTGGACGTCGATGACCGAACTGTGCTGATCAAAACAGGTCGCGAAAATTTTGAGGAGACGTCGATTGATCCAGAACCCTATCGCAAAACAGACAATCAGCTTCTGTTCAAGTTGCAAGCCAAAGCTGGCGAAACGACGGAGTTAGCTGTCACGTTTGGCAACATTGATGTCACTACTGCCGTCTGGGTGCGACAGCGACAGATAAACACGAAACCCTGGGAAGCAGCTGGAGTCACGTTGCCCGAAAGCGATCTTGCGTTGATGAAAAAGGTCGCGGACTTGAATACAAAGATTGACGCCGAAATTTCCAGGCTAAATCGTTTTCAGCACAGGAGACGCTACATGGTGACGGAGCAAAAGCGAATCCGCGAAAACCTGGCTGTGTTTGGACCGGAATCCAAAGACGCCAAACCCATCATTGATCAGTTCAAAAAACTTGAAGAGGTCATTGCAGAATGTGATACGGAAATCGAAGAGAGCACAGCCGCTAAAAAGAAGTTTGAATTAACGAAGAACGGGCTGATTGGACCTGAGGAAGAAAAAGTTGAATCGAAGTAGACGCTGTTTGTGCGTTTTGAAGTTACAACCGTGGCTCGGCATCTCGCGCATCTGGCCGCAGTTCTTTTGTTGACTTCTGCAACGAGGCCCCGCAGCCGCAATCTTTCACGTAGCAGCTGTATTCTCGTTCACGCGTAGCAGATCAATGCTACAGAGTCTTGCAGTTCACGCGTGGCTGCCCATACAATTGTGGAATCGACTAACCTGCTCCAATCTGGAAAGCGCATGTTCCGCACGATCTCTTTCAAACTGTCGTTCGCCGTTGTCGCGATCGCTCTGGTATCAGTCAATTTTCAATCAAACATTTTTGCTCAGGATGGAGGCAAAGACTTGTCCAAAAATCCGCTACTGACTCAATGGACTGGCCCTTATGGAGGCGTGCCGCCGTGGCGATCGATTAACGTCGACGACTTTATCCCCTCTTTTGAGAAAGCCATCGAAATGGCAAAAGCTGATATCGATGCCATCGCAGATCAGGAAGCGACGCCAACTTTTGAGAACACGATGGTGCCGCTCGAAAAAGCAGGTGCAGCCCTGGACCGACTTGAGCGAATGTTTGGCGTACATACTTCGAATTTGAACCTCGGTGGCATTCCGGACATGGAAGCCAAAGTGGCGCCCATGATGTCGCAGCATGGCGACTGGATAACTCAACACGAAGGACTCTTCAAACGGATCGAAGCCGTCTTCAATAGCGAAGAAATGAAATCAATGTCCGTTGCACAGAAGCGTTTGATGAATGATCGCTACAAGACCTTTGTTCGTCGCGGTGCCAAATTAAATCCTGATGACAAGGAAAAGCTTTCGCAGATCAATACAGAATTGGCCAGCCTGTTTACCCGCTTCAGTCAAAACGTTTTGGGCGATGAAGGAAAGCTGTACACCGAGGTTGAAGAATCTCAACTTGGTGGACTTTCCGAAAGCATCATTGAAGGGATGGCCGCAAACGCCAAAGCCCGCAATGAAGAAGAATCCAAAAAGATAAAAGAGATGTTTCCTGCTTTCAGCACAAGCCGATTGACGCCGCTCAAGTACGTGATCAACAACACGCGTTCTTCAATGGAGCCAGTGCTGACTTATTCCGACAATCGTGAATTGCGTGAAAAAGTCTGGACAACCTACTACAGTCGCGGTGACAACGGCGACGAACGTGACAACAACGAAATCATCGCCGCAATTTTGAAGTTGCGGGCTCAGCGAGCTTTGTTGCTTGGATACAAAACACATGCTCACTGGCGACTGGAGCCTCAAATGGCCAAGACTCCTGACAAGACGATGGAATTGATGCTTGCCGTTTGGCCCAAAGCCGTTGCCCGCGTCAAGGAAGAAGTCGCCGACATGCAAGCCGTTGCCGATCGTGAGGGCGAGAAGATCAAAATCGAGCCATGGGACTATCGATACTATTCCGAGAAAGTCCGCAAAGAAAAGTACGACCTTGATTTGAACGAAGTGAAACCCTACATGCAGATGGAGAATCTTCGCGAGGGCATGATGTGGGCGGCAGGAGAAGTCTACGGTTTTGAATTCAAGGCGATCGACAATGTGCCGACTTTCCATCCTGATGTTCGTGTCTTTGAGGTGTTGCGAGAAGGAAAACACGCCGGTCTGTGGTATTTCGATCCCTTCGCCCGTCAAGGCAAGCGCAGTGGTGCCTGGATGAATGCCTATCGTTCCCAGGAGAACATGGGAGAGTTCGTGACTCCGATCGTTTCGAACAATTCCAATTTCGTCAAAGGCAAGGAAGGCGAAGCAGTGCTGATTTCCTGGGACGATGCCGTCACCATGTTTCACGAATTTGGACATGCATTGCACGGCTTGAGCAGTCAGTGCGAATACAAGTCGCAGTCCGGAACCGCTGTCGCACGTGACTATGTTGAGTTCCCATCGCAGATCAATGAGCACTGGTTGATGACGCCCGAGATTCTGGAGCGATTCGCAGTGCACTACGAAACCGGGCAACCAATGCCATCGGAACTGGTTGCGAAGATCAAAAAAGCATCAACGTTCAATCAGGGATTTAGCACCGTTGAGTATCTGGGCAGTGCTTTGATCGATATGAAGTTGCACCTTGCTGGAAACGTTGCCATCGATCCGGACAAGTTCGAAAAAGAAGAGCTTGCAAAACTGGGAATGCCCAGTGAGATCTGCATGCGGCATCGCACACCCCAGTTCAATCATATCTTTGCTGACGATGGTTATTCCGCTGGCTACTACAGCTATCTTTGGTCCGACGCGTTGACTGCTGATGCGGCAGAAGTGTTCGAGGAAGCCGGTTCCTATTACGATCCTGCCGCTTCGAAGAGTCTTCGTGAAAACATCTTTTCTGTCGGAGATACGATTGATCCGGCTGAAGGATTTCGTCGTTTCCGTGGACGGGACGTTGATACGAAGGCGCTTTTGAGAAAACGTGGATTCCCGGTGGATTAATTACCGATATTCGTTCAAGGAGGGGAAACGATGCCGGTTCAAATTCAGTGTGCTGCGGTTGTTATTCGAAACGATGCACTTGATCGTTGCCTCGCAGGAGGCGCCGAAGAGTTTGGCGAGATCGTGCCCAGTTCGTTGGCCTATTCCGATGGAGTCCTTTCGCAAGCAAGCTTCATGTCTCAGGTCGACGCGGAACAGTTCTCGAAAAGCCTTGAGCTGCGAGGACTGAGTCGCAGATCTGGCGAACCGGATTTTGTGATGGTTCATGAGAAAGATCAGTCGATCGAGCCGCAATGCGACTGGTTGGTCCTGTTCGAATTTGAACGCCGCCTGATCGCCACGATGGTTGGCAACGAATCCCGCAAGGTGATTGCTCCGGCATCGGAACATGATCCGGATTCCATGAAGCATTTCACACAAGAGGAAGTCGAAAAGTATCTGGAGTTCGTGGAGCGAAAAGGTTCGATCGACACCTATCGGCACAAGGAAACCGGGGAGCTTGTCTATCATGCGCGGCACACCGAAACGGACGAAGAAATCTACAATCGGGTTTCGGGATTCGTCTGGAAGCACCATCGAGTTCCCGGCGCTGGGCCAGTGGCCGAGCAATTGAACGAAGCCTTTGTCAAGGCGATTGATGAACTACAGGGCGTAGCGGCAAGGAATCCGGAATCGGCGAAAGCTGCCACCACGTTGGGTGCAGCCTGGTTTGCGATCGACCGGGCTGATCGGGCGCGTGATTCGCTCGAACGCGCCCACGAGCTGAATCCGCAAAACTCTGGAATCCTGAAAGAGCTCGGAAGCGTCGTGTTGTCGCAGAATGACTTTCGGAGCGCGGTAAAGTTTGGGCAAATGGCAGTCGCACTTGAACCTGACAATATCGATCTGCTTGGTAATCTGGCAGTCGGCCAATTGTTGGCGGGCGAGCAGTCCAAAGCATTGCAGACGATTGAACACGCCTTGCAATTGAACTCAACCGACGAGGTCAATCAAAACGTGGCGCGGATCATCAATGACGTTGTGCACAACAATCGACCTCTCCCGGAATCACTGATCGAGATGATGAAGCCCTGGAAGCCCACGACGCTGTGGGGGCGGTTCCGTAAACGTTTCAAATAACAACGTCGCAAACGAAGCACAGTTTACTCAAAACGAACCCACTCGCCGTTGATCAACCGTTCGTGTGGTTTAAAGCGATTTTTGTAGAGCATGTGCGGCGACTGTTCAACGTAATAGCCCAGGTACAAATGTTCGATGTGGCGGGCGGAGCATAGTTGAATCTGTTTAAGAATCGAATACGTCCCGATACTGTCCGACAGAAGTTCCGGGTCGTAGTAAGTGTAAACAGCTGAAAGCGTGTTTTTGCCGATATCGCAAATCGCAACGGCAGCCAATTGTCCGTTGTAGCGATACAGGATTTCAAACGAATCCAGACAGCTGCGAACAAATCCCCATACGTATTCTTCAATATCGATATCAGTGTCGCGTTTGGCCAGTCCACGAGCACGGCGATGCCGATTGAACAATGCAACACGTTCTGCGTCGGCTTTCAGATCGCCAATGTCCTGTGTGAACTTGTTGTCGCCTTTTTTAAGCACACGACGGGCATTGCGACTGAACTGAAACTCTTCGACATCAACCCGAATTGATTCGCAGGCACAGCAGTTGGGGCAATTCGTTTGGTAGAGGAATTCTCCCGTTCGGCGATAGCCATGCATCAGTCGAACGTCTGTTTGGGCAGGAGTAATTTTTGCCAAAGGCATGCACAGAGGCATTCGCGCGGTCTCTCCTTTGAGATACGGACATGGCTCCGTCTCATCGATGATCACTATGTCGCTGAACTCTGCAGCCTTCATGTGTCCGTTTCTGTTCCATTGACCTAAGCCAATTCGACGCCCGCTTTATTTTCTTTCTTACGCAACGCAATGTTAAGCAATTCAACCAGTAAGGCAAAAAACATCGCGAAGTAAACATAACCTTTATCGATGTGTGCTCCGACGCCCTCGGCAATCAGCAAGACGCCGATCAGGATCATGAAGCTTAACGCCAGCATTTTAATCGTCGGGTGAGCACTTACGAATCGACTCACCGGCTCTGCAAAAACCAGCATCACGATCACTGCAATCACAATGGCAGCCACCATCACCCACAGATTATCAGCCATTCCCACCGCTGTGAAAATCGAGTCTAGCGAAAACACGATATCCATAATAGCAATCTGTATGATCGCCGACGTAAAGTTTGCTTGCGGTTTTGTTTCTTCGTGGGAACCAGTGGGGCCAATTTCGTCGTGGATCTCGTAAACGCTCTTGAAAATCAAAAATAGCCCACCAAGAAACAGCAGGATATCTTTCACCGAAACGCCATTGGCTTCGTCGTAGTGTTTCTCGTGAATCGTGGCGACAATTTCTTTATCAAGTTTCACTTCCAGGTCGTGGCTAATGTCCGGACGTGTGATCCTTCGAACCATATCAGCCGGGACGCCGACATCGGTCAGCGAGAACACTGGCTTTTTGAACATTTCTCCATGTACCAGAAAGAACAGCAGGCCGAGCAGCAACAATCGCGACACCAGCGCGACTGCCAATCCAAGTTTACGTGCCAGCGGTTGTCGCTCCGGATCGAGCCGGCTGGTGACGATGGTGATAAAAACAAGGTTGTCGATGCCCAGCACGATTTCCATCGAAGCAAGGGCAATAAGTGGGACCAGAAAATCCATCTACAAATCCTGAAGCAGCCAGTTGATTCGAACAATGTAAAACATTGGAATGGAAAGTCCATGCACCTCGGACAGCCAGGCGGTTCATGAGCCCGTCCATTGTGCCTGCCAGCTATTGCGAAGCAGCAATTATTTTCACCGAATTGCTGTCCAATTCGTACCTCAACCCGGTTCCCTCAAGACATTTCTCGATCAGCGTTTCCAAACTGACTCCTTTCAAATTTAATGTAATTCGATCCTGAAGAATTTGGGGGGCTTCTCCATCAAAGACCAGCTTGCGATCGGTTTGATTTGCCAAAGATTTCAAAAAATCCCTGCGCCTGCCAGTTTGGTTCACGTCGAAGACTCCTGTCAAATCGCCATCTGATTTGACTTGCTGTCGCGAAACCAGCCAGCTTTCCAGTTTTGCAATGGATGTGACGGCGCCGGAAACGGTGAGACTCTTGCCCGACTTTCGGATTTTTAAATCATCGAACTGACGCTGGGCCGCTTTGAGATCAAATTTGCCCTGGCTGCGTAGATTAATCTTCATCGTGCCCGATTCGATTTTTGGAAACGCTACAAGCTTCGCGGCGTTTCCTTTTTCTTCGATCACGATCGCGGCATCAAAACACGCCAGAAAAATACTGACTTGCTCAGCAGCAGAAAGCTGCGGCCAATCCGTCTCAGGCAGGACATCGAAGGCGACGTCCGAAGAAAATTTGACGCCAAGGGACGTTGAAAACCAGGCAGTAATTTCTTTCGTCGAAGTTGCTGCTGGCCAGCGGAGTTCACGCCTGGCATTCCATCGGTTCCGGGTTGCCTTATCAAGTTTCCTGGCCTGTTTCTCGACGGCCTTGATCACAAACGGCAGCCGGGCGGCGGTGTCTTTGGGACCGACGTACAGCAGGTTTCCAACTCGGGCCACACCGAGTCCATTTGCTTCGGCAGTCTTCCAGACGATTTGTTCCGTGGTCAGTCTTAGAAGTTGTGACGTCTGTTGCAATGTTGGATCAACCCGGCGATCGAGAAAGATGGCTCGTTTTCGCTGTTGGGCAAATTGATAGAGTTGGTCCCGCAGGGGAGAGTTGGTCCACGAAACGGAAACTGGCAATAGCTTGCTCTCTTGCAACGCTTTTCCTCGCAGCCATTGTGTGTTGGAGCCGGTGGTAACCTGGGCATCGGCAGGCCCGCAAGCGATGCAAGCCACAATGGCCATACAACCGGACATCAACAGGTTCAGATTGTAGGAGTTGTTGAACATGGACTTCGCTAGCGGACCGGGAATTTTGCCTACCCAGTTCGCATATTCGTTAAGGCTTGAAATGGAGAGCCCCAGGGAGGCACAAAATGTGACTGTTCTGTTTGCACATTGATTCTTCATTGTTGTGAGCTTCGACAGCGCCAACTAAACTCGACCCTTCCAACGTGTTGAAAAAAATCAACATGGTCAATTTACGATTCTACATACTTTCGCCGCCTTCGCGGGCCGCTCACCAAGGATTCACCTGATATGTCGGACTCACTCCGATATCCGTTGCTGGACAGGATTTACCAGCAATACCTGGAAGACGAGAACTCTGCCGAGTTTATTCGTCTGGTGAGCAATTCGTATAATCTGGGCTCGATTTGTCGTCTCGCGACCTACGGCCAGACCATCAGCCGACGTGCGGCGATCATGACGATCGGTTTTCTGGGAGAGTATTCCGAAAACGAAATCATGGGGCGAGCATTGGTTGATTCCGACCGTGCTGTCAGGATGCTGGCGGATCACGGAATTCGCGATTTGTGGTCCCGTCAGGGCTCTGGCGAACAGCAAGCTGCTGTGCAACGTCTGTATCAGCTGGTTTCTCGCCACAGGATGGAAGAAGCAATCGAGCTTTCCAATCGACTTCTTGCAGAAGATGAAACGCTTTGCGAAGCATGGAATCAACGTGCGATTGCACTTTGTGCCGAAGGTGACTTTGTAGGCGCCGTTGAGGATTGCTGTCAAACGCTGAACTACAACCGCTACCATTTTCCTGCTGCGATCGGCATGGCCCACTGTTGCATGCATCTGGACGACATGAGCGGAGCACTCTCGGGTTTCAAGCTCGCGCTAAAGATCAATCCGGATCTGGAAGATGTCAGATCCCACATCCACCAACTGGAACGCAAGTCTGAGAACTAGCTCGTTGGATTGTGGAACGGTGGTCTCCACCGTTTGCTGCATGTCTTTTGACGCATGTCCACGGTGGAGACCACCGTGCTACGTTGGCACGTCTGACCTGATTTAGCCATTGATCGGTGTCGTGCCTCACGCCCCGAAAAACGTTGAAAGTTAACAGGATCAGGGATTCGACTCGATTGTCAACTTTTGCTCCGCGGCAGTACGTTCGGGCCACACTTTCGCGGATCGAAAAGGCGACAATCGCACATCCTCAAAACTTGCACTTCGCCCTTCTATTGTTTACGCGATTTTCTGGCTGACTCAATTTCATCGCCCCCGTTTCAACGCCGGCGCGGTTTGATAACATGCGGTTGTCTTCATTGAATGTCAAACACACTCCCAGATAGAGGAAACCGTGGGCAAGTCGAATCCGTGGCAAGAGCCAATGTCAAACGAACGTTTTGAATTGATGCGTCGTATTCTCGATGCGCCCAGCCCAATTGGACTGGAAGCTTCGATGACTCGTGGCGTGCTCGAGCCGTACATGAAAACATTCATGAAGGACGACTGGGCGATTCACAGCTTCAAAGGCAACGCTGGAATCGTGCTCGACACGAAACCGAATGATCCCGATGCCTTTTCCGTGATGGTGATTGGCCACGCGGATAAAATCCGTATGCAGGTTCGTAGCATCAGTGACGACGGGAAGATTTGGGTTAACTCCGATTCGATGCTGCCGACCACTTTAATCGGACACAAAGTAAAACTGTTCAGTGAAGATCCGGACAAACTCGGATCGTGGCGGATCATCAAAGGCGGTACCATTGAAGCCATCGGTGCGATTCACTTTGCGGATGCCAAACTTCGCAGCGGCGATGATGGAATCAAGACGAAGATGATGTACCTCGAACTTCATCTGCACGGTGAAAACCGAAAAGCACAAGTCGAAGCGCTCGGCATCCGTGCCGGCGATCCGATTATCTACGATCGTCCGATTGAAAAAGGATTCGCGCCGGACACATTTTCGGGAGCCTATCTTGATAACGGACTCGGCTGTTTCGTGACCGCAGAGATCGGACGGCAAATCGCGGAATCGTCGGGACTGAAAAACATTCGATACCTGGGCGCGATGGCTTCACACGAAGAGATCGGGCGTTTTGGCAGCCGTGTTCTGGCTGAACATTTTCGACCTGATGTAACGATCGCTGTTGACGTGGCTCATGACTTTGCGGCGGCACCAGGTATTGGCGATCGTCGCTATGAACCGGTCACGATGGGCAAGGGCTACACGCTGACTCATGGAGCCGTTACCAGTGCGGCGCTCAATTCGATGATCACGGAAGTATCTGGAAAGCACGACATTCCGGTTCAGCATGAGCTTGCCGGGCGCGATACCGGAACTGACGCGATGGCGGCTGTCCTGGCTTCGATTGATTCAGCCTGTACTTCGATTGGATTTCCGATTCGCAACATGCACACGATTTCTGAATCCGGGCACACTGGCGACGTCGAAGCGGCGATTCACGCGATCTACCAAACAATGATTCACATGGACGGCCTCAACGGCGGAGCTGGAATCAATGGTGATGACCTTCGAAACAGCCATCCGCGGCTCGATGAAGCTGATCCGCTGACTCATAGGCCAGCACCTGAGAAAGAAGACGCGTAGGAGATTTCCGAAGCTGCCGGCGATCGTCTTCCACTCAGGTTTGGCTTGTTCAACCTTGCCTTCCTTGGACAGCTTCATTGCGATGTCGCGCAGCGCCAAATGGGACTGCGGACATTCGAACGCCAATGAAAGCCGCATTCCGGAAATTCACATCCTCGCAGGAATGAAGCAAGATCCAGCGGAAACTACCCGGTAAAGTTCTCAAGGAACGTTTTCACTGGACTCCAGTAATCCTTGCTGTCCTTGAATTGAGCCCACAAAGCACGGGAGCCATGGTTGCCTTTGGTCTTTGGCAAGAAAGAAGTTTTGCTTTCCGACTCAATTGCAGCATAGATCTTCGACCAGTTCTTCTTTTCATTCTGAGCTGACGTGATGAACACAGGGCAGGAGATCTTTTTCGCTGATGTCGCAATCCAGTTGCCCGGCTTGCCCGATCGAGTGAAGTACTCACCCGGCGCGAAAGCCAACGCACCATCGATTTTGTCTGAGTGTTCGCCTGTAACACGAAGCGTTAACGCGGCGCTGTAACTGCTGCCCCACAGAATCAGCTTCCCAGCGGCGTAGTTTTCACGTGCATATTCAACTGCCGCAATGATATCCTGTTCGGCATCAACATAGTCAACGGGCTTGTTCGCCTTGGTGGCACGAGCCGTGGACTCATTGTCGATTCCGTTGACCTTTCCACCTGATCGCTGATCAATCGCCATGCAATTGAATCCCAGTTCGTTCAACGCCGGAGCAATCTCGCGATACTCACCACGCGACCAGCCAGCCTGATGGCATAGCACAATGAATGGTTTTGTCTTGTCGTCGTGTTGCCAGTAAAGATCAGCAGTGATCTCCAGGCCGTCTTTTGAATTGAAGGAAATTTGCTCGAACGGATCAGCTTCAGCCTTTTCCGCTTTCATTGTCTTCATCGACTTCTTGTCAGTTTTCTTGTCAGACTGAGCAGGTGCGACGTCGGCAAGAATCGCCGTCAGGAGCAGGACAAAAGACAGTTGCAAAAGGTTGAGCGATTTATTCATTTCTGTTCCCCAGGAAAATTATTTGATCCATCGACGATATCACAACAATAATGGGACAGCCAGCCAGCGAGTGCCTTTTTCACTTCCAGCATCATCAAAAGAATGACAATGTGGCTCAATTCACCGACGGATCGACAGGCCAGACTTTGCCCAAATGCGGCTTGAGAACATCGTGGCCTACATGCTCACAAACACGACGCCAAAGTTGATTGACTTCGCCAAAGACGTGTTCTGAACAAGCTTCCAGTGTCAGCCACCCGCCGTGTTCGACTTCAGTGTCCAACTGCAGCGGTCCCCAGCCTGAATACCCACTGAAGACGCGAAAGGGAACTTCGTTCTGCATCACCAGGCGATGAAGCGATTCGCGATGCATCGAAAGATGGACGCCAGGAATAATTTCCCGTTCAGAGATTTCTCCCAGTTGGTGTAGCGACAAAAGTGGTCCTTCGACAGGTCCGCCACAGTTGACCGGATGGTCACAGTCACACTCTGCGTCAGAGATTTCATCCCAGACAGCGGCAACCGTCGTTGGAGTTGGCTGATTCAGGATCACACCGGTGGCGCCCTGGTCGGTGTGCTGAATCAGAAAGATGACGGTACGAAGAAAGTTCGGATCAACGAGATCCGGTGTCGCAATGAGCAATTTACCAGCAAGGCTATCCATGGTTTTCCTGATGACTGCGGAGGAGTTTTTCGGCCCGCTTCCGCCGATGCCCCATTCCTTTTGGGCACATTGTAATTTGATTTATTGGCAAGAATAGAATCGAATTCCAGTTTTGCAGATCACCTTCCAGGTGTTAATTGGTCGTCAGAGAATTGACGTGATTGCCAAGGATGCCTGTTTTTTGCGATTCAGAATGCTTATCCCTAATCCATGGTGGAAATCGTGTCGATTACCGTTTGACCGATGTGTGTTTTTGACTAGAATCTGCGATTCACAAAACCATTAAGAACAACGACTTAACTTACGGCACTGGCCGTCAATCTGATGAAACCTGATATCCACCCCGACTATCGTCCTGTCGTCTTCAAAGATCAGAAAGCTGACTTTGCAATCCTGACGTCGTCTACCATCAAGACCAAGGACACCATTGAGTGGGAAGACGGCAACGAGTATCCCGTTTATTTCGTGGACATCTCATCTGCATCTCACCCTTTCTACACCGGTAAGCAGCAGTTTGTTGACACACTGGGCCGCGTTGAGAAATTCAAGGCGAAGTTTGCTGGCAAGTACGGCCAGAAGAAAGACAAGAAGTAGTCCAATCCGTTTGGGACCGCTGATCGATCATTCGAGAGCCATTGCTGGGATTCCGGCGGTGGCTTTTTTCGTGGACCTACTTTCCCTGTAACACAGACGATTTGATGTTCATCAATTGAAACTGGTTTTGCATGACGGTCTTATCATCCACCCGAATCGTGCACGAGAAGTCAAATACGTCTCCAATCTGCTCATCGATCTTCACGACCGCTTCCAGGACATCACCTGGTCGGGCAAACCCTCGATAGCGGGCTCGTTTCACTTTCACCAACACGCCCAATGCATATTCGTTGAAAAGTGGATCATGCGTGTCGTATTTTTCCATTGGGTTGTAGTTCGCAGCGATCAGAATGCCGGCAGACTGAGTGGAAAACTCCTGCATCATCGCGCCTGGCATGATCTGCGCACCCGGGAAATGGCCCTTTATAAAGTCCGCTTTTTCATCAACCCGATGCAGTGTTGAGATTTGCTGATCCTGTATCTCGACAATCTTGCCCACTAACAAATAAGGTGGGCGATGGTGCAGGTAGTCTTCAATCTTGTCGAAGCGATGCTGAAAAACAGTCTTTGCGTCTGGCATTTTTGATCGCGAGTGAGGAAACAGGAAAGGTATCCAACTGGAACATTCGGCAGATCTTAACACGTTCTCCGTGACGTCGGGGACAAAGTGTCGTAGCCATTAGGCAAACTTTGACGGTCGGCCAAACTTGAAGCCGAACAATCCTGAAAACCTCGCTTTCATTGGAATGTGACAGCGTGAATTCATTGGCGACTGCGATTTGCGCAACCGATATAAAACCGATACCGCCCAGACCGTTTTGATGAAGATTGGCCGAACCCCGCTGGCCAACTGGAGCAGACGATGCCCTCAAAACGGCGGTTCAAGGAGGAACACATGATTCAGCGACGACATTTTCTATGTGCGGCGTCAGCAGCCGCATTCTGTCTCACCACGCGCACCGGGTTCTCGGCGACTCCGATGCCGTCTGCTCTTGGTTGGAGTAGTCAGGAAATCCAAACGGTTCCACGTGGTGTCTCCAAACGCAAGCCAGTCGTGACTGGGCTGAGCCTTCAGCCGTCGGGAAATCTGTTGGCGATTGTTGGCGACGATCACTTCGTAGGGCTTTACGACACCAAGAGCCAACAATTCATCGAACATCTCAGCCAACATACGGACTGGGTTCGATCAGCCAGGTTCTCGCCAGACAGTTCTGCACTGTTTACCTGTGGCAACGACCATCGCTTGATCCGTTGGGAAACGGATGAACTTACTGTGCCAGCGTTCAGTGCCAAGCGCAAGGACGCTATTATCGAAATGGCGATCAGCAGCGATTCAAAACTTGTGGCCACGGTCGGATTCAACCAGAGCCTCGTTTTGCACGACGCCAAAACAGGCAAGACTGCCGCCAGGCTCACTTGCCCGTGCAATGACAATCATTCAGTTGCCTTTTCGGCTGACAACAAGTTGGTTGCCGCTGGCGGTCGCTGCGGGACGCTTCGTGTTTGGGATGTTGAATCAGAGAAAGTCGTTCACAATTTCAAAGCTCATCGACGTCGAATTCGCGCCCTTGAGTTCAGCGAAAACGGAAACCTGATCAGCACCGGTGACGATCAGATGGTTCGCATCAACAAGCTGAATGACCCGGCTCAGTCGACAATGCTGCCGCGTCATGCCTCGAAGCTGTTCGCCGTCAAAACAATTGCACCGTCTGTTATTGCGACCTCAGGAAGTGATAACAAGATCCACATCTGGAATACGCTGCGAGGTTCTGAGATTGGCTCATTGGAAAAACATACTGGAACCGTGTCCTGTCTCGATGCAGGACAGGACGTTCTGGTTTCCGGTAGCTTTGACACGACCGTTCGTATCTGGACTCCGAATCCAAACGAGCTGGCAGTTGTGACTCCAGGATTCATCGATCCAAAACCCGCAAGCAGCTTTTCGGCAAGTAAATCGCCGCAGAGTTCTGGCGGATGGCCAAGTCGACGTTAAGCATTACTCCACTCCATTTCTCGCTGCCCCACCCAGACCCATCAACGCCCGTTCAGGATGAACTGGCTGCCATTACAGGAGGTATTCCGATGAGCCTATTTAAGCAAATTTCGAATCGTATTCTTGGCAACAACAAGTCATCTGCGGTAAACACTGCGAACAAAGATGACGGTCACCGACGTTGTCGCTTCGAGGTGCTCGAGGAGCGACGGGTTCTTTCTGCCGATCCTGTTGTCGCTGGCATTACCTATCTCGAAGGCGACAACGGGCAGGATACGACGCCCGACTATTTCGAAGTCAGCTTCGAAGGCGGAGCCGAGACCACACAGTTGACCCAGTTCTCGATCAGTGGCGACCAGGACGGTAACGGAACGGTTTCCGACGGCGACGTGTTCTTCGATGTCGGTGAAGGCCTGCCAGGAGCCGGCGGTCACCATGCGTTTGAGTTTGACGCGGAAAACAGTTCTGGCATCACGGCGGCAGATATCCGCGGCGTCTCTGTTTCGGCAGACGGTTTGCTTTTGAATGTCGACGTGGACAACTTTGAAGCCGGTGACGTGTTTGCATTCACGATTGACGTCGACGAAGTCGAACGTTTTCGTGTCGATGTGATCGCCTCGGGTGTTGAGTTCGAAGGTTCACTCTTTAATGCCACGTTCGTAGACGAAAATTTCACGTTCGAAGATCGGTCCGTATCGACTGTTGTAACGCTTGACGGTGGCTTTGTTCAGCCGCAACAGGAAGGCATCTTTTTCGACGAGTACAATTCGCTGTTCGCCGAGGGAGAGGCAGTCGCTCAGCAGGCTATCGATCTTCCGCTGGATAACGAGACCGGTCAGTCTGACCGCACCGCCGGATCGATCGTTGCTTTTGACTTGATTGAAAAGCCTATTTCGATTTCCGGCACGGTCTATCACGACGAAGATCTGGACTGCGTTCACGATGGCAGCGAAGACGGGATTGCGGGTGTCACGATCGAGCTTCAGCAACTCAATCCAAACACCAACGTTTTTCAGACCGTCGCCACCACGCAAACCGATGCTCGTGGTGATTATGAGTTTGGCACCGAATTGGGCCTGCTGCCTGGTGAGTATCGTCTCGTTGAAACGCAGCCTGACGGATTTCTTGACGTTGGCGCCCGTGAAGGATCTGAAGGTGGCGATGTTCTGCGTGATCGGGATGGTTTCCAGAACATCATCGGAAACATCAACATCGAGCTCGGCAACACAGCAGCAACCGACTACGACTTCAAGGAAGTGTTGCCGGCTCAGCTTGAAGGAAACGTGTACCATGACGCCAACGACAATGGAATTCAGGATCCTGGCGAAGAAGGTATCGCGAATGTTCTGATCCGCGTGACCCGAGTCAGCGCCAAAGAGGGCGTTTCTGTTGATCCATTTGTCGACACGACGCCGATTTTTGTGCGCACCGATGCAAACGGCCACTACAGCGTTGATGCGCTACCGCCGGGTATCTATGAAATTGTAGAAATCAATAATGATCCAGCTGGTGGCAACCCGTTGGCATCGTTTATCGACGGGCAGGACACCGTAGGTGAAGTCGGCGGGGCAGCTGTGGGGGTCGCATCAAATGATCGCTTCAGCCAGGTTGAGCTTTGTCCTGGCGACCACGGAGTTGAATACAACTTCGGTGAGCTTCGCCCGTCATCGATTGGCGGATACGTAAGCGTTGATATCCCTGGCCAAACGAAGCTGGATCCGAGCGATCCGAATTTCCAGCCGATCGAAGGCGTTGAAATTCAGTTGCTCAATGAACAGGGCGACGTTATCGAAACAACAACGACTGATGCAACCGGTAAGTATGAGTTTGACAACCTCGCGCCAGGAACTTACTCGATCGTAGAAGTTCAGCCTGACGGATTCCTCGATGGTGCGGATGTTGTAGGCGATATTGCAGGTCAAACGACTGGCGTTGTGTCGAACGATCGCTTCGACGGAATCGTGCTTGGTTCGGGTGAAAACGGGACGCAATACAATTTCTGCGAGCACGAGCCTGCGTCGCTGAAAGGAACCGTTTACCACGACCGTAACAACAATGGACGTCAGGATGCTGGCGAAGAAGGAATCGCCAACGTCGTCATTGAACTGATGGATCTCGATGGGAATGTGATCAGCAGAACGACAACCGATGCAAACGGTGACTATTGCTTCGAAGATCTTCTCGCCGGCGAATACATGGTTGTTGAAATTCAGCCTGAAGATTTCATCGATGGACAGGAAGCAGTCGGTTCACTTGGCGGAGAAGTCAAACAGGACGCTTTCAATGTGACGCTCGAAGGTGGTGACAATGGTGTTAACTACGATTTCGGCGAACTTCTTCCAGCTTCAATTTCTGGCATCGTGCACCTGGACGGAAACGGAAACTGTGTCTTTGATGCCAGCCAGGGCGAAACGCCACTGTCGAACGTAACGCTTGAGTTACTTGATGCCAATGGTCAGGTTATTGCCACGACCGTCACCGATGAAAATGGCTTCTATCAATTCACGGGCCTTGAGCCGGGCACTTATTCTATTCGCCAGATTCAACCGGAAGATTTCTTCACTGGTGGCGAGCGACTTGGTAGCGGAGGGTCGGGAACCGAATCGGAGAACCTGCTCTCAAATATCGAGATTGGTTCCGGTGATCGACTCGTTGATTTCAACTTCTGTGAACATGCTCCGGCAGAAATTCATGGTCGCGTCTTTGAAGACGGACCTGCCTTTGAAACTGAAGACGGCACATTGCCAGAAAACTTCCGGGATTTGCGCGATGGGGTTTTCCAGGCAGGCATCGATACGCCGTTGGAAGGCGTTCGCGTTGAGTTGTATTTCTTCGTTGACCCAACCAACGATTCAATTGCTCCGCGTCCTGTTACGATCAGCGAAGTCATGGCTGACTTCTATCCCGGTATTGATTCTTCCGATCCGGACTCGCCTATCTTTGTGGAGACCAACGCTGACGGCGAATACTGGTTCCTCGGTTTGCCAGCGGGCAACTACGTCGTGGTTGAAACTCAACCAGAAGGGCTCTTTGACGCCAACGACATCGCCGGCCCGACTGAAAACGGAGCTTCCGGAGTCGCCTTTAATTCTCCGACGGAAGTTGAAGGTGCCATTGCCGCACTGAGTCAAACTTTCAGTGACGCTCAATTGCAGGATACCGTCGCCAATATCATTCTGGATGCTGGAGGAATCTCGACGCAGAACAACTTCACTGAAGTTAGCGCCATCACGCTGCCGCCACCACCAGAGCCAACGGGACCTTTGAATCCGAACCCGGCAAACTCGACAACGCCACAAGTTCCTGCCAATCCAGTCAGGCCAAATCCGGGAATCACTGGCTTTCCAACGCTCGCCGGGGCTCAGTCAGGGAACTTTATCACGATTGTCGCGGCCCCCGGTGGCCAGCAACTTCCGTTGGGTGAAGCAGAGGGCGGATTTAGCTGGCACCTCAGCGTCGTCAACGGTGGACTCCCACGAGCAGCCGGAACTGAAGCGGCCGATTCAGAATCAGTTTGGCAACAGGCTGGATTCATCAACGATACTGACTGGTCCCGGTTCGACACCGACGACGGTTTGTGGACTTTCACAACGACCACCAACGATGAAATCATCAAAAGCCTGGGTAGCTCAGTTCGCTTTGGCGTTCTCGGTGGAACTCCATTGTCAGGTGACTTTGATGGAAACGGTATCGATGAAGTCGCGTTCTTCAAAGACGGTTACTGGATGATCGACATTAACCACAATGGAAAATGGGATCAGGATGACCTGTTAGCGAAACTTGGCGATGGAGAAGATCGTCCAGTCGTCGGTGACTGGGATGGGGACGGCAAAGACGATATTGGTATCTATGGACCGATGTGGGAACGCGATCAGGAAGCGATTGATCGTGAGCCTGGTTTGCCGAATCCTGACAACGATGGATATTTGACGCCGCCCAAGAACGTTCCGCCAAGTACCGTCGATGCGACTAGCGGTGGTCGTGTGATGAAGCTTACCAGCTACGGTCGCGAGCAGGCGGACGTGGTCGATCACGTTTTCGGACTGGACGAAGAAGACAAGACGCCTGTGACTGGCGACTGGAACGGCAACGGAATTCGATCGATCGGTACATTTCGTGACGGCACCTGGGAGCTGGACATCAATGGTGATGGCCGCTTTGATCATCAGGACGTTACGGTACGCTTTGGTCAGGCAGGCGATGTGCCTGTGGTCGGTGACTTCAACGGTGACGGCATCGAAGAAATGGCGATCTACCGTGATGGCACCTGGATCATTGATTCCAATGGAAACCGTGAACTTGACATCACCGATCGGACTTTTGAGCTTGGTGGCGTTGCAGACAAGCCAATCGCAGGTGACTGGGACGGCGACGGCACGGACGAGCCAGCCATCTATACAGAGCAGAACTACACCGAGTTCAACTAGATGTTTGTAGATGAGGCTTCTGCTGAACGTTTGTGTTTCAGCAGGAGCATCACTGGCCTTCGACAGGACTCAGGCCATGCTTCGTCGAACGTTCAACGGAAAAGGCGTTGCTCGTGGCGATTGCTACTTGTTGATTTGGGCGTGAATTGGCACAATGCGAAGCTTCATCACGAAGACGAATTTTGCCCTAAAGCCATGACGCAAACCGATGATTCTGTTGTTTCGCCACTTCCTGAAGGTTCAATGATTGGACTGGTCGGGGGAGGGCAGTTGGGCATGTTTTTCACTCAAGCCGCTCAACGGCTTGGCTATCAGGTTTGTTGTTTTTGCAATCGCGATGATGAACCTGCCGCCAGTTTTGCTGACGCACTAGTGTGTGGCTCGTTTACTGACTCGTCTGCGATCGAATCTCTGATTGCCAAGTGTGCGGCCGTCACTTACGAGTTTGAGTCGATTCCCGCGGAAACCCTGGCGGCGATTGATCAAAAAGTTGCCTTGATGCCTTCGCTCGCCGTGGTGCAAACAACGCAGAACCGTTCGTTCGAAAAGACGTTCCTCAAAAAGCACAATATTCCGACTGCAGACTTTTCTTTCGTCGAAACATTCGAAGACCTGGTTGATGGTTTGAAGACGTTAAACAGTGCTGCAGTGCTGAAGACGGCTTGTGATGGCTACGATGGAAAAGGCCAATGGAAACTTCAAGGCAGTGAAACGACAAACGAACTGGAACAGGTATGGGTTGAAGTCGCTGACCGGAAATGCACGCTGGAACGACTGATTGATCTGGACTTCGAAGTCTCGATGATTGTCGCGGGCGATCAACACGGAACGATTGAAACGATTGGTCCCGTGCACAACCAACATGTAAACCACATTCTGGATACTTCCTGGATTGACCATTCTGTTGATGAGGCAGTCGCCATTGAAATTCGCAAGATTGCAATCGACATTGCGCAGCAATTCAAACTTGTCGGAACGCTATGCGTTGAATTTTTTGTCAGCAAAGACGGCCAGATTCTTGTCAATGAAATCGCGCCGCGGCCGCACAATTCAGGACACCTGACGATCGATTCGTTTTCACTTTCGCAATTCGATTTGCAGGCACTTGCAGTTAGCGGTCACAAGTTGACAGAGCCAGTTGAGCTGGAGCCGGCTGTGATGGTCAACCTGTTGGGCGATTTGTGGACTGATGGAGATCCGGCGTTTGAGTCAGCTGCAGAGACCCTTGATTGCGACGTCTTCTTGCATCTCTATGGAAAAAAGGAAGCTCGGCCGGGACGCAAGATGGGACACGCCACCATTGTTGCTCCAACACAAGCTCTGGCGATCGAAAATTCGAAGCGGTATCGCGATTTGATACGGCAGCGTCAAGCCACTAACAACGTCTGAAAGATTGCTGATGTCCCGAAAAGAAATTCCGATGAGCCGTTCCTATGCGGTTCAGGAAAACATCGTTTTGCCCGGCGATACGAATATGCACAACACGATGTTCGGCGGGTTGCTGATGAAGCACATCGACGAGACGGCGGCGATCTCGGCAAGGCGGCACTCGAATTGTCCTGTCGTGACGGCTTCGAATGATGGAGTGCACTTTCATCGCCCGATTCAAAATGACGATATCGTGCGACTCGAATCCTTCGTGTGTTCCGTTGGTCGGACTTCGATGGAGGTCTTTATCAAGATTTCGACGGAACATTCCAGTACTGGAGCCATCGAATTAGCGGCAATTTCTTACCTCACATTCGTCGCTTTGGGTAAAGATGGCAAACCTACAGAAGTTCCACTACCTGTCGCCCATTCGGATGAAGAAAAACTCGTTTATCAGGATCGGGAAACGAGGAAGGAAATGCGGCTCAAAAAGCGGGCTGAAACCAACGCTTTGATCAAATCCCTGTGCTCCAGTCAAACTTGAATAATTCTGCCAATTAGGCAAAATGAGCGGGCAGCGCAATACGCATGGAGATCGCTCATTCATTTGTGACGCCCCAGCAGTGAAAAGCCGATACAAACCGTGTGACGTCACAGTTGCGGGCGTCCTGTGGGTTGATTCCCTCGCCTGCTGACGTAGATTTATAATCTCTGATACTCACCTTTCGACAAGCCGAGCGAAACTTCGATGAATCGAATCGCCATTCTGAATTTTGTTTTGATTGTTCTGGCGTTATGCGTCAGCCCAGTATCTGAATCGCATGCTCAAGAGTGGGCAAAGAAAATGCTCACTGAGTTCTCGCATGACTTCGGTGAAGTCAAAAAAGGGGACTTGCCCGAGTATCGATTCGAAATCAAAAACATCTACGAAGAAGATATTAACATTTCGCGTGTCTTCTCAAGCTGTGGATGTACTCAGGTTGCTGTTTCCAAGCGAACGCTAAAGACCTGGGAGACTGCAGACATTATTTGCCGTTTCAACAGCAAACCATTCAACGGTTTCAAGCAAGCTACCGTCACCGTCCAGTTCGGTTCACCGATGGCTGGTGAATTGCAGCTAACGGTAAAAGGAACGATCGTCTCTGCGATTCGTTTGTCTCCTGAGTCGATTGACTTTGGTCAGGTTACGCGTGGCAAAACTCCGATCTCGCAGACAACATTGACGGGTCCGCCAAATTCGTTTTTCCGCATTGTCGATATCAAGAGTACCTTTCCGCATGTTGGTGTTGCCTTGCAACAGCCTGTGCGAATCAACAATCAGATTCAGTACACCATGCAAACACGTTTGAAAGATTCTGCACCTGACGGATTCAGTCAGGGTGATCTTTTTATTATCGTGGAAGAGAATGGCATGAAGCGGCGACAGATTCCGCTGAAGTTCACTGCCAAGATGGGGTCAGCGATCAAGCTTAGCCCGTCCGTGATTACGCTGAACAACATGACGCCGGGCAAGAAGGTTACCAAGAAAATTGTTATCCGTGCCGACGAGCCGTTTCAGATCACGGATGTGAAATGCCGCTCAAAAGCATTCCGCGTTTCGGCAAAGAAGAATGGTAAGAGCAAGACACACATCGTGGATGTTTCTTATGTTGGTGAATCCAACAAGACTGGCCGTCACGAATGTGATCTGACTTTCTTTACGAGCCTTGCGACAGAGCCGGCCGGAAAAGTAAAGGCGATCGTTGATTTCAATGAAGTTGGACAGGTCGGCGGCGAAGGAGCCGAGCCGATCGTTCTTACTGAGCGATAGAGAATGCATCGCGTTTTCGTTTACGGCACGCTCAAGCGGGGCTTCTGCCGGCATGACGCACTCCAGCGGCAAGCTTTTTTGGGGCTGGCACGAACGGAGGCGAACTACAAACTTTTTGACCTGGGTGAGTATCCTGGTTTGATCGTTGCCGAAGATGGAATATCTATTGAAGGTGAGCTCTATTGTGTCGATGACGATTGTCTTGCCAAACTTGACCAGGTCGAAGGAGTCGACGAAGGTTATTACAGTCGGGAATCGGTGATGTTGCAGCCGCCCTGGAACGACGAAGCAACACTAACTTACATCTATCGAAAACCCATCGCTGGACACTCGGAAATTCCCCAGTGGCCGTCGAAGTGATTTGCCAATTTTTAGACCCGTTTTGAGAAAAGATCATGACTATTTTGCGAAGTGGACCTAGCAAAGAGTACAGCAGCAACTGGACTTCGGCGTTTGGCAAAAAGAAGTCTTCCAAAGCTTCCGCAAAGAAGAAGAGCAAGCCTGCGAAGAAGGCGGCCAAACCACGCAAGGCAACGAAGAAAAAGTAGGCCACCAAACCGAGGCTGGAGCTCGTCGGCCTGGTCCGCCAGGTCATTGCGAAACCGTGACTGGAGCGTCTCGCTCCAGTAGTCCGCCTGTCAAACTGCGGCATCAACCGCGTTAGTCCGCAGCCACGCTCCTACTTGCCAATGCAAAACTTGCCGAACACGACATCCAGTATGTCATCGGTATAGATCGTGCCGACGATCAAACCAATGCAATCGAGTGCGGATCTGACTTCCGACGCGACAACTTCGTCACCAATCCCGAGTCGAGCCGCACTCAAAGCCGAATCGATCGCCGCGCGGGCATCTGAAAGACTCTCACCAGTTCGCAGCATCGTTGAACCCACAATCGCTGATTCGGATGATTGTGATTCGATAGCCTGACGTGCAATCAGGGCTCTCAATTCGTCCGCTCCCGAATCATCTACTGAATTCGCAAGCATAATCAACTCGTCGGATACAAGTGCGACTTCATTCGCCCGTTGTTCAAGTTCGGCGGAATCAAGACGGTCTGTTTGCGTCAGTACAACTGTCGCTTTGGTCGTCCTGAATTCTGACAATTGCTGAATTTGAGTTTCAATTTCGCTGAGCGAGTCGGTCGCATTGATGCACAGCAATGCCAGATCACATTGTTCGATTTCATTTTGGCGTTGTACCTGGGAAGCCGCAGCGATTGACTGGTTCGATTCGACAGTCTCCAATCCGGCGGTGTCGATCAGTTCAACTCTCTGGCTGCCAATTTCGCAAACAGTCGACACGCGATCCGTTGTGGTACCCTGAACATCGGAAACAATTGCGAGGTCCTTTCTCGCCAAACGATTGAACAGGCTGCTCTTGCCTGCATTTGGCAAGCCAAACAGGCTGACGCGGAAATTCGCATTCTGACTGTCCCGTTTTGAAAGTTGAGACATAAGCCGATCGATCGAGCGACAGGCGGATTCCATTTTCTCGATCATCGCATCGTTTGTAATGAACTCAATATCCTCTTCCACAAAGTCGAGCCCGGCTTCCAGTTCCGCCAGCGCCGCCACCAGTTCGTTTCGCGTTTCATTCAATCGAGCTCCCATGCCGCCAGCAAGCTGGTCGATCGCAACGTCCAGCTGCTTTCGGTTTTTCGCATCGATGACCGCGAGCACAGCTTCCGCCTGCGTCAGATCCAGACGTCCGGACAGAAAGGCTCGCATCGTAAACTCACCCGGTTCCGCCATGCGTGCTCCGCAGCAACATAGCTGCTTGACGATCAGCTCAAGCACCGGAGTCGAACCAAAGGTGTGAAATTCGACCGACGGCTGTCGCGTGAAGCTGCTTTCGCCCGGCCAAGCTAACAATGTGCCGGGAATGGTCACTCCATCGCAAACGAAGCTGCCGTTGATCGTGTCAGCTGTTGACAGAGATTCAAGTTCTGGACTTCCTGCTGCCGTTTGGAAATCAACGGCAGCAAATTTGATGGCATCGGTGCCCGAAAGCCGCACAATTCCGCGTACTCCGGATCCATGCGGTGACGCAATGGCGACGATGGTGTCTTCGTGACTGTGGCTCACGCCCACTCGAATCCAGTTTGCTTCTTGATGCGTTCTTCAAAATTGCCCAGCAGGCCACCGATAACATCCCACTTCATTTCGCGGCGCACTTCAATGTCGCCGTGCTGATTGACGCGGACGATGGAATGATCGTCGACACCGGCTCCTGAAAGATCTTTAAGCTCTTTTTCGCTCAACATCGATTCCAGCGTCGCACCGGTCATTTCGATGAACTTCATTTTCTTTTCAGCCACTGATAGTCACCCCCATTTTGAATGCCGATGCCACGAAAAAGGCAATTAAACCGACATGGAGATTATACCATGGACCCGGCGACCTTCCCTGGATCGGTTGCCGATTTCAGCAACTAGCCGCGATTGACCCGACCATCGATCGTCGAGCTCTTGCTCACTGGCGGATTGGTTCCCGCAGCGTTATCAATATCGTCGGCATGGATTTTCAAGCGGTGAGCTGGAGTGTCAGCTGCCAGCAGTGAGGCTCCTTCGTTCGAAATCTGCTTCACGGTTTCGACGATCTGGCCAAGCTTGGCAATCTTTTTGTCCTGAAGCAATATTCGATCGTTGATCCAGTCGAGCAAATCTCGTTCAGAAAGCTTCAGCTCTTTGCGGACCTGAGAAATCGTTGAATCGCCAGAGAGAATTCGATCGACGACGCCCTCGCGGAACTTTCTCGAATATCGAGCTGCTCTGGCCTTGCGAACAAGCAGAGAATCATCGCTTCGAGTTACGTTTCCGACATGCTCAAAACCAGGGCTTTCGGCTGCTGTTGTCGATCCAACTGCTTCTTTGACGAAATCTGCTTTCCGTTTGCGACGAAACAGTAACCCGAACCTTTGTGTTGGATCGTTGCGGTCGGGCCACGGAACGATGTCATGCATTTCCGTTGACGTTATGTCGGTGTCGACTTCGGGATCGGGGCGTTTGAGGCGATAGGAATTTTTTTCACAGCCGCAGCAATGCCAACTGCCCAATGGCAAAGAATCGGCGAATTGAAGATTTCGGTTCAACAGCCGGAAAACTGGCCATTGAAAATACAATACGTGCGGGACATTCCTGAGGCATTGTTTGCAGAAGCCGAGTTTCTTCATCGATCAGTGAACCTCCAAGTGACCTTCGCATCCAATTTGCGATTGTGATCCCCAACGAACACAATCCGCAAGGTCGAAGTCGTAATCGTCCCGCGGTTTGTTGTTAATGTGCCAACAGAGCGATTTCCCTTATCATACCCCATACCCTCGTCGCTCCCCAAGCTTAGATAACAACAAATCCATGGAATTTGACACACAATCGGACACAAATTCCGCTCGTACCATCATTGTGGCTGACGATGAGGACCAAATGCGGCTCGATTCGTTTTTGGTCTCACACTTCTCAAAGCACAGCAGAGTCAGGCTTCAGCGTGCGATTTCCAAGGGGGAAGTGTTGCTTGAGGGCAAGAAAGCCAAATCGTCGACTCGAATTAAACCCGGCCAGACCGTTGTTTGCCAACCCATAGAGGCTCCCAAAGAGGGTCCCATACCTGAAGACATTCCACTGGACTTAATCTTTGAAGATGAGCATCTGGTCGCCATCAACAAGCCTCCAGCGATGGTCGTCCATCCGGCGAAAGGGCATTGGTCTGGCACGCTGACGGCAGCGCTCGCATTCCACTTCAAGTCACTCAGTTCGATCGGTGGTCCGACACGGCCCGGGATCGTGCATCGGCTTGACCGCGACACCAGTGGTGTCATCCTGGTCGCCAAGACGGATCAGGCGCATGCCGCGTTGGGGCAGCAGTTTCAGGATCGCACTGTCGAAAAAGAATATTACGCGATCGTAACGCCTGTGCCAGATCGGGATCGGGACATCGTGGACAAGCCGATCGGCGAACATCCGTATCAACGCGAAAAGAAAGCCATTCGCGAGAATCACCATTCAAGCCGTGCCGCTGTTTCGATGTACGAAGTAGTCGAAAGACTTTCCGGCTTTGCTTTGGTTCGCGTGAAACCAAAAACCGGCCGCACGCATCAGATCAGAGTCCACATGGCACATGTTGGCTGTCCTGTCGTTTGCGATCGGCTGTACAGCGGACGAGCCAGGATCAGTGTTGGTGATCTCAATCGCTCTGAAGATCAAACGCTGCTGATGGAGCGACAGGCACTGCACGCAAAAAGAATCTCTTTCGACCATCCCCATTCTGGTGAACGAATGGAACTCGAATGCCCTCTGCCAGAAGACATGGAAAGACTTTTGGAAGCGATTCGGCAGCGCAGTTCGTAAACTTGCGCGATGCAATACATCTCAACGTCTGCTTGGCCCGTGAATGCCAACGGGAGAGCTCACGAGAGCCCTCTACAGGATCTCGCGTTTCTTGTTGATGTAGTCCCAGACGACAAAGCGATCCAGATCTCCGCCGGAAGTGAAGAACACCCGTCCCGTCGTCGATTCACTCAGTCGATGTGCGAACCGAATATCTTCTTCGGACTGTGACCAGCTGGGCACGAGGAACGTGTTGATCGTGATGCCTTCATTGGAGCACATCGCTGCTTCCCGCAGCGTTGCCTGTTCGGTTTTCTGGTGCGGCGGATACAGCATGAACAGGGTTGAGTCCTCAAAATGTGCCGTTGGCAAGCCATCGGTGATCAGCATCACCTGCTTGTTGGGCGTATTCACATTGGCTAACAGCTGCCGCGCCAGTCGCAATGAGTGTTGAATGTTGGTGAAGTGCGGGTGCACCATGTGTTCGCTAACTTCCTCGCGACTCATGTCGATCTTTAGCTGGACGACCGGATGGTGGATCGTGACAGGCTTGGGCATCAAGTCAATGATCTCTCCCTGGCGCCTGACCTTTCCGAAGGTGTACATCTCGATAAAGTTCAGATAGTCCCCCGGGTACTCACTGCGAATCAGTCCATCCATTGCCAGTGCCATCCGTTTTACGTTGACGTACTGGCTGTCGTAGCGCATCGACCCGCTCATGTCCATGATGATCACGGTAGCGGCCTTCGGATTGTTACGCGTCCGATGGATCTCAATATCTTCCGACTTCAACCTGATCGGTCGCTGGGTTGAATCGCGAATCATTGCATTGATGAACGTCTGCGGCACATCCATGTTTGCGATCGAATCACCAAACTCATACGGCTTGGTCGTCTGCATCTCGACAGCCCCCTCGCCATTGACAGCCGCATCAAAGTGCCGGCCGCTGTTGGATTCCTTGAGATGGCTGAAAATTCTGGAAAGCAACTTGTTCTGAAACGTTCGATACGCCTTCGGAGTCAGTTCGTACTTGCCGTCCTTTTTGGAGAATCCCTGCTCTTCAGCGGCTCGATCAATGTAGTCCTGGATCTGGCGCTGCATCTGTTCCAGCGAATGCTGTTGATTCTCGTCGAGAAACAGGCTCATCTCTTCGATGTCCAGAATCGCAATCTGACCGTTTTGCTTTGCGTCTTCAATCTGGTTCAGCAACTCCTCGATTTTGTCCAGCAATTGTTTAAGCTCAATCGCCTCGGGAATCGTGAGCGACTCCCTGCCGGTGAAATCATAATTGGCATGCAGTTCATCGACCTGATACTTGTCCTGCAACCTGGCGATGACCGACATCAGGTGCTGTGCTGTTTTGTCGGCATCGTTGTTGACTCGGTACCAGAGGTTTTCGAGATCATAAAGTTGTTGCCGGTTCACGGCCTCGTCGTAGCTGGCCTTTAGCTTCTTCTCCATCGGGGGAGCGGACTTGGCTTTCTTGCGAAATGCCTGGCCAGCTTTTTTTCGCACGGATTCTGTTTCGTACTTTTCCAACAGCTTCCGTTTCTTGTCCTCCAGAATCGCCTTCATGTAATCCAGGCTGGGACCGAACTGCCCAAGCTGCGAAGGATCAATCTTGATCGCCCGGGCCATTTCCTCTTCGGTGAGTGGTCGTTGCGATCCCCACGCAAGCATTTGCTCCATCATGGGCGATACGATATCCGTTTGCTCCTGCTGCGGTCCCGGAAAATTGACCGGATCGTACTTCGTGTAAGTGTGAAGTATCCCTCCGCGAGCAGGGTTGGATTGTTTTTCCGGATTCATGAGCAAAGCCTCTCCGGGTTACCCCGGTATAAATTCAGTCGCAGACTCAATCGAGCAAGCGAAGTCAGCCAAAAGGATTGCCGCGTTTGTGATGTCGTCAAGCGAAATGACTTCGACAGCGCTGTGCATATAGCGATTGGGGATCCCAATTAGACCCGTCGCGACACCTCCGCGGTTCACCTGAATTACATTGGAATCATTCGGCGCGGCTCGCCCAAGGGCACTGGCCTGAACCGGCAAAGCACTCTTGCCCGATGCCAGCTCATGAAGTCGAGCGTTGACCTTTTGATTGACGTTGGGACCTCGGACAACCACCGGCCCGGAACCCAATCGGATATTCCCCTGTTGATAGCGGTCAATCTTGGGGCAGTCTGTGGCGTGAGTCACATCAATCGCGACGCCAACGTGCGGGTCAATACTGAAGGCCGCTGTTCGTGCGCCCCGAAGCCCAATTTCCTCCTGAACGGTGCTGACGGCATAGACACCGATTTTGACGCCAGCATGCGCCGCAATTCGAAGTGCCTCAACGGCAACCCAAACGCCTGTTCGATTGTCCGTTGCTGGAGCAGTGATCAGGTTGTTTCTCAGCCGTGTCATGCCCAGTCGTAGCGTGACGCTGTCGCCAATTCGCACCAGTGCTTCAGCTTCTTCGCGATCAGCGGCTCCGATATCGATCCACAGCTCTTTCGTCTTGACGACTTTTTTTCGCTCGGCTTCATCGAGCAAATGAATCGCCTTGCGAGCAATCACACCATCGATCGGGCCGCTTTCGGTCCAGACGGTCATCCGCTGACCAATCAGCTGCTGCGGATCCCAGCCGCCAACGGTCTGCGTGTAAATGAAACCATTGTCGTCGATATAGGAAACGATCAACCCGATTTGATCGCAATGCCCTGCAAACATGAGCCGGATATCCGCGTCCGGATTCTTGCAAAGGATCAGGTTGCCGTGCGAATCAGTCTCCATGGAATCAGCAAATTCCGACGCATATTCGCGGACCACTGCCTGCACAGGCTCCTCGTAACCGGAAACGCCCGGAGCATTGAGCAGGTCTTCGAAAAATTTTGCAGATGACTCGTTCACGTTATCCTCGACTGAAAATTGGCTGGCGTTGGGGCTTCCAATCTAGCGCCACGGCCAGGCAAAAGCAACTATACTGGATATTCACTTTTCAAACTCGTCGCCACACTAACAACCTCGTTAACCATATGTTTCTTTCGAGCGCGATTTTCGATACTGCATTCCGCTTACTGTTTGCACTTTTGGCGTTCAACAACCACGGAGCCACGCTGCCTGAGCATCCGAACTTCGTCGTCATCTTCATTGACGATATGGGCTACAACGACATCGGCCCGTTCGGAGCCAAAGGAATTGAAACTCCGAACCTCGACAGGATGGCTGCCGAAGGAATGAAGTTCACCGACTTCCAGGTTTCTTCTGCCGTCTGTTCCGCTTCGCGAGCCGCGCTGCTGACGGGCTGCTACCACACTCGTGTTGGCATCAACGGAGCCCTGATGCCGAATCGCAAAATTGGGCTGCATCCCGACGAGATGACCCTTGCAGAACTCTGTAAGCAGAAAGGTTATGCAACGGCTTGCTATGGAAAGTGGCATTTGGGCCATCAGCCCGAATTCATGCCGACTCGGCAAGGGTTCGACGAATACTTTGGTTTGCCGTACTCAAATGACATGTGGCCATACAACCCCCGTCCGGAAGATCCGGATAGCAGAATTCATTCGCAGAAGTTTCCTCCTCTGCCACTCTATGAAAACGAAACCGTCGTCAACGCTGACGTGAAGGGTGAGGATCAGGCGCAGCTAACGACTCAGTATACCGAACGTGCCGTCAGGTTTATCGAGAAGAATCGCGAGAAACCGTTTTTGCTCTACATGCCTCATTCGATGGTGCACGTGCCGTTATATGTTTCAGAGAAATTCAAAGGCAAAAGCGAACGCGGACTCTATGGCGACGTCGTCATGGAGCTCGACTGGTCTCTTGGTCAAATTGTTGAATCGCTGGAAAAGAACGGAGTCGCCGACAACACGTTGATTGTCTTTACCAGTGACAATGGGCCATGGCTGAACTACGGAGATCATGCCGGACTGGCGCATCCGCTTCGCGAAGGGAAGGGCACGATGTACGAAGGCGGCTGCCGGGTCCCAACCATCATGAAATGGCCAAACGTGATTCCAGCAGGATCCGTTTGCGAACAGATGGTGTCGTCAATTGATCTCTTTCCAACGATCGCGGATCGAATCGAAGCCAAACGCCCTGACAAAAAGATAGACGGAATTAACATTCTGCCGGTGTTAAAAGATCCGAAAGCCAAATTGGAACGGAAGTACTTTTTTCACTACTACGGCGGCGGAAAGCTGCATGCTGTTCGGGACCAACGTTGGAAACTTCACTTTCCACACCAATACAGAACCCTCGGTGGGCGTGATGGTGGCAAAGATGGAATACCGGTCAAGTACGACTATCTGAAATGCGAGATGGCTTTGTATGATCTCGACAACGATATCGGTGAGACGGTTGACGTATCGAAAGATCACCCGGATATCGTTGTGCGACTGAAAAAGGCGGCTGATATCTGTCGCGCTGAGCTGGGAGACGGTCACATGAAGATGGCCGGTGAAGGCGTTCGCCAGCCAGGAAAAGTCGAATAAAGTGTGTAGAATTATGGCGCCGGGTGGACTTGGGACTTTGCTGCCACACAATAAGTGCCAGCAAACCTGGGGGCGAATGCCGGTTAGGCAGTTGGGAGACTCACTAGCCAATTGCTTTTTTGGCGTTTCTTACAAGATACCGAACTCAATAGGTTAGCGGGGTTGGTCACGTTACGATAAACCCTAACAGACAATTTCAAGATTCCGATCAGTTTATATCATGTCCAAGTCAAAACCGAGCGTGCTTTCGAAGCAGAAGCGAAAACTCAAACGCAGCGTCGACGGGATTACCAAAAGTGTAGGCTTGTCGCCTTTAAGAATGTTGCTGGCCCTGATTCTATTGGGCGGTCTGGGATACCTGATTTACGTGGTCGCATTTCCAGACGATCAGAAAGGTAAAGCTGCTGATGGGCCCAGTGAATCCAAGGCGGAGCAATTGTCGCTTTCTGCGGACCAGGTTCTGAATCGACTTTCCTCTTTTAGGTTGACTGATCTGGATAACTTTCTCTTTGTCATAGAGGAAATGAAAGATTCCGAAAAAAAGCTGGACGAACTTGAAGCGACTGTGGAGCTGACACAGAAACAGAAAATTGAAGTCGCCAAAATTCGCACCAGAGACAAGGGCGTCATCGCCATGATGTTGGTCCGCAACAATATCGAATATGCAGCGGAGAAAGCAGAGTTGATTCGATACACAAAAGACCACCTGGATGCTTCGGACAGTCAACTGTTGCAGGCAACACACTTCTGGCTGTGCACTGTTCCCCTGGTCGAGTTTACTCACTCTCCTTCAGAGGAAACCTGGCAGCGATTCAAAGAGGCCGTAGTGAATCATTCAGATGGTTATCTGAAGACGCATCAAAACGCGGTCGTTGTTTCCGGAATGTTGCTAACGATGAGCAAGGAAGGAGTGACGAAAGGAAAGTATGCCAAGCAGGGGTTCGGTGTTCTCAGTGACCAACTGGTTAAAAGCGAGGTCGCATCGATTCGGCAACTGGCGAATAAACTGGACGCCCTTGCAATTTATGGCGAATTTGATTTGCAGACACTTCCCACACGGATTATGTGGAGCGACCCAAATGGAGTTCGCGACCTTGAAAATGCACTCGACAAACTGGCTCAGAATCCAGATTCTGATGTCAATACGTGGGTATCTCTGATCAGGGGATACGAGAGTTTTCTGGCGACTGACAAGATAGAAGAGACTGGAGCAGCCTGGAAAAAGGTTTCCGATATATGCGATGGGTTGCCTGATTCCGGAAAGAAGAAAACGCTCCGGGAAGTCCTCAGGCGACAGCGAGCCCGGGCGATGACGGTTGGGACAGATTTCGATGTTTCAGGAACAATTTTGCCCGACATGACTCCCTTCGAGCCGGGAGAGAATGACTTCGTCGTTGTTTTCTTTTCCGACAAGAGCGCCAACTCAGTGGCTGGGCTCAAGAGATTGGGAGAAGAGTATCGAGACCAACAGGCTACCTACCGTCCAATTCTCGCTTTCGAACAAGGGTTGACTGAGGAGGACTTGAGCAGCCTTCATAAGATTCCCAAAGGAATTTCGATTGCCTCAATGGAAACTTCCAGAAAATTCCAGAGGATGATTCCGGTAGATTTCTTCCCGTACATTTTGCTGATCGACAGAAAGGGCAAAGTCGTCGCAGCGAACTTGCATGTTGAACAGATCCCAAATCGAATCGCCAAAATTCAGGGCGATGAACGTCGCGCTCGCAACGCGCAGAATACCGACAGCGAAGCGGCCACGCTCTCTCCGTAAATCGATTGCATGGACAATGCAACCGTGAGTCGTGAGCGTCAAGCGTTGCTGCTATCGGGATGTCGTCTGGCCAGAGTATTGTCGCGCTGAACGCAGTGGCGGTTGTGGAGAATTTGTATCCAGGTTGGAAAACAAATCGGTCGCGTTGCTTTTGGCTTCTCGCGACATGCGATCCACATGTTGCTGAAGTCCACTGGAAAGCCTGGCGATTTCTTCCTGGGCAATTTGACCGGACGAGGAACTTCCGGAAGCAGACGTGTTGCCTAACAATCGGCCCAGAAATCCTGGTGTTGAGGTTTCTTTTGGTTGGAAAATTTTCGAAATGCCAGCCAGGATTGGACCCTGTGTCGGAGCTTCGGCTTCCAGTTTGGGTTTGCCGAAATTCTTCAGTTTGTCGAGAAGTCCCAGATTTGGCAGGGTTGGCTTCCTGAACCGAATATCAACCATGTTGGAAATCGCGCTCGGAAGTTCAAGCTTCTTGAAACCGAGGATTGAATTCTGCTTCTCTTCCAGCTTTGAAGCGGCCTCGTTGACGTTTCGAGTCAGATCCTGCAACGATGGAAGTTGTGCATGGACATTGGACAATCCAAAGACGCAACTGCAGACCATCGACAGCAACAGGACGGCTTTACCCAGGTTTGTATTCATTGGAAATGGCTCGCAGAACTTGACATTCAGAAGACTTGCTATAATTTCGCGGAGTCTTTCAAAGCGGCCCGCGGCTGTCCAGATCATTAATTGCATTGCTAGCCAGCCCGTTTGGTGTGTGACGATTCCGAATTCAATGATGTGGCATTAGAGCCCTGGTGAAAGCGGCACCAGTTTCGTTAAGATGCAAATATCACCTTCTCATTTTTGAATTAATTACATGGCCTCGGATTTCACGGAACACCAATCCGAAGATGAATTGCGAAACGCCCGAAAGCTCAGCGTTGAGCCGACGCGTCCGCCTGCGAAAATCGAAGGCTACTCAATTCAGAGCTTCATCGGTCGCGGTTCGTACGGAGAAGTCTGGTCGGCGATCGACCAAAAGACGGGCAAGCGAGTCGCAATCAAGTTCTACGCTCAACGTTCCAGCGTCGATGTCAAACAGCTTGCCCAGGAAGTCGAAAAGCTGGTTGTGCTGGCCGCGGATCGTCACGTAGTCCAGTTGCTTGACGTGGGTTGGGATGCGTCGCCGCCCTACTACGTGATGGACTACATCGAGTCAGGATCACTGGAAGATTTGAACAAGTCCGGTGAGTCGATGCCGGTATCTCGTGCCGTAGAAGTCTTCAAGGAAGTTGCTATTGGGCTGATGCACCTGCATGGCAAAGGAGTTTTGCATTGTGATCTGAAACCCGGAAACGTTCTGCTGGATCAGGACGGCAAGCCCCGTCTTGCGGATTTTGGTCAGTCACGATTGAAGACGGATAACACCGCTGCGTTAGGTACGCTTTTCTACATGGCGCCCGAACAGGCAGATTTGCGCTCCGTTCCTGATGCCAAGTGGGACGTGTACGGCCTGGGAGCGTTGCTTTACACGATGCTTGTGGGCAAACCACCTTACTACTCGGATGATCTAAAGCAGAAGATCGAAAACGCTGAGACGTTACAGGATCGATTAAAAGTCTATCGACAAAATCTTGGCAGTTCGAAACGACTTCGGGAACACCGCGCCCTGCCAGGCGTCGACCGTTCGCTCGCTGACATTATCGATCGCTGCATAGCAACTCGACCTTCAGAGCGATTTGCCAGTGCCCAAAGCGTGCTTTCGGCTTTACGGCAACGCGACATCAAACAGCAGAACCGACCACTGATGTTGCTTGGGATTCTCGGTCCCGTGCTGTTGCTGATTCTGATGAGCCTGTTTGGTTGGTGGGCCTTCCGGCAGGCAACAAGCGATGCAACCAGTGCCATCATTGTGCAGGGCGGAGAAAGCAACGGTTTCGCAGCCAAATTCGCGGCCAGAAGCGCGACCCAGCAACTGGATGAATATTTTCGGGTCGTAGAACAGGTCGCCAGGGACGAGGCATTTCTTGAAGCCTTCGAAACCATGCGAAGTGATGCCGAGCTGGCAGCGATCCGTGCTCAGCTTGCCGATCCCAATAAAAACGGGACTCCGGAAATGAACCAGCAACGAACCGCACTGAAAGAACACCCATCGCGACAGGCATTGCAGCCAATCCTGCAGCGATTGTTGGACGACCCGGACAATGAATATCCCGAGTCCGATAGTTGGTTCGTGACGGACAGGATGGGCAACCAGATTGCTGCCGTTTTCAGGAAGTCCAAAAGTGACACCGTCGGGAAAAACTATTCCTATCGAACCTATTTCACAGGTATGGTTGAGGATGTTGGCAAGAACAACGGAAGTGATCCCAGGAAATATCAAGTCGGCTTGGAACCTGAAACCCGACAGGTCATCGACAAGTCGCATCTCTCGGCCAGTTTTATCAGCCAGGCGACCGGACTTCCCAAAGTCGCCTTTTCCGCACCGCTTCATGACAGCGAAGGTACGATCGTCGGTATCATTGCGGCCACGGTGAACCTTGGAAGCCTGGTGAACTTCGACAACAAAGAACAACACTATGTGATGCTGGTTGATGACCGCAAAGACCCGTCAACCGAGCGAAAGGGTGCCGTTGTCCTTGAACATCCGCTGTTCCTGGCAACTCGTAAAAAGGCGCCGCTGGAAAAGTTGCCCGAAGAGTTGACCAGTGTCAGGATCGATATGTCACAGATCTTCGGCAAGACCACCAGCACCGACCCGTTTGGCAAAACGTCTGAAGGAGAGCCGTACGATCGAAAGTTCATTGTGGCCAGTGTTGCGGTAGGCGAAGTAGCGACCCAGAGTGAGGACGATGCTTCAGTGAGCCACTTCCAGTCGGTCACCGAAAAAGGCGGGATTCACGTCATCGCGTTTGAAGACTACGAATCCATCCTTGAGCCGTCGCGCGAACTTAGTGCGCGGCTTGGCAGACTGGCGTTGCTCGCATTTTTTATACTGCTGTCGGTCGCGATTGGAATGTGGCTGCTCGTCAACCGTCTGTTCCGCGAATCGCGTCGGCGACTGGTCGGATCACCCGAAGGGGGAACGATGGGCACTTTTGGTGGAAGCACGGTGACAGGAACCGCGAATTCTGAACGGTCAACAACAAGATAGATATTCGGAATTGGGGTCTGCAGGTTTCGGGACCTATTCGACGACCAGTCCGCGATAGTCGTCTTCCGCTTCAGGGTACTGCGGATCAAGATCATCCAGCACTTTTTTCAAAAGCTGACTGATGACCAGGTTGCGATACCACTTCTTGTCTGATGGAATGACGTGCCAGGGTGAATGCTCAGTATTGCACTTTGACAGTGCATCTTCGTAAGCGGTTTGATAGTCTGGCCACAGCTTTCGCTCATCCAGGTCTGCCGGATTGAACTTCCAGTGCTTTTCAGGAACATCGACCCGTTCCTGAAGTCGCTCACGCTGGGTCTCTTTTGAAATGTGCAAGAAACACTTGACGATTTTTGTGCCGCTTTCTGTTAGCAGATTTTCAAAATCGTTGATCTGGTCGTATCGCTTGCTCCACTGCTTTTGGGGAACCAGGGAATGGACCCTCACGATAAGAACCTCTTCGTAGTGCGAGCGATTAAAAATCCCGATGTTGCCACGCCTTGGGGCCGCGTTGTGACAACGCCAGAGAAAGTCGTGATCGAGCTCTTCCTCGGATGGTTTCTTGAACGAAGTCACCTGGCAGCTTGTTGGGTTCATGCCTCGCATCACCGAGCGGATTGTTCCGTCTTTGCCCGCAGTGTCCATGCCTTGAAGCACAAGAAGCACGCTCCTGCGGTTTTCCGCGTAGAGACGTTTCGCTTTTTCCGCCATTTCTACCGCGTTGAGACCAATCCGTTTGCAGGCAGCCTTCTTGCCAAAGTCCAGATCCTTCGGAGGCCCGCTGGCATAGTCTTTCAGTTTGATCGACACGCCGCTCTTGAAAACGTGGGGTACAGCAACATCAAATTTGGACATGGTGGGAAGCTCTTTGTATGGGAGTAGAAATCAGCCGCGTTTCGCGATTGGCAATGTAGCTCGATCGTCTTTCCGACTCAACCAGAAAAGAATCGCAGAACGTCACGACACCTTGATGACGCCGTAACTCAGCTCACATTTCAACGAAAGGAACAACGGTAACAGTGTTTAATGTCGACCATAAGCCAACGTCGCTGTAGCCGTGCGCGGTTACGCAACGTCCGTCTCGAATGCACAATTGGCTTTTGGTGAACCAAACCAAACATTCTTGGGCGATTGGCTTTGG